>JAJDVR010000188.1 GCA_022826025.1 Gemmatimonadota bacterium | reverse complement strand
CGGCGAGCTCGCGCAGGGTGCGCACGATGGCGTCGAAGGCGTCCCAGGAGCGCGCCGCCCTGCCGGTACCGCCGTACACCACCAGGGCGTCGGGGGCCTCGGCGACCTCGGGGTCGAGGTTGTTCATGAGCATGCGAAGGGCGGCCTCCTGGGTCCAGCCGCGGCAGGAGATGCGCTCTCCCCTGGGGGCCCGCACGGTGCGGGTCTGTTGCGTGCGGGTCATGAGCCTCTCCCGGCGCTGCTGGTGATGTCGGCGATGGCGCCCGAGGCCACCAGATCGGCAAGCGCCTCAAGGTCCGCGGTCAGTGACCGGTCGCCGGCAAGCGTCGCAACCCGCGTGCGGACGAGCGCGTGCACCTCTTCGACCGCATCGCCCGAACGCAGCGGACGGCGGTAGTCTATGCCCTGCGCCGCGCACAGGAGTTCGGCGGCCAGGATGTGCTCCAGGCTGGACACCGCCCGTCGCGCCTTGCGCGCAGCCGCGAGCCCCATGGCGACGTGGTCTTCCTGGCTCGCGCTGGTCGGCACCGAGTCGACGCTCGCCGGATGGGCCAGGACGCGCATCTCCGAAAGCAGGTCGGCGACCACCACCTGCGCGACCATCAGGCCGCTCTCCAGCCCCGGGCGTCGGGCGAGAAAGGCGGGCAACCCGAGCGACAGGTCGGGGTTGACGAGCCGCTCGATGCGGCGCTCGGACATGGACGCCACGTCCACCACCGCGATAGCGAGCAGGTCGAGCGCCTGCGCCACGATCTGGGCGTGGAAATTGCCTCCGGAGAGGATCTCGCGGGCTTTGCCGGAGTGTTTCCCGGCTTCCGGGAACACGAGGGGATTGTCGGTCGCGCTGTTGATCTCCACTTCGAGGATGCCGCGGGCGTAGCCGAGCGCGGAGCGGGCGGCCCCGTGCACCTGCGGGATGCAGCGAAGCGAATACGCGTCCTGCACCCGCGGGTCGCCGACCCGGTGCGACTCGCGAATCTCGGATCCGGCGATGAGGGCGCGCAGGCGGGCGGCGGACAGCGCCTGCCCCGGGTGGGGGCGCGCGGCCTGGATCTCCGGACGGAACGCCTCCGGCGTCCCGAGGAGCGCCTCCACCGACATCGCGCCGCTCGCCTCGGCGGTGTCCAGCGCCCGCTCAGCAGCCAGCAGCGCCAGAACTCCCAGGGCGGTGGTCGCCTGGGTTCCGTTGATGAGCGCGAGGCCTTCCTTGGGCCCCAGCTTGACAGGCGCGAGGCCCGATTCGGCCAGGAGGTCGTCCATGGAGCGCTGCTCGCCGTCCGCCTCGCCGTATCCCTCACCCAGAAGGCTCAGGGCCACGTGCGCCAGGGGCGCCAGATCACCGCTCGCGCCCACCGAGCCGAATTCGGGGATGACGGGGTGAATCCCGCGGTCGAGCATGTCCAGAAGGCGCTCAACGAGCCCGGTGCGGCAACCCGAGTGTCCCCGGGCCAGGGCATTGGCACGCAGCAGCATGATGGCGCGCACGCATTCGCGGGGGAGGGGCTCGCCGACGCCGGAGGCGTGGCTGCGAATCAGATTGTGTTGCAGCGTCCGCCGGTCCCCGGGTGCAATGACGACCTCGGCGAGCCGCCCGAACCCGGTGGTCATGCCGTAGACCGGCTCGCCCGACCCGATCAGCCGCTCGATCGTGGCGCGGGAGGCCCGCATGCGCTTGGCGGCCGCGGCGTCCAGTGAAAGGCGTTGCGTGCCGGGGGCCGCGCGCGCCACCCTCTCCACCGCCTCCAGCGTGAGCGAGTGTCCGTCGATCAGTATCTCGGGAGGGACGTCCAATTATCGGCTACATCAGGAGGGCGGTGGCAAGGCCCAGCAGGAGCATGAAGCCCAGAAGATCGGTTGTGGTGTGCAGAAAGACCGAGGACGCCACCGCCGGGTCGAATCCCAGGCGGTGGAGCAGCATCGGGATGAACGCCCCTCCGAACCCCGCCATCAGCATCGTGCCCCACATCGAGATCAGCACGACCAGCCCGAGGCGCGGGTCGCCGCCCGGGACCAGCAGGCTCGCCCCGGCCACGAGGCCTCCCAGCACGGCCCCGTTCACAAGACCCACCAGGACTTCCTTGCCCACCACTGCCCTGGGGTCGGCGCCCACATCGTCGCGCAACGCCAGCCGTCGGACCGTCACCGCCAGGGCCTGGGACCCGGCGTTCCCGCCCATCCCGGCGATCACCGGCATGACGACCGCGAGAATGACGGCGCTCTCGACGGTATCGGCGTAGAAATAGACAACCAGCGCCGCCGCGGTCGCGGTCAGCAGGTTCAGCACCAGCCACGGAAGACGGGTTCGCACCGCCGCCACCCAGCTCGCCCCCAGCGATTCGTCGTTCGGGACACCGCCGAAGCGCAGGATGTCCTCGGTCTGCTCGGCTTCCATGACATCGAGCACGTCGTCGAAGGTGATGCGGCCCAGCAGCCTTCCACCGGGATCCACCACCGGCACCGTGGGCAGGTTGTAGCGAGCCATGAGGCGGCCAACCTCCTCCTGGTCCTCGTCCGGACTCACCGCCGCCGCCACGGGCTCCACCAGCGTCGAGACCGGGTCCTCCGGCTCAGCCAGGATCAGATCGTCGAGAGGGACGGTTCCCACCAGCCGTCCGCCGCCGTCGACAACCCACACCGTGTAGAAGTCCTCCACCTCCCTGCCCTGCCGGCGGACCTCCTCGATCGCCTGCCCCGCGGTGAGGGTTTCGGGCACCGAGACCACCGCCGCGGTCATGATGCCGCCCGCGCTCTCCTCCGGATAGGCGAGCAGTTCGCGGATCTCTCCCGCGTCCTCGACGGACATTTCCGCGAGGATGCGCGCCCGCTCCTCGGGCTGCAGGTCGGCCACCAGGTCGGTGGCGTCGTCGTCGGCCAGCTCGCTCAGGAGTTTCGCGCCGCGGTGGGGCGTCATGGCCGCAAGCAGATCCGCCGCGTGCTCGTCCTCCTCCATCTCGGCCAGGGTCTCGGAGGCCAGCTCCGCGGGGAGAGCGCGCAGGACGACAAGGCGGTCGGCGTCCGAGAGCGACTCCAGGACGTCCGCCACATCCGAGGGATGGAGCTTCGCCAGGGTATGGTTCGCCTCCGCGATCTTCCCCTGGGCGATCGCGGCCAGCAGCACCTCCTTGCGGAGCGCGAGGGACTCTTGCGACGACACGGCGAATGGTCCGGAAGCTAGAGCGGGTTCGACGAGGCGCGAGAATTCTCGCGGGACCCGTCGGCGGCGGCAAGCACCCGCTTCACCAGCGCTTCCTGGCGGCGGAAGAACGCGCTCGAGAAGCGGTCCTCCACGGGATGGTCGTGCCCCAGCGCGTGGAGGGTGCCGTGGATCGCGAGCCGCACCAGCTCCTCGTCGGCGGACAGTCCGAGTTCGGCCGCCTGGCGCAGGGCCTGCGGGTATCCGATGTAGATGTCGGCCAGCAGCGGCTCGCCCGGACCGTGGAGGGCGAAGGAGATCACGTCGGTCACCCGGTCGCGGCCGAGGTAGTCGCGATTCAGGGCACGGATGCGGTCGTCTCCGACGAGGGTGAGCGACACCTCTCCGTTCTTCGTTCCCTCGTCCGCCAGCGTCGTGCGCACGGCACGGGCGAGGCTCGCGCGGGTTCGAGCCGATGTCGCAGATTCGGCCGCGACCGGGGAGTCGACGTCGAGCAGCACCTGGGGCCCGGTCACGATTCCGGGGCGGAGTCAGGCGGTGGAGGAGGGGGCGGCCGGATCCGCGCCGGACGCGGTCTGGTCCACTTGGTCGTCGGCCGAGGCGGCTCCGTCCCCATCTTCGTCGGCCGAGGCGGCTCCGTCCTCATCGCCGCCCACGCTCCCGCGAGCCTTGCTGATATGCTCGGTTTCGGGATAGTCGATGCGGCGGTGGTACATCGCTTCGAGCACCGTCGCGAACTGCTCCTTCACGAGCGAGACCTGCGCGAAGGTGAGCGGCGCCTCGTCCAGCTGGCCATCGGCCACCCGGCTGTCCACGATCGCGTCGATCATGGCTCTTATGCGTTCCGGGGTGGGGTCGCGCAGGGTGCGCGCGGCCGACTCCACGGGATCTGCCAGGAACACCACTGCCGTCTCCTCGGACTGTGGCTTCGGTCCCGCATAATGGAACTCGGTTGCGTCGACATTCTCTTCGCCGGCCTGCGCGAGCGCCTTGCCGTAGAAGTAGCCGATGCGCTGGGTGCCATGGTGTTCGGCGATGAAGGCCGAGATGGCCGCGGGCAGCTTTTCCTGACGGGCGAGCCGCAGTCCCTCGACCACGTGGCGCCGGAGGATGGCCGCCGAGATCGCCGGCTCCAGGCGGTCGTGCGGGTTGACGCCTCCGTGCTGATTCTCGATGAAGTACTGCGGTTCGAGCACCTTGCCGACATCGTGATAGTACGTGCCCACCCGGCACAGGAGCCCGTTGGCGCCGATGGCGGTTCCCGCCGCTTCGGCCAGATTGGCCACGTTGATGGTGTGGGCGTAGGTACCCGGCGCCTCCATCGACAGCCGTTTGAGCAGTGTGCGGTTGGGGTCCGCGAACTCGAGCAGGGTCTGATCCGTGGTGATGCCCGTGAACCACTCGAAGGCGGGCACGAAGAGGAGCGCCAGGCCCGCGCTTACGATGGCGTTGCCCGTGGTCCAGCCGATGGACGAGAGCACCCCCGCGGAGGGCTGCATCCGGCTGAGCCACAGAGAGAGCGTGACGAGAGCGTAGGATGCGGCAATGACGGCGATGAAGGTCCAGCTCTGCGAGCGCCGGCGCACCGCCCCCACGGCGAGCGCCGCGGCACCGCCGCCGACCATGGTGGTGACCATGACGTCCGCGCCCTGGAAGGGTGTGAGCGACGCGGTGACGACGGCCAGCACCAGCGCGAGCATGAGCGCGAGGCGGCCGTCCCACACCACCGCCACCGAGAGCGTCACGAAGGCTATGGGGAGCAGCTCGGGCGGGAAGATGGCAACCCGCGAAATGACGATCGCGGAGCCGAAGTACGTCGCCAGCAGCAGAGCCAGGAGCGTCATCCAGCGGAAGTTGGCGTACACCTCGCCGCGATAGGCCCACAGAACGATCCAGAGCATCCCGAGCAACAGCACCTGGAGGAGGTACGCGCCGAGGGACGGCAGGAAGCCGGTGGCGGTGGCGCCGAGCAGCCCGAGCGTGCGCAGCTGCTCTTCGTAGGCGCGCAGGCGCACCAGGTCCTCTTCGGTGACCTGCTGGTTGGCGCGCAGGATGGCCTCTCCGGTGAGCACGTTGCCGCGCGTGGTGGCGACGGACTGGCGGGCGGCCGTGCGCCGGGCCGCCGTGGCTTCCTGGTTGGGCAGGTAGCTGAACTCGCGGAAGCGGATGAGGAGCAGACGCAGGATCTCGGTCGCCTCCGGAGAAGCGTCCCGGGGCAGCAGCTCGGCGGAGCGGTTGTACAGGTCGGTGGCGGTAAGCAGCTCCCCGGCCGGCACGAAACGTTCGCCGCCCTCGTCGAGCACTGTGATGCGGTCGCCCAGATTGTCCCGTGTCGTCGCGTCGACCACGCCGGCCGGGATGAGTTCCCGCGCGGCGCGCAGCGCGGCCCGGTGGACCGCTTCGCGGACGGCCGCATCCCGCAGCGTCTCCAACAGCGCGGGCGTCGCCGCGATGTTTTCGGCCGCCAGCACGGAATCGAGCGCGATGGAGTCCCCCCCCAGGGTCTCCTCGACCGTGGCGAAGAAGCGGTCGAGGGCTTCGGCGGTGGAGTCGCCCGCCTCCGGGCGGTGGCGGTAGATCATCGGCACCGCGGCTACCGCGGCCGCCCGGTCGCGCTCCAGCTCGGTCGCGGACTTGGGCACCGCGAACTCGACCTCGGCGATCAGGTCCTCGGTCGCGACCACCCCGGCCTCGTACCCGCTCACGTCGGCGACCCGCGGGTTGGGAGGAAACCCCACCGTCACCATGAGGGCGAGTCCGGCGAGCATCACGACGCGCGCGCCGTGGTGCACGACCGCCTCCGGCCAGAGACGCCCGGGCGGGCTCGACAGCATGCGCCAGAGGGTCACCCGGACTCTCCTTCCGGCGTGTCCTTCTCGTACGCGCGGATGATGTGCTTCACCAGGCGATGGCGGATGACGTCCACCGCGTCCAGATAGACGAGCGCGATGCCCTTCACATTACGGAGGATGTTCTCCACCTGAAGCAGACCCGAGTCGGCCCGATTGGGAAGGTCGATCTGGGTCTTGTCGCCGGTGATGACCACGCGCGAGTTCAGGCCCAGCCGGGTCAGGAACATCTTCATCTGGGCCCGGGTGGCGTTCTGGGCCTCGTCCAGGATGACGAAGGCGTCAGAAAGGGTGCGGCCGCGCATGTAGGCGAGGGGCGCGATTTCGATGGTGCGATCGTCCAGGGCACGGCGCACGCGCTCGGGCGGCATCATGTCCTCCAGCGCATCGTAGAGCGGCCGCAGATAGGGGTCGACCTTCTCCTGCAGATCGCCGGGGAGAAAGCCCAGATTCTCTCCCGCCTCCACCGCGGGCCGGGCCAGCACGATGCGCCGTACCCGCTTGCGATAGAGGGCCTCCACCGCCTTGGCCACGGCCAGATAGGTCTTGCCGGTGCCGGCCGGACCGATCGAAATGACGATTTCGAAGCTGTCGATGGCCTCGACGTAGCGCCGCTGTCCCTCGGAGCGCGGGCTGATCACCCGGCGTGACCCGGGCAGCGCGATGCGGGACGACCCACCCGTCTCCGCGGACGCGGACGGGCTGCCGGTCGCACGCTCCTCGGCGAAGCGCGCGATGTCGGAGGCGTCGAACCCGACCCTCATGCGCGCCAGCTCGATCATGTGGCGCACCACGGGGACGGCCCGCTCCACGCCTTCAAGCGCGCCCGAGAGCAGCAGCCGGTCGCCGCGCAGGATCACCCGGATGCCGAAGAGACGCGCCAGACCCTGCATGTTGGCGTCGTTGACCCCGGCCAGCAGGAGCGGATCGGCTCCTTCGGTGTCGAGGCGGTGCTCCACCATGGTCTGGGTCATGCGAGCTTCAGCGCCTCCAGCTCCGCCCTTCCCGGACGTCCGGGCGCGGCCTCGAAGAGCGCTCTCGCCGCGGTGGTCTTCGGGAACGCGATCACGTCTCTCAGGCTTGCGGCTCCGGCGAAATGCTGCACGATGCGGTCCATCCCCAGGGCGATGCCGCCATGCGGAGGAGCACCCGAGCGCAGTGCCCTGAGGAGGAATCCGAAGCGCTCCTCGATCTGCCGGTCGCCCAGCCCCAGGACCCGCAGCACGCGCTCCTGCAATCGCGCGTCATGAATGCGCAGGCTGCCCGACCCGAGTTCGGAACCGTTATACACCAGGTCGTACGCACGTGCCCCGCACGACAGCGGATCCGACTCCAGGCGAGGCAGGTCCTCCTCGGCCGGCATCACGAAGGGATGGTGGTTGAAGGTGATGCCCGCCCCGTCGGGAAGCGGGTCGAAGAGCGGGAAGTCGAGGATCCACGCCCACGCGTGTTCCCGGTCGCGGGGCATGGCGGCCACTTCCGCCGCGCGCAGCCTCGCCGCCGCCAGCGCCGGGGAAGTAACGGCGTCCGGCCCGGCTGCGGCCAGGGCCAGATCGCCGGCACGCAGGCCCAGCGCGTCGTAGTGCCCCTCGGCCAGGAAGCGGGCGAGCGGGCCCGAGCCGCCGTCCTCGGTGCGCTTGACCCAGAGCAGTCCGGGCGCGCCGGCCTTCCTCGCGGCCGACTCGATCGCCCCCACCTGCTTGCGGGAAAGCGATGCGCCTCCGCGAACGCAAAGTCCGCGCACCCGCCCGCCCGCGTCCAGCGCCGCGCGCGTGATGCGGAAGTCCACATCCGCAAAGGGCTTCGACCAGTCCCCGATCTCGAGCCCGAAGCGGAGGTCGGGACGGTCGCTTCCGTAGCACTCCAGGGCATCGCGGTACGCCATCCGCTGGAACGGCGCGGGCGTGCCCATCCCCGCCACCTCGGAAAGGCGGACCATGAGCCCCTCGATCCACCCCAGGAGATCCTCCGGCGCGATGAACGAGGCCTCGACGTCGATCTGGGTGAATTCCGGTTGCCGGTCCGTGCGCTGATCCTCGTCGCGGAAACAGCGCGCGATCTGGAAGTAGCGGTCGAAGCCCGCCGTCATGAGGATCTGCTTGTAGATCTACGGGCTCTGCGGCAGCGCGTAGAACTCTCCCGGGTGGACCCGGCTGGGCACCAGGAAGTCGCGCGCTCCCTCCGGCATCGGCTTCGTCAGGATCGGGGTCTCGATCTCGATGAAGCCCAGCCGGTCGAGGTAGTTGCGGGTTTCGAGCACCAGCCGGTGACGCAGCTCCAGCGCGGCCTGCATGGGCGCGCGCCTCAGGTCCAGGTGTCGGTGCTGCAGCCTCAGTTCCTCCGCGGGAGGCTCCTCTCCGGGGTTCTGATGCACCGGGATGGCAGGCGTGTCCGCGTCCCCGAGCAGTTCGAAGCTCGTGGCCTGCAGTTCCACCGCCCCGGTCGCCATTTCGGGATTTCGCGCGTCCTCCGGCCGCCGGACGACCTCGCCGCACACCGCGATCACGTCTTCGGCGCCGAGCTTGCCCGCGGCGCGGAACGATTCCGGTTCCGTCCAGTCGGGGCCGAAGGAAACCTGCACGATCCCGGAGCGGTCGCGCAGGTCGATGAACACCATGCCGCCCAGGTCGCGGCGCCGATGAACCCAGCCGGCGAGTTGCTGCGTGCGGCCCGAGTCCTGCTCGCGGAGACTTCCCGCCATGCGCGACCGCCGGGAAGTGCGCTCGAGTTTCGGATCAGTCATGTAAGCCCGGGTTGAGAACGAGGACAAGCCGACGAATCGGACAAGCGGGGAGTGCTCGTCGAGAAACTCGCGAGCGGGGATGGAAGAGGAAGCCAAGGGCCCCTCTCCTGCGAAATCGCGCTAAGTTAGTCAGCGTACGCCCCCGGCTCAAGCAAGGAGACTTCGCCTGTTTCCGGACGGGGCGTGAGAGTGAGCGTGCGGTGACTCCCCTCGGGACGGCCATGGTGCGAAAAGGCAACGGCGACGAGCGCCCCGATCTGCTGAGCCTGGTCCCGGCGGAATTGCGCGAGGTACTGCGCCGCCACTTCCGCGAACGCGGACAGCCGGAGTTCCGCACCGGCCAGGTGGAACGCTGGGTGTTCCACAACGATGCCCGCGGCTTCGGGGAGATGAACGACCTGCCGCTGGGCGAACGCGACGTCCTCGGCGCGGCCTTTCGGCTGGAGGAGCCCGCCACCGCCAGCGTGTCCGTCTCGCGTGACGGGACCGTAAAGCACCTGTGGCGCCTGTGGGACGGCGAGCTGGTGGAGTCCGTGCTCATCCCCACCCGCTCCCGCCTCACCCTGTGCATCTCGTCGCAGGCGGGCTGCCCGCTGGGGTGCACCTTCTGCGCGACCGGCTGGTCGGGCTTCCGGCGCCAGTTGACCGCGGGCGAGATCGTGGCCCAGTTCCGGGCCTCCCGGCGCTGGGCGCGCCGCCGCGACATGGGCGAGATCTCCAACATTGTTTTCATGGGGATGGGCGAGCCGCTCGCCAACCCGCGCGCGGTCCTGCCCTCGCTCACCATCCTCAATGGCGGCTACCGGGTCGGGGCGCGCAGGATCACGGTGTCGACGGTGGGCGTGGTCCCCGGAATCCGCTCCCTGGCCGAACGCCCGGAGCAGTTCGGGCTCGCACTCTCGCTGCACGCTCCCGAGTCCGGATTGCGCCGCGAGCTGATCCCGCTGGAGAAGCGCTATCCGCTGGCCGAGGTCAAAGCCGCCCTCGAACGATTCCGCCGGGTGCGCGGCCGCCGCATCACGCTCGAGTACACGATGATCCGGGGCGTGAACGACGACCTCGCGCTCATCCCCGCCCTGGCCGATTTCGCGCGCGACACGCGCGCCTTCGTGAACCTGATCCCCTTCAACCCGATTCCCTACCAGCCCGAGTGGCGTCCGAGCGCGCCCGCGAGGGTGCAGGCATTCCGCAGGAAGCTGGAGGAGAGCGGGGTGGCGGTGATGGTGCGCGAGCCCCGCGGACGCGACATCGATGCGGCGTGCGGTCAGTTGCGGGCGAGCCGGCTGACGGTGCTCACCGGGTAGCGATTCCCGGCCCGCGTCAGCGGATGCGGTCCCCGATACGGTCCCAGCGAATGCGGCGGATCCACGGGAATGGCGTCATGGTGCCGCGTTCGTACGAGTAGTAGATGAACATGGCGCGGCCCTCCAGCCGCCAGCCCTCCAGCAGCCCCCAGAAGCGCGAATCCTGGCTCTCGTCGCGATTGTCGCCAAGCATGAAGTAGTTGTCGGGCGGGATGATGATGGGACCCCAGTGGTCGCGGCTGGGGCGATAGGAATCCGCGTCTTCGCCGGGCACCAGGAACGGCGTCTGCCAGGTCATGCGGATGTCCGAATGGTCCGGGCTCGCCGGGGTGTACTGCGCGTAGGGCTCATCCGCGACCGAGCCGTTGATATAGAGGGTCTTGTCGCGCATCTCCAGCGTGTCTCCGGGCAGGCCGATCAGGCGCTTCACCAGCATCATGTTCTCCTCGTGCGGGGGATCGAACACGAGGATGTCGAAGCGTTCCGGGCTCGAGTAGCCCGGGATGCGAAGCGAGGTACCGGGGATGGGCGAGCCGATCGCGGCCCGGTTCACCACCAGGAAGTCGCCCAGCAGGAGCGTGTCCATCATCGAACCCGAGATGATGACGAACGTCTGCAGGACGAAGAACCGGATCAACAGGAAGAGCCCCCCCCAGATGACGATGACGCGAAACCATTCGCCCAGGGTTCCCTCGGACCTGTCGGCCTTCGCCCGCGCCGCGCGGCTCGACTTGCGCTTCTTCTTGCTCATCGCTGGTTACCCTGGTTCAGACCGTCCGCCCAGCCCCTGAGACGGGAGAGAAGCCCGCGCCAGCCCGGCTCGGGCGCGGGTACCATAATCGTGTCCTGCGCGAGTTCAGCCTCGCGCTCCATCAGGATGGAGGGATCCCAGATGCTCCCGAGCAGCACCGTGACGTCGACGTAGGCGGTCGAGTCGGGCTCGTCCTGGTAGGTGGGGATTGCCAGGGCGTCCGCCACCATCGACGCCAGGTCGACCCGCCCCAGCCGGGCCAGCACCACGGAGCTGTCGCGGTCGAACGCGTCGGCGTTGCCGAACTCGACCACATCGAATCCGGCGTCGCGCAGGACCTCGGTGGCTTCACGCGCCATCCCGGCGACTCCACCCGCGTTAAGGACCTCCACGCGCACCCGTTCGCGTGGGTTGGCGATCACGTCGACGGTCACGGGCGTCGTCTCGGGAGGCTCCCACCACTGAAGCGCCGCGGAGCCCGCCAGCACGGCCAGTCCGCCGAGCACGGCCACCAGGGCAAGTCCGCGGAGCAACCTACCCATGAGCCCTCATCCTCAGCAGCTCCAGAAATGCGGCGGTTTCGGGCCGGACCGACCCGCCGATCCCCCGCAGGTGCTCTGTGCGCACGCTCGCCACCTCGAGGGCGACGTCGTCCATTTCATCGGGCATGCGCCCCCGGAGCGACGCCCGCCATTCCGCCCGGACCGCGCGGCCGGGCTCGAGAAAATCCGCCGCGTAGAGCGCCATGCCCGCGGTGTCCAGGTCGGGATGACCGAGGGTGTGGAAGGCCACAGCCCGCAACATGCCGCCGTCGCCGACGCCTTCGCGGGCAAGCCGGCCGGCGGCGGCGGGGCCGTGCAGCAGTTTCCCGGGGAGTTCGGCGAATTCATCGTCCACCATCGTCCGCAACTCCGCGGGATCGCCGTCTCTCAGGACATCGTGGAGATGCCCCAGCGCCGCCCATCGCACGATTTCGTCTTCGCATTCTGCGCGTACTACTGCCCATTCGCGCATAAGGTTCGAAACCCGGGTCATGTGCCGGCGCCGGGAGTCGCTCGCCTGCGCCCAGGAGGGGAGAAGTCCGTCGGCGGCGCGAACGACGAGAGGATGGTTGCCGGGAGCAGTCATACAGGGGAGTAGATAGCGCCTGTGGCCGGGAGGAATCAACCCCGGCGAGCGTCCTCCGGACCCGGACACTCCTCCGCCGATGGCGCGTCGACTCGCGGTTGCCGATAGCTTTGCCGTCATGCAATGGGACAGTCTGCTGGTGGCGGCCACGGTCCGCGCGCTCGGGCGGGAGTTGCGCGCAGGGCGGACGCGCGCCCTCCATCTGGATCGCGGCGCAGGCCGGGTTGCGCTCTTTCTGCGGGGACGGACGGTCGTGTTCGCCATGCACCCGGCCTCCACGGGGCTCGCCGTCATCGACGAGGCGACCCCTCCTGCGGGCGCCGTCCCGCTGGCGGGGATCGTGCGCGAGGTCGCCGCACCCGCGGATGAGCGCGCCATCCTGATGGAGATCACCCGCCTGCGGGGACGGACGCGGCGCACACGACTCGTGCTGGAGTTCTCGCCGGGCCGCTGGAACGCAATCCTCACCGAGGGCGCCGACGACCGCATCCGGAGCGTGCTCAGACCACGCCGCTCCGGGGAGCGCAGGCTGTTGCCGGGCGCGGTCTACGAGCTGCCGCGCCCGTCGAAACGCCGGGGGGCCAGCCGCCCGATGGGCCTGTCAACGTGGCGCGAGCTGTTCCAGGATGTGGCGCCGCGCCAGCGGGTGGCCACCCTGGTCCGGAACGTCGCCTACACCTCGCGCATGAACGCACGCGCGTTTCTGGATGACGACGACGAAGCAGGCTGGCAGCGCTGGCGCAGGTGGCGGGATCTGAAGGACCTCGATCCCCGGCTGCTGTCCTCGGGCCAGGGGCTCCAGCCCTATCCCTATCCCCTTCCGGGGATGGAGGGCAGCCCGCGCGAGACCCTGCTCGCCGCGCTGGCCGACGGGTCGGGGACGCTTGCGCGCGCGAGCCTGGTGCCGTCCGAGGTGATGTCGGCCCTGGAACGGCGCATCGGCACCGCAGAGGGCCGGCTGGTGCGCCTGCAGGAACAGCTCTCCCGGCTCGAGGACCCGGTCCGCATGCGGGGGATCGGGGATCTGCTCCTCGCGAGGATGAAGCTGATCCCGCGCGGGGCGGCCCGGGTGTCGCTCGACGACTTCGAGGGCGGCACCATCCGCGTCTCGCTCGATCCCACGCTGGCGCCGCACGAGAACGCGGCGCGCTACTACGCCCGCGCCGCGCGCGTGGAGCGGGCCGCGGCCACGCTCCCGGCCGAGATCGAGGAAGCGGACGCCCGGCTGGCCGCCTGGTACGCGGTTTCCGAGGAGGTGACAGAGGGATCGATGGATGCCGGGGAACTGGAGCGGCGGCTGGGACTGCCCGCTCCGGGGCCGAAATCGCGGAAGGCTCCCACCCGTCTTCCCTACCACCGCTTTCGCAGTTCGGAGGGCACCGAGATCCGGGTGGGGCGCGGGGCGGCGAGCAACCACGAACTGACCTTCCACCACTCCGATCCCGACGACATCTGGCTGCACGCCCGCCACGCCTCCGGCGCACACGTGATCCTGCGCTGGCGCGGCGAGGGCAGCCCCGCGCCCCGCGACCTGGAGGAAGCCGCCATCCTGGCCGCGGTCAACTCGAAGGGCCGCACCTCCGGCACCGTCCCGGTGGACTGGACCCGCCGCAAGTACGTGCGCAAGCCGAGGGGCGCCCGGCCCGGCACGGTCACTCTGGAGCGCGAGAAGACGGTGTTCGTGAGCCCGGATGCGGAGGTGGCGAAGAGGCTGCGGGTGGATCCGGACCGTCCCGCTCCATCGCCCCCCTGAGGGCCGCGACGAACTCGCGCACGCCCTCGGCGCCCTCGCGCTCGCAGCGGTCGATGAGGGCGCTCCCCACCACCACTCCGTCCGCCACCGCGGCCACGTCGGCCGCCTGTTCGGGGGTGGAGATACCGAACCCCACCACGACCGGGATGCCCCCGGCCCGCCGTTTGACCGCCTCCACCTCCTGCCCCAGCGCCCGCCTCAGTTGCGCGCGCGCCCCGGTAATCCCCGTGCGGGAGATGTAGTACAGGAACCCCGCGCCCGCGCGGGCGATTACGGCGATCCGCTCGGGGGACGTGGTCGGGGCGATCAGACGGATCAGGTCGAGGCCGTGCGCCGCCAGCCGCCCCTCCAGCGCGGGGTCCGACCCCGCGGGCACGTCGGTGAGCAGCAGCCCCTGGGCGCCGGCCTCGACAGCCGCGCGGGCGAACTCGTCGACCCCGTAGCGCAGGATGGGGTTCAGGTAGCCGAAGAGGACGACCGGGGTGTCGTGTCCGGCGCGGAAGGTCCGCAGCACCTCCAGCGTGCCCTCGGTGGTCATGCCCCCCTCAAGCGCCCGGAACGAGGAGCGCTGGATGGTGGGGCCGTCCGCGAGAGGGTCGCTGAAGGGGATGCCCAGCTCGACGATGTCCGCCCCCGCGCGCGCCATCTCCCGCAGCAGCTCCAGGGACTGCGGCGCATCCGGATAACCGCACGTCAGGAACGGGATGAGCGCGGCACGGCGCTCGGCACGGCAGTGCGCGAAGCACCGCGCGAGGGACATCCCGGTTCGGGCAGCGATCTGGTCACTCATCGGCTTCCGCCCCCGACAGCCGCGCCACATGCGCGACATCCTTGTCGCCGCGGCCGCTCAGGCACACCACGATGGGCCCGTGGCGGGCCAGTTCCGCCCCGGCCTCGAAGACATGCGCCATCGCGTGCGCGCTCTCGAGCGCGGGGATGAGCCCCTCCAGGCGGGAGAGCCTGTGGAAGGCGGCCAGCGCCCGATCGTCGGTGACCGTCACGTATTGCGCCCGGCCCTCGTCGAGGAGCCACGAGTGCTCCGGCCCCACCCCGGGGTAGTCGAGCCCGGCGGAGATGGAGTGGGCCGGGGCCACCTGCCCATCCGCGTCCTGGAGCAGGTAGCTCAGCGACCCGTGCAGGACGCCGGGCGTGCCTGCGGCCAGCGGCGCCGAGTGCCGGCCGCTGTCCAGCCCCTCGCCCGCAGCCTCGACCCCGATCAGCCGCACATCCCCGAAGGGAACGAAGGCGTGGAAGATGCCCATGGCATTGGATCCCCCGCCGACGCAGGCCACGACCGAACCGGGGAGTCGGCCCTCGGCGGCCTCCAGCTGCGCGCGCGTCTCCTCCCCGATAACGGCCTGGAAATCGCGCACCACGCGCGGGAAAGGGTCGGGCCCCACCACGGAACCGATGATGTAGTGGGTATCGCGCACGTTGGTCACCCAGTCGCGGATCGCCTCGTTGGTGGCGTCCTTGAGCGTGCACGAACCCGAGTCCACCGGACGCACCTCGGCCCCCAGCAGCTCCATGCGATAGACGTTCAACGCCTGGCGCTCGACATCCTCGGTCCCCATGTAGACCACGCACTCGAGGTCGAAGAGCGCGCACACGGTCGCCGTGGCCACCCCGTGCTGTCCGGCGCCGGTCTCGGCGATGATGCGGTGCTTGCCCATCCAGCGCGCCAGCAGCGCCTGCCCGAGGGTGTTGTTGATCTTGTGGGCACCGGTGTGGTTGAGGTCCTCGCGCTTCAGGTAGACGGGACCCGCGCCGATGGCTTCCTCGACGCGGGGGGCGCGGTAGAGGGGAGAGGGCCGGCCGGCGTAGTCCTCGAGCAGGGCGCGCAGTTCCGCGGCGAAGCCCGGGTCGGCCGAGGCGTCCCGATAAGCCGCGGTGAGCTCGTCCAGCGCGGTGATGAGGGTCTCGGGGACGTAGCGGCCCCCGTACGGGCCGAAGCGGTCTCCGGCCGCGGGTGCGCCCGGAGTCATGACTCACCTCCGTTGCCGCGCGCTGCGCGCACGAAGCCGCGCACCCTGGCGGGATCCTTCACACCCACCCGGCGCTCCACCCCGGAGCTGGCGTCGACAACGTGCGGGCGCAGGATCGAGACGGCCTCCGCCACGTTGCCGGGGTTGAGGCCCCCCGCGGCCACGAAGCGCTGCCCGGGGGCGAAGCGGTCGCGGATGCCGGCCAGGCTCCGCCAGGGAAACCGGGTGCCGGTGCCGCCCGGCAGCTTCTCGTGCCATCCGTCGAAGAGGAGGCCGTCGGCGGCCGCCCCGTACCGGTCGAGCGCGGTCAGGGCGTCCGCCGCGTCGCGCACGGGCGCGGCCTTCCACACCGTCCAGGGGCCGCTCGCGCGCAGGCGGGCCACAGTGTCGGGATCCTCGCGGCCGTGCAGCTGCACCACGGACGCGCCGGTCGCGCGCGCCGCCTCCACCGCTTCGTCGAGGGTCGGGTCGACCAGGAGGATCACCAGCGGGATGCCGGCGGCCTCCGCCACCGCCCGCGCGGTCGGGATATCCACGCTGCGCGAGAACCCGGGAGTGAGCACGGTGCCCACCCAGGTCGCGCCCGCCTGCGCGGCGACGCGGCCGTCCGCCGGGTGGGTGATCCCGCAGATCTTCACCTCAGGCAAGGGGACGGGTCCGGTGGGTGGTGGGCGGTTCGGGGGCGGCGGACGGTTCGGGGACGGGGGGGTCGCGGGTGGGTTGGCGGCGGGGGATGAGCTGGGTGGAGGGGTCGTTGGTCGCGGCTCCGGTCCGGCCGTGGCGGCGCGCGATCCGCGCGGGACGCCGGTCAGGGCTGCCACTGCGTCGCCGGGGCGCGGACTCCGCAGGAGCGCTTCACCCATCAGGACGGCGTCCGCGCCCGCGGCACCCACGGTGGCCAGGTCCTCCCGGGTGGCCAGCCCGCTCTCCGAAATCACGACGACGTCCGGCGGAATGCGGCGAATCAGCTCCAGCGTGACGGCCACGCTCGAGCGGAAGGTGCTCAGGTCGCGGTTGTTGATGCCCACCACGTCGGCGCCGGCTGCGAGCGCCCGCTCCAGCTCCGCGGCATCGTGAACCTCCACCAGGGCGCCCATCCCGAGCTCGCGCGCCCCGCTCAGAAGCTCGCCCAGAAGCGGATCCTCCAGGATGCGCACGATGAGCAGCACCGCGTCCGCGCCCGCCGCGCGCGACTCGTCGAGCTGAACCGGGTCGATCATGAAGTCCTTGCGCAGAACAGGCCGCCGCACCCTCGCGCGCACCCGCCGCAGATCGTCCAGGCCGCCTCCGAAGTACGTGCGATCCGTCAGCACGCTGATGGCCGATGCGCCCGAGCCCGCGTATTCCGCCGCCAGATCCGGAGGATCGAGGTCCTCGCGAATGGATCCCGCGCCCGGAGAACGCCGCTTGACCTCCGCGATGATCGCCACATCCCCCGACGATCCTCTAAGCGCGGAGCGGAAGTTGCGGGCCGGAGGCGCCGAACGGGCGGCGCGCGCCACCTCCGCTCGCGCAGACCTCAGAGCCCGGACTTCAGCGCGCTTGGTGCGGACGATACGGTCGAGGATGTTCATGCGTGCGGGAACGGATATCGGGCGCCGAGGGCGGATGCTGTTCCGGGTCTTTCGGGATGCATCTTGCGCTTCGGGATACCTTCGGGTATGGTATTCGGGTCCTGTTCGGTCATCACTTTTGCGGAGCGTGCATTCGATGCCCCTGACCAAGCGACAGAAACAGATCCTGGACTTCATCGAAGGCTACCTGGACGAGTGGGGATACGCGCCCAACTTCGAGGAAATCGCGCATGCCTTCGGATACGCTTCCCTGGCCACGGTCCACGAGCACCTGAGCAATCTGGAGCGCAAGGGCTACATCCGGAAGGCCTACAACCAAAGTCGCTCCATCGAGATGGTGCGCCGGGAGACGGGCGCCGGCGTCTTCGCGCTGCCGCTGCTCGGAGCAGTCGCCGCGGGGCTGCCCATCGAGGCCATTCAGGACACCGAGACCCTGTCCGTGCCCCGGGACATGGTTCCGAGCGGCGCCGAGAGCTACGTCCTGAGGGTCGAGGGCGACTCGATGATCGACGAACAGATTCGCGATGGCGACTACATCGTGGTCACCGCCCGCCAGGTGGCGCATGAAGGCGAGACCGTGGTCGCCCTCGTGGGGGGCGACTCGGCCACAGTCAAGAAGTTCTATCACGAGCGGGGTTCCCGGATCCGGCTGCAGCCCGCCAACGAGGCGATGGAGCCGATCATCGTGGACGCAGCCGACGTTCAGATCCAGGGGGTCGTGGTCGGCGTGATCCGCAAGTACTGAGGTTCGATCGAGGAA
>JAJDVR010000084.1 GCA_022826025.1 Gemmatimonadota bacterium | reverse complement strand
GGGAACGGGTCCGGGTACTCGTAGGCCTGCTGGGCGGCCGAGGCCGGGACCGGCGTGGAGAGCGGCGCGGCGGCGGCCAGGCCCGGGAGCAGAAGAAGCGCGGGGGAGAGGAGCGGAATGCGGGGGAAGCTGCGTCGCGATGCGGAGCTGTTCATCGGTCGATCTCCACTGGGATGGGGCGACATTCGATGCAGGATAAGCGCCGCCTGCCCGTGTGACGAACCGGCCGGCGGGTCCCCGGGACAGAAAGGGGAGCCTGTTGGAGGCGGCACACCGGGCGCGAAAACGAAGGAGACCGGTTGCCGTCCGCGCCTGTCGGGTGGAGTTTCCGCAGGAATTCGTACGCCAACCGATCCGCGAGCAAGCCGATGCATGAGCAGAGTCGTTTCGTAGCAGCCCCGCTGGCGATGGGAGCCATCCTCGCCGCCGCCCTTCTGACCAGCCTGGCCGGTGCGCGTCCGGCCGACGCCCAGAACCACTTCGAGCCCATGGACGTCTTTGCGCTCGAGTTCGCGGCCGACCCGCAGATCTCTCCGGATGGCAGCCAGGTCGTCTACGTGCGCAACTCGATGGACGTCATGCGCGACCGGCGCCGTTCCGAGCTGTGGATCGTGAACGCGGACGGGTCCGGACACAGGCGCCTCGGCGAGGGCGGGTCGCCGCGCTGGTCGCCGGACGGCACCAGGCTCGCCTACACGGCCGGTGGACAGATCCACCTGCGCTGGATGGACACGGGCGAGACCGCCACGCTGACCCAGCTGACGGAGTCGCCGCGCGGCATCCGCTGGTCGCCGGACGGCCGCCGGATCGCCTTCAACATGCTGGTGCCGTACCCGGCGCCGAGCCTGGTGGCGCCGCCGCGCCCGCCCGAGGGGGCCGACTGGGCGGACCCGCCCATCATGGAGAACCGATTCAAGAACCGGCAGGACGGGGTCGGCTACCTGGACTTCGGCTACGACCACCTCTTCGTCATCCCGGCTGAGGGAGGAACCGCCGTGCAGGTGACCACGGGTGACTTCCAGCACTCCGGCGCGCCCGCCTGGACGCCCGACAGCCGGAGCCTGGTGTTCTCGTCCAACCGCAACCCGGACTGGGTGCTCGACTACCGGAACTCCGAGCTGTACCTTGCGCCCGTGGCCGGCGGGGAGATCCGTGCGCTGACCGACCGCCCGGGGCCCGACCAAAGCCCGGCGGTGTCCCCCGACGGGCGGCAGCTCGCCTTCGTCGGCTACGAGGACCGGACGCGCACCTACCAGGTGAGCCGGCTTCAGGTCATGAACCTCGACGGCAGCGGGCGGCGGGTCGTCACCGCCGACCTGGACCGCAGCGTGGCCAACCCGGTGTGGGCGTCGGACGGCAGCGGCCTCTACTTCCAGTACGACGACCAGGGCAACTCCAAGGTCGCGTTCGCCACGCTGGACGGTGAGGTCGAGGTACTGGCGGAGGACCTCGGCGGAACATCCTACGGCCGGCCCTACGGGGGCGGTTCCTTCTCGGTCGCCGGCGACGGCAGCATCGCGCTCAACCAGACCCGCCCGGACATGCCGGGCGAACTGGCGGTGCGCAGCAGCGGCGACGGCGCACCCCGGCGCATCACCGCGCTCAACGAGGATCTGCTCGCCAACCGGACGCTGGGGGAGGTGGAGGAGATCTGGTGGGAATCGTCGTTCGACGGCCGCCCCATCCAGGGCTGGATCGTCAAGCCGCCGGACTTCGACCCCTCACGCCGCCATCCGCTGATCGTCGAGATCCACGGCGGCCCGGTATCCAACTACGGGGACCGCTTTTCCGCCGAGATGCAGCTGCTGGCCGCCGCAGGCTACGTCGTCCTCTACCCCAATCCGCGGGGCAGCACCAGCTACGGCGAGGAGTTCGCGGACCTGCTCTTCCACAACTATCCGGGCCAGGACTACGACGACATCATCTCGGGTGTCGACGCGGTCATCGAACAGGGATACGTCGACGAGAACAACCTTTTCGTGACCGGGGGCAGCGCGGGCGGGATCATGACCGCGTGGATCGTCGGCAAGACGGATCGGTTCCGCGCCGCGGTGTCGCAGAAGCCGGTCGTGAACTGGATCAGCAAGACGCTCACCGCGGACAACTGGTACGGCTACTACTTCAGCCGCTATGACGGCCTGCCCTGGGAGAACCCCGATCCCTACTGGGAATTCTCTCCGCTGTCCCTGGCCGGCGAAATCGACACCCCGACGCTGATCATTACCGGCGAAGAGGACCTGCGCACGCCGCTATCGGAGTCGTACCAGCTCTTCCACGCCCTGAAGATGCGCGAGATCGACACGGCAGTGATCCGGCTGCCCGGGGCCTCCCACGACATGAGCCGGCGACCCAGCCAGCTCATGGCTAAGATCGCCAACATCGTGGCCTGGTTCGACAAGTACCGGGCGACCCCGAGAGCCAGCTGAGGGCCTGCCGGCGCGCCCCGACCAACCCATTTCCCCTCACGCACCGGACCGAAACCATGACCAGCCTGCGCATTTCGCTCGCCCTCGTCGTCGCCGTGACCATCGCGAAGGTGGCCGGCGGGATCGTGTCCGGAAGCCTGGCGCTCCTGGCCGACGCCGGATACGGCCTGACTCTGGGCGTGGCCATGGGACCGGCGCTGCTGGCCACCGGATCGGACGCGCCCGCCGGCGCCGCGCGTCGCACCTTCGGCTACCAGCGCGCCGAGGTCGTCGCCTCTCTGGTCAGCGCGCTCGTGCTGTGGGCGGTTGCGGCGTGGGTTCTGCTCGAGGGGTGGGGCCGGTTCGGCGAGGTATCCGACGTCGACGGCGGTCTCTTGCTGGGTGTCGCGGTGATCGGGTTGGCGGTGCATTTCATCATCATGCTCATGCTGAAACAGCCCGCGCAGAAGAACGGGGGCGTCGCGCACGCCCCGGAGCGCACCCTGCCGAGCGTCATGGGTCCGGTGGCTGCGGTCTTGGCGGGTCTGACCATCCAGATGTTCGGATGGCAGGCCGCGGATCTCGCGTGCGCGGCCCTGATCGCCATCCTGGCGCTCGTGAACACCTGGCGCCTGCTGGCCCACGTCGTCCACGTGCTGCGCGAGGGCACGCCGGAACACATAGACGTCGACCGGCTCTGCCGCCGGATCGAGGACCTGCCCGGGGTGACCCTGATGCACGACGTGCACGTCTGGACGCAGACGCCGGGAAGCGACGCCCTCGCCGCCCACGTCCTGGTCGACCCGGAGCGCCGGGAGGAGATGGACTCCCTGCTCGGTCGCATCCGGACCATCGCCAACGAGGAGTTCAACATCCGGCACGTGACCGTCCAGCTGGAGACCACGGCCGCCAACTGGAAGGAAGATCCCCGCGTCGCTGCGCGGCTCGGACGGCGCGCCTAGCCATCACGTGGACCACTTGATCGCCCTCGCGCGGCCGGCGTGAGCCCGTGCGGCGAATCCTCGTCCTCAACTGGCAGGACCGGGAAAACCCGCAGGCCGGGGGCGCCGAGGAGCACGTCCACCAGGTCTTCGGCCGGCTCGCGGGACGTGGCTACGAAGTTACGCTGCTGGCCTCGGGCTTCGCGGAGTGCGATCCCCGTGTGCGACTGGACGGCATCGAGGTCCACAGGACCGGCGGACGCTACACCTTCTCGATTGCCGCGCCCTGGTACTACCTGCGGAGCCTGCGGCGCGAACGCTGGGACGTGGTGGTGGACAACCTCAACAAGGTGCCCCTCTTCTCGCCGTGGTGGACGTCGGCTCCGGTCGTTCCGCTCGTGCACCACCTGTTCGGGCTCACCGCCTTCCGCGAAGCCTCCTTCCCCCTCGCGGCGGCGACCTGGCTCATGGAGCGGCCGCTCCCGCTGGTGTATCGCCGCCGGCCCACCATCGCGGTTTCGCGGAGCACGCGCGACGACCTGACCAGACGCGGACTGCGGGCTCCCATGGAGGTCATTCCGGTCGGGGTCGATACCGCGCACTACGCGCCGCACCCGGAGGGCCGCAGGACGCCCACACCTTCGCTAC
>JAJDVR010000122.1 GCA_022826025.1 Gemmatimonadota bacterium | reverse complement strand
GGGCATAGTTGAGCAGGTTGAAGGGAAAGACCGGCGACAGCCGCAGCAGGAAGACGATCTTGCGCCCCTGTTCACCGATGGCGCGGTCGATGGCGGCGAAGCGGGGATAGCCGGCCACCTTGTTCTCGATGGCGGACCGGGCCAGGTAGCGCGCGACCAGGAAGGCGAGCGCGGCACCCGTCGTCGCCCCCACGAACACGATCACGGTTCCGCGCGCGATGCCGAAGATGGCCCCCGCGATCAGCGTCAGAATGGAACCGGGCGCGAAAGCCACCGTCGCCGCGGCATAGAGGCATACGAAGACGACCGGACCCCATACTCCGAGCCCCGTGATGCGCTCCGCGAGCGCCGGGATGACCCCGGCCAGCTGCCTTCCCGCAAACACCAGCAGCACGACCACCGCCGCCGCCACGAGCGCCAGCAGCCACGGTCGCCGCCGCCGCGACGCCCGGGCGTCCGTATTGGTATCGGTCACCTTGCCCTCCTCGCCGCACCACTTGCCGGATGCGGCCGGCTACGGTATTGAGGTGGTTCGTCCGGAGAATCGCCGGCACCCCCCCAGCCATCACGAGGAGAACCAATGAGCCCCGAACGGCGCGCCCGTCATTTCCGCTGGGACGATATGCCAATGGAAGAGGTGAAGGAAGGTCTTGGAAGGCGTGTGGTGACCGGCGATCGCATGATGCTCGCGCACTGGTACATGGTGCGGGGCACCGTCGTCCCGCTGCACGCGCACGACAACGAGCAGATCGCCCACGTGCTGGATGGCGCGCTCAAGCTCCGGCTCGGCGATGACGAGGGCGAGGAGGTGATCCTTCGCACCGGCGAAGTACTGCACATCCCCTCCGGACTTCCGCACAGTGCGCTCGCGCTCGAGGACACGCTTGTGACGGATGTCTTCTGTCCGCCTCGCCAGGACTGGCTCGACGGGACCGACAGCTACCTGCGGTGAGGGCGCCGGGGCCCTCCGGGCCGACGGACCGTGCGCCACCCTCGGAACCATCGACCTGCGCTACTTGCCGAAGTCCCGCGGTTACGGTATTGAGAGGGTTCGCCCGGCGCATCCGCCGGCCCATTCCGCCAATCGAGGAGAGCCAATGAGCGCCGGAACGAGCGTACGCCACTTCCGCTGGGACGACATGCCGATCGAACAGGTCAAGGAAGGACTCGGAAGGCGCCTGGTGACGGGCGAGCGCATGATGCTCGCGCACATCTATCTCGACAAGGGCTCCGTGGTGCCGCTGCACTCGCACGACAACGAGCAGCTCACCTATGTGCTCGAGGGCGCACTGCACTTCTGGCTCGGAGAGGATGAGAGCGAGGAGGTGGTCGTGCGCGCCGGAGAGGTGCTGCACATTCCCTCGTGGGTGCCGCACAAGGCGGTCGCGCTCGAGGACACCCTGGACGTGGACGTCTTCTGCCCGCCCCGGCAGGACTGGCTGGACGGGACCGACGCGTACCTGAGATGAGCCCTCTTCATGCATCCGGAAACGTCAAGGACGCGCAGCGCGTCGACCCCGCACAACCACCGCAGTTTCCCACCCACGCCGCACGATACTCCCCGGACAGGCGCGGCCCGGCCCGCCCGCTGAAGTGACATGGACCTCGGGCTGACCGGAAAGGTCGCGCTGGTGGCGGCCTCCAGCCGCGGGCTGGGACGCGCGGTGGCGGAGGAGTTCGCGCGCGAGGGGGCCCGGCTGGTGATGTGCGCCCGCGGCGCCGACGACCTGAACCACACCCGCGACAGCATCGAACGCGACACCGGGTCCCAACCCGTGGCCGTGGCCGCCGACCTCACCGATCCCGAGGGTGTGCGGCGGGTCACCGACGCGGCCGCCGGGGCTTTCGGCCAGGTCGACATCCTCGTCACCAACACCGGCGGCCCTCCCTCCGGCCCCTTCGAGGCGCACAGCCCCGAGGCGTGGCGTACCGCCGTCGCCCAGAACCTCGAGAGCGTCCTCAACCTGACGCGCGCCGTCCTTCCAGGCATGCGCGAGCGAGGCTGGGGCCGGATCATCAACGTCACCTCGATCGCAGTGAAACAGCCGGTCGACGGGCTCATCCTCTCCAACAGCGTGCGCGCCGCGGTGACCGGCTTTGCCCGCACCCTGGCCAACGAGGTGGCGCGCGACGGCGTTACCGTGAACAATGTGATGCCCGGCTATACCCGCACCGCCCGCCTGGACTGGCTGGCCGGCCAGATCGCCGCACGCGAGGGCATCGACCGGGTAGCCGCGTTCGACCGCTGGGCCAGCGAGATCCCCGCGGGACGCGTGGGCGATCCTGCGGAATTTGCCGCGTTGGTTACCTTTCTCGCTTCCGAGCGCGCCGGCTATGTGACCGGCACCTCCATTCCCGTGGACGGCGGATGGATCCGCGCCCTGATATGACGCCACCGACCCCAACCTGATCCCCAAGACCGAGAACCCCGATGGCCCTTGAGCTACAGGAATCCGAATTCGTCTGGAAGGACGGAGAGTTCATCCGCTGGCAGGACGCCCAGGTGCACCTGCTTTCGCTGGCCGTACAGTTCGGCGTGTCTCTCTTCGAGGGCATCCGCTGCTACGAGTCCGGGGGGCGGCGGGCCATCTTCCGCCTCGGCGCGCACATCCGCAGGCTCTACAACTCCTGCATCGTCTATCGCATGGCGCCGGAGTACTCGCAGGCGGAGTACGCGCAGGCGTGCGTCGACGTGGTGGCGAAGAACGGCCTGGGCAGCTGCTACATCCGTCCCATGGTGATTCGCGGCTACGGCGCCGCGGCGCTCGATCCCCGCGCGAGCCCCATCGAGTCGTACGTGGCGTGCTGGCCGCTGGACACCTACCTCGGCGAGGGAGCACTCGAAAAGGGCGTCGGAGTCAAGGTCTCCTCCTGGCAGCGCGCCGAACCCAACACCTTCCCGATGCGGGCCAAGGCGGCCGGCCACTACAACGCGGCCATGCTCATGAAGATGGAGGCGTACGCCGACGGCTACGCGGACGCCATCGCGCTCGGCCCCAACGGACTGGTGAGCGAGGGAAGTGGACAGAACCTCTTCCTGGTAGTGGACGGCCAGCTCATCACACCCATCCTCGACGGCACCTCCCTCCAGGGCATCACCCGCGACACGGTGCTCAAGCTCGCGGCCGACATGGGCATCCCGGCGAGCGAGCAGCTGGTCGCCCGCGAGACGCTCTACACCTGCGACGAGCTCTTCTTCTCGGGCACCGCGACCGAGGTGACGCCGATCACCAGCGTGGACCGCATTCCCATCGGGTCCGGCAAGGCGGGCGAGGTTACGCTGCAGATTCAGCGGCGGTTCATGGACGTCGTCAAGCAGCGGGCGGACGACCCCTGCGGCTGGCTGACGCACGTGTAAGGCGCCGGGTCGGGAGCAGCCGACACAAGGAGCAGACCATGACCCGTTATCGGAATCCGGCGGCGGTCCTCCCCCGGCAAGCCGCCACGACCCTCGCTTCGGCTCTCCTTCTCGCGGCCGCGGCCGCTGGTGTCTCCGCCCCGGTCCACGCCCAGGAACCCGACGTCCTCACCATCGACCAGCTGCTTGCCATCGAGTCGGTCATCTCCGGCTCGCCCGCCTGGTCCCCGGACGGCTCGTCGATCCTCTTCCGGTCTTCCCTCTCCGGCGGACTGGTCACGCTCTCGCCCCAAGGCGGATTCCCGACCCGCGTCCCGATCGAGATGGGCAGCTCGGGCCACTTCCTGGTCTCCCAGATGCCGGGCTGGTCGCCCAGGGGCAACTGGATCTCCTACGTGTCCGACAAGGGCGGCTCGCCCGAGATCTGGATCTGGTCCACCCGCGACGGCACCGAGGTGCAGCTGACCAACCTGGGCGGGCGCATCAACTCGATGACCTGGTCGCCCGACGAGCGCTCGATCGCCTTCGCCGGCGATCGCTACGGCAACTACGACATCTGGACGGTCGAGATCGCCACGCGGCGCGTCCGGCGCATCAGCAGCGAGAAGAACTACGAGGTCTTCCCCACCTGGACGCCGGACGCGCAGCGCATCCTCTACGTGCGCCTGGACGACGCCTGGGAGGACCATGACGTCATCTCGGTCGCTCCGGACGGATCGGGTGCGCGTACCGTGCTCCAGGACCGCGACTTCTTCGACTACGGCGCCGGCAGCACCTTCGCCTACCCCCGCGTCTCGCCCGACGGCAGCCAGGTCCTCTTTCGCTCGCACCGCAGCGGCTGGATCAACTACTGGCTCGCCCCGGTCGAGGGCGGTGAACCCCTTCCGGTCGCCCCCGCCGAGGCCGATCAGAGCGGCGCGGTCTGGTCGCCCGACGGACGCTGGATCGCGTACGTCGAGAACCACAACGGTCACCACGACCTGCGCGTGGTCCCGGCCGACGGCGGCAAGCCCCGCGTGCTGGTCTCACCCGACGGCGGAGTGGCGTCGAGCCCCTCGTGGTCACCGGACAGCCGCTCGATCGCCTACCTGAAGGCCGACCTGGTCACTCCGCAGGATCTGCATGTGGTGGCTGTGGAGAGCGGCGACAGCCGCCAGCTCACCTTATCCATGCCGGCCGGGAATTATGCCGACCGGCTGATCCTGCCGGAGAAGGTCCACTACCCCAGCACCGACGGATACTCGATCCCGGCCTACCTCTACCGCCCGGTGGGAGTCCCGGCGGGCCGGCGCGCACCCGGAATCCTGTGGATTCACGGCGGCCCCACCTCGCAGTTCAACGACACCTTCCAGCAGCACGTGCAGTTCTTCGCACAGCGCGGATACGCCGTGCTGCTGCCCAACATCCGGGGCAGCTCGGGATACGGGAAGGATTTCGCCGACGCGAACAACGGCTGCTGGGGCCACTGCGACCTCGAAGACGTGCTCGCGGGCGCCGACTTCCTCAAGGCGCAGCCCGGGGTCGACCCCGACCGGATCGGCCTGACCGGAACCAGCTACGGCGGCATAATGGGCATGTACGCGGCGTCCTTCGCCCCGGACGCCTTCCGCGCGATCATCCCAGGTTCGGGCTACTCCGACTGGGTGCACTTCTATCGCAGCGAGAACGAACTGCGGCACGTCAAGCTGCTCGAGCACGAACTCGGGCCCTTCGAGACGAGCCAGGAGGTGTGGCGCAACAGCTCGGCGATCTACGAGATCGACAAGGTCTCCACGCCGATCTTCCTGGTGCACGGCGAGGGACGCTATCCCGGCTCGGACCAGTCCGAGATCTTCGCGCGCGCACTCGAGAACCACTACAAGGTGTTCGAGTACACGACCTACCCGAACGAGAACTACTACGTGCGCGGCAAGGCCAACCGACGCCGGATGCTGCTCGACATGCTGGACTTCTTCGACCGCTTCCTGAAGGACGAGATGGTCGACGCGGGTGACCGCATGCAGTGATCAGACAGAGTGCGGAAGATGGTCGGAGCGAAGGTCTCCTGGCGACTTACCTGGGTCGTGTTCCGATTCGATCCCAGCGTATCTCCCGGATGAACGGGAAGGGCTGGTAGGAGTCCCGGTTGTAGGAGAAGTACCGGACGATGATTCGCCCCTCGAAGCGCGAGCGCTCCAAGAGCCCCCACGTGCGGGAATCGATGCTGTTGTCGCGATTGTCGCCCAGCATGAAGTAGTGGTCCTCGGGAATCACGAGCGGACCCCATGTGTCGCGGGTCGCCAGGTAATCGTTCCTTGGACCGCCAACCAGGATGTCTCGCTGCCACCCCATTGCGGCTGCGGAGAAGTCCGGCGTGTCATTCCGGTGCAACACGTAAGGTTCGTCCTGGGCTAAGCCGTTCACGTACAAGGCTTTGCCCCGCATCTCCAGCGTGTCGCCAGGCATGCCCACGAGCCGCTTGACGACCACCAGCGTGTCGTCGTGCGGAGGATCGAATACCAGGATTTCCCCCCTCCGGGGCTCGGAGTAGCCGGGAATGCGGATGTCCGTGAACGGGATTCGCGAGCCCAGCGCAGCCTTGTTGACCCACACGAAGTCGCCGGCCAGCAACGTGGGTTCCATGGATCCGGACGTGATGGTAAAGGCCTGCAGGGCCACCACCCGGATCGTCAGGAGGCAGAAAACCAGGCACGCGCTCCTGAAGAGCGAACGCCTCCACGACGGCCTCCGTTTCCTGGTTCTCGACTTGTCCTTTGGCATTGCAACCAGATCCTACCGGGGCGTCACACACCTGCGCAACTCAGCTTCAACCGAACCGTGGGATTCGCTCTTCATCTCGTCCAGAGACGAAGGGAAGTTGACATCCCCAACCGGCGTGAACTATCGTAATCTACGAAGATTTTCGTGATTGAGCGAACGGTGAGGACCACCATGATGAGAGGTGACCGATCACCCCGGCTCCGGCGGCCCCTCTTCACGACCAGCGCGTGGCTATGCCTTGTCCTGGCACCGCTCGGCGCCTGCGACGACGACACGGAGTCCCTGCCCTCCCAGGCCCAGATCACCGACTCGGCGGGCGTCGCCATCGTCACCAACCCGTCCGGCGGTGCCGTCTACGCCACCATCGCGCCTGAACCGGTCCTCTCCATCGGTGCCATCGACGGCCCGGCGGAGGTGCTCTTCGGGCGCATTGCCTCGGTAGCGGTCGACGGCGCGGGCAATCTGATCGTCGCCGATGGCCAGATGAGCGAGATCCGCATCTTCGACGCGAGCGGCGTCCACCTCCAGACCATCGGAGGCCCCGGAGAGGGGCCGGGCGAGTTCCGGGCGCTCGCGGGCGCATGGCCAACGGCGGATGGCGCCATCGTTGCGGCGGACCAGCGGCTCGACCGCATCACCCGCTTCGGTCCGGACGGCGAACTTCTGGCCACCGCGACCTTCCGGGGCCCGGGCGAGCAGCCCATGATCCGCCCGATCCGCGTGGCGGGACCGGGCCTCTTCCTCAGCCGGGTGGAGTCCCTGAACCTCCCCTCACTGATGGACGGCGCCTTCAGCCTGGAAGACGCCCTCGAGTCGATCTCGGACCCTTCCGGAAGCAGATCCGAGTACCTGGTCCGGCACGACCTGGAGGGCGCCCTGATCGACACGGTCACGGCAGTGCCAGGTCAGGCTACCCAGACTTCCGCACAGGGCAGCGGAACCAATCTGTCGATCCAGATCCTGCGGATGCCCTTCTCGCCCGCCGCGACCGC
>JAJDVR010000054.1 GCA_022826025.1 Gemmatimonadota bacterium | reverse complement strand
ACGATGATGCCGACGACGATGCAGGCTGCCAGCGGCCAGCGCATGAAACCGGTCTGCTCCCAGATGAAGCCCATCTGTTCGCCGATGGTCTGATCCGGAGCTTCCATCCCGGGGATCTGCAGGAGCGCAACATAAAGATTGTTGAGTGCGGCCAAGGGAGTGCCCTCCATGAGCTGGTTTCAAGGCAAACGAAATGACTGCCCACAGCGGACAGCCCACCGAGTCTGCCGGAGCTTATCCTAGCACCGGAGCAGCCAAGATGAAAGCACCTCCGAGATGTGTCAAGGGTTGTCTCGCGCTCGTCTCGGGCAGCAGGCGGAATCGTAACTCTGGAAATGCCTGACACATCCGGAGCCGCTGCTGAGCCGGCGCCATTGATGACGGCGCCGTCCATCGTGATCCCGTCTCCAGGAGGCCGGGAAGGCTGGCTCGTCGGAGGTCAGGGTCGATGCCCTGCACCTTCCTGCCCTGCCCGTTGCAGGATCGCGCGGTCCAGCACGGCTCGAACCGGTGGCGACATCCGTCGCAAACGGATGGCGCTCATGAAGCGGAGTGCGCCCGTGCGCACGAATAGTTTGCCGAGGAACTCGTCTGCAAAGCTGCTCGACACGACCGGGATGTCGCCGAAGTCGACGTTCACCGGATGGTTCGGATACATCGCCATCAGATTCTCGAGCTTGGTCCGGACCAGCTTTCCGGACGATCTCGATCCGACGGAACCGGCTTCCTTCCGCACGACGAAGCGCAGCACGTCTTCGGTTACGGCTTCGTACCGGTTCTCCACGTAGTCGCCCGCTGGATCCGCCCCGGTATCCTGGATGTCAAGTGCTCGCCACAAGGCCTCAGGGTCGGAATAATCCAGGCTGACAATGACCAGCGTTCCCGCGACGGGAGAGCTCTCTTCGCGGGCTTCAAGATCGCGCTGGATGCTCGCATATCCGGAATGAATCACGAAGTCACCCGAGCCCACGGCGGATGCTCGATGGGTTCCAAAGAGGCCGTTGCCCTGCCCCACGTCCTTGTCCCGCGTGATCCCGCGGCGGACGGCCAACTCCAGAGCGCGCGGGTCGGGAATTGCCGCTCTCGTCGTTCTCATACTGGAGGGAACGCCTCGCCCCGCATCGGCCACGGCGAATTCCAACCGTTGTGTATTGGGATAGTGACTCAGCTGCACCAACCCGCCCTGCGCGGAGTCAGAGTGCTGCAGCACGTTGTCGGTAATCTCGTTCACCGCCCACTCGAAGACCGTGAGATTCGAACGCGCAAGTTGGGCCGGAGAAGAGAGGACCGCGTCGAGGATGCGATCCACGATTTCGCGTTGCTCGTCCGGCGACCTGAAGCGGCTCGCGGGCAGGACGGAGGCGGGATGCCAGGCCGACTGGGCGAAACTTTGGGGTGCCGCCAGGTGAGCCCAGTTCGCGTTCGCGAAGAGACGTCGCAGGCTTCCATCTGCAGGGCGAACCAGCGACACATCCACGTCGGACTCGTCGTGGAGCCGGATGCATGCCGCGAGCACGGCCAGCATCGGGCCCGGAAAGGCCGAGGTTGTCGCGGAGAAGTCGAGCGTCACCTCGGGGAAGCCCCTTTGGGTCGCATGATGGATGGCCGCGAGCACGCGCCGGAAGGAATCGAGCAGCAGATCGCCGGAGACGCGGACGTGACCCCTGTCCCGGCTGACGTGCAGGTTGCTCGGATTCATGGCGTTAGCGTGAAAAGGTGGGACATGATCCTTCCCGGAGGGACGGTCCGGTTGCGAAATCTGATGGTTCCGGGGCGACGGTCAACCGATCCTGAATGTGATTGCCCGGCAGCCCCGCCAGGAGCCGGACCCCCTACGAATAGCGAATGGTCGCGGAGCGTCCCCTCGTTCACCGCCGCAGCGTCCACTCGAGCGACCGATAGTGCCGTTCGAGCGACCTGATCCGCCGCATCGCGGGTTGCGGGAGTTCTCCCTCCGCCATCTCCGTTTCCAGCTCGGCAGCGAGTCCTTCCGCGACTGCCGTCGCAACCTCCGTCCACGAGGGCGGACGGCCGAGCTGCTCGCGCAGGGTGGTGGACGCGGGTGCCGTGCCCGCATCGGCCGGCTGTCGGCACAGTTCGCGGGCGAGCTCCTGGGTGCCGTCGATCAGCACGGATCCGTGCTGCAACATGGCCCGGCCGATCCGGGCCTGCGCGCTGCCGATGAGCTTCCGCCTCCCCGCCACCACCTCCCCCCCGGCGGTCGCGTCGAAGCATGCTCCGGCCCGCGGCGGGCCCGGTGCCACTCCCGCGGCCAGGCGGGCGTCCGCCCCGAGGGAGCGGAGTCCGGCGGCCAGGCCGGCATGCACCGCCGAATAGGCCGCCCGCAACCGCCCGACCGCGGCGACCGGGGCGACCACCGAGTAGGTCAGCTCGGCATCGTGCAGCACGCCCCGGCCGCCGGTAGGACGGCGCACCACGTCAATGCTCATTCTCTCCGCGCGCGCGAAGTCATAGACGTCCGCAGCCGGTTCGTTGCGGCCCAGCGAGAGGGTGGGGCGGACCCAGCGGTAGAGGCGCAGCCACGCCGCGTCCGGCTCGACGGTCTCGGCGAGGGCGTGGTCCACCGCCATGTTGGCCGCGCCGTCACGGGGCGGGTCGAAGACGACCGTCCACCGCAGCCGAGCCATCCGGCGAACCGTCTCGCGCCACCCGGCCCCGCCGGCCACCTGTCGAGCAGCGTCGTGCCACTGTGCCCCGCCGGACATCGTCCCCGGAGACGATACCGGCCCGTGTCTCCGAGCGAGCTCGAAGCGCCTCTCGACCTTTCTCAGCCCCCGCCCAGCTCCAGCACGTCCCCGCTGGCCATCACCTCCACCCGCGCGGCGTCTCCGACCACCGCCCGGAACGCCTCCGGGTCCTGAACGATGGGCGGGAAGGTGTTGTAGTGGATCGGCACAACCACCGAGGGCTGGATGAAGTCGACCGCGATGGCCGCGTCGTCGGGGCCCATGGTGAAGTTGTCGCCGATCGGCAACAGGGCCACGTCCACCTGGCCGCGCAGCAGCTTCATGTCCGTCAGCAGCGCGGTGTCGCCGGCGTGATACACCCGTGTGCCGTCGGCGTCGAAGAGCAGCCCGCCCGGGACCGTCGTGTACGCCCCGGTGTTGTCGCCGTGCACCTGACCGCCGTGCAGCGCGGGCGTCATCTTCACGCGCCCGAAGGGGAAGTTGAATCCCCCGCCGATGTGCATCGGATGCGCGTTCTCGACACCCTGGGTCTGGGCGAAGGCCACGATCTCGAAGGTCGACACCAGGGTTGCGCCGGTTCCGTTCGCGAGCGGGATGGCGTCCGCGAAGTGATCGAAGTGCCCGTGCGAGCAGAACACGTAGTCGACGTCGCCCAGATCCGCGAGGGACAGATCGTTGGCGGGGCTCTCCTCGTACCAGGGGTCGATCGAGATGCGCGTGCCGTCGCCAAGCTCGAGCAGGAAGGTCGCGTGTCCGTGATACGTCAGGCTGGCCATGGTCAAACCTCCGAGTAGCTCTCCACCGGGGGACAGACGCAAACCAGATTGCGGTCCCCGAATGCGTTGTTGACCCGGCCCACGGAGGGCCAGAATTTCGCCTCTCTCGTCCAGGGAGCCGGAAACGCGGCCTGCTCCCGGCTGTAGGCGTGATTCCAATCGCTGCTCACCACCACCGCCGCCGTGTGCGGGGCGTTCTTGAGCGCGTTGTCCTTGCGGTCGGCAAGTCCCAGCTCGATCTGTTCGATCTCCGCGCGGATCGAGACCAGCGCGTCGCAGAAGCGGTCCAGCTCTTCCCGGGACTCGCTCTCGGTTGGCTCGACCATGATCGTGCCCAGCACCGGGAACGACATGGTGGGCGCGTGGAAGCCGTAGTCCATGAGGCGCTTGGCCACGTCCTCGTCGGTGATCCCGGTCGCCCGCTTGAGCGGCCGCAGGTCGAGGATGAACTCGTGCGCCACCCGGCCGCGCGCACCCTTGTAGAGGACGGGGAAGTGCTTCTCCAGCCGGTTCGCCATGTAGTTGGCGTTCAGGATGGCCACCTCCGTCGCCTTCCGCGCCCCCTCCCGTCCCAGCAGGGCGATGTAGGCCCACGAGATGAGCAGGATGCTCGCGCTCCCCCATGGTGCCGCGGAGACGGCGCCGATCGCCTTTTCGCCTCCCGTGTTCACCAGCGGATGGCCGGGAAGGAAGGGGGCCAGGTGTTCGGCCGCGCAGATGGGGCCCATCCCGGGCCCGCCCCCGCCGTGCGGAATGGCGAAGGTCTTGTGCAGGTTGATGTGGCACACGTCGGCGCCGTAGTCGCCGGGGCGCGCCAGCCCCACCTGGGCGTTCAGGTTGGCGCCATCCAGGTAGACCTGTCCCCCGCGCTCGTGCACGATGTCGCAGGCTTCACGGATGCGTTCCTCGAAGACCCCGTGGGTGGACGGGTAGGTGACCATGAGCGCGCTCAGCCGGTCGGCGTGCCGGTCCGCTCTGGCGCGCAGGTCGTCCGTGTCGATGTTGCCGTCCGCGTCGCACTTGACCACCACCACCTTCATGCCCGCCATCACCGCGCTGGCCGGATTGGTGCCGTGCGCGGAGGAAGGGATGAGGCACACGTCGCGATGGGTGTCGCCGCGGTCGTGGTGGTACGCGCGGATCACCAGCAGGCCGGCGTATTCCCCCTGCGCCCCCGAGTTGGGCTGCAGGGAGGTTGCGGCGAGCCCGGTGATCTCGGCCAGCCACCGTTCCATGTCGGCGACGATGCGCCGGTATCCCTCCGCCTGCTCGGGCGGCGCGAAGGGGTGCATGGCGCCGAACTCCGCCCACGAGACAGGCGTCATCTGCGCGGTGGCGTTCAGTTTCATGGTGCACGAGCCGAGCGGGATCATGCTCGTGGTCAGCGACAGGTCGCGGCTCTCCAGACGGCGGATGTAGCGCAGCATCTCCGTTTCGGAGTGGTAGCTGTTGAAGACGGGGTGATCGAGGAACACGGTCTCCCGGGCGAGCTTCGGGGGCAGGGGCGGCACGTCCGTCTCCAGGGCAAGACCGGCGGCGTCGAACCCGGGCTCGCCCTCGGCCGAGAAGACGGCGAAGAGATCGTCCAGGTCCTGCGGTCCCACGGTCTCGTCCAGGGACACGCCCACGTGCCCGGCGCCCTCGCGCAGGTTGATGCCGCGTGCCCGCGCCCGCTCCACGATCCGGCGCGCGCTCACGCCCGCGGGTTCGATGGTCAGGGTGTCGAAGAAGACATCGTTGACCACCCGGTGGCCGAGCCTGCGCACGCCCTCGGCCAGCACGCCCGTGAGGTTGCGCACCCGGGTGGCGATGCGCCGCAGTCCCTCCGGCCCGTGGTAGACCGCGTACATGCCCGCCATTACGGCCAGCAGCACCTGGGCAGTGCAGATGTTCGAGGTGGCCCGCTCGCGGCGGATGTGCTGCTCCCGGGTCTGCAGCGCCATGCGCAGCGCGGGGTTGCCGTGGGCGTCGATGGAGACGCCGATGATCCGGCCCGGCATCCGGCGGCGCATGTTGTCGCGCGCGGCGATGAAGGCGGCGTGCGGTCCGCCGTAGCCGAGGGGGACGCCGAAGCGCTGGCTGTTGCCCACCGCGATGTCGGCGCCCATCTCCCACGGGGAGGTGAGCAGGGTGAGCGCGAGCAGGTCCGTGGCCATGACCACCAGTCCCCCGGCCGCGTGAACCGCGTCCGAGAGCGCCCGGTAGTTGCGCACGCTGCCGTCGGTGCCCGGGTACTGGATCAGCGTGCCGAACACGTTGTCGTCGAGGGCCCAGTCGCGCGGGTGCTCGACCACCACCTCGATGCCGAGCGGCTCCGCCCGGGCTCGCACCACCTCGATGGTCTGCGGGTGGCAGTCGGAGGCGACCAGGAAGCGGTTGCGGCCGCGGTCGCGCGTGGACGCCAGGCAGAGCGTCATGGCCTCGGCGGCGGCGGTGGCCTCGTCCAGCAGCGATGCGTTGGCGACGGCGCAGCCCGTGAGATCCCCCACCATCGTCTGGAAGTTCAGCAGCGCCTGCAGCCGGCCCTGTGCGATTTCCGCCTGATAGGGGGTGTACTGCGTGTACCAGCCGGGGTTCTCAAGGATGTTGCGGAGAATTACGGGCGGGGTGATGGTGCCCGCATAGCCCATCCCCAGGTAGGAGCGGAAGACCTGGTTGCGCGAGGCGATCTCCCGCAGCCTACCGATCAGCTCGTGCTCGGAGATCCCCTCGGGAAGATCCAGTTCGCGCTCCAGGCGAATGGATTCGGGCACGGTGTCCCCGACCAGCCCGTCGAGGGACTCGTAGCCCAGCTCCGCCAGCATCGCGCGCACATCCCGGGCCCCGGGACCGAGATGTCGTCGGGGAAATCGGTTCTCGTGCGAGATGTCGGGCATTAATCGCGGGATCCGCGAAGCGCGGATGCGGTGCTCCTCACCCTTCGATGTGGGACTCGTAGTCCTCGGGGCTCATCAGGCCCTCGAGCGCGTCGTCGTCCTCCGCGCGCAGCTTGATCATCCAGCCGTCCCCGTAGGGATCGCCGTTAACCAGGGCCGGATCGAGGTCGATGGCTTCGTTGACTTCAACGACCTCGCCCGCGATCGGGGAGTATAGATCGCTGACCGCCTTCACCGCCTCGATTACGCCGAACACCTCCATGCGGTCGAAGTGCGTGCCGACTCTGGGCAGTTCCACGTACACGATGTCGCCCAGTTCCCCCTGCGCGTAGTCGGTGATGCCGACGACGTAGACGCTCTCCTCGTCGGTTTCCCCCACATACTCGTGCTCCTCGGTGTAGTAGAGATGCTCGGGGATGTCGGACATGGCTGCTCCGGGCACGGAGGGATCGAGGGTGGATTTCGGTTCGGGACTATAGAAAGTGCGTTCCTTGCGCGTCAACCCCGATGCCCACCCCCCGGCGGAGAAGCCGGATGGAGCCCGGCTCAGGGTTCCACGCGGGAACGCCGGGCGCCCCCGGGGGGTTGTACGGCGCGCTGCGCGCGCGTGATGTCCGCGCCGCCGCCCCGGGGATCTGGAGGCGGTCCATGGGTCGGTCCAATCTTCGGCTTCCAGCGCAGGAGACGGAGTTTCTCATGCAGGCAGGGTTCCCGGACGGAATGCGTAGCCCGCTGACATCCCTTGGCGAGGAGGAACGCTTCTTTCAGCAGGCGGTGCGGGACTTCGCGCGGAGCGAGATCGCACCCAGGGTATCCGCCATGGATGAGAACGAGGCCATGGATCCGGCGCTGATCCGCAAGCTGTTCGCGCTCGGCCTCATGGGGGTGGAGATTCCCGAGCGCTTCGGGGGAGCGGGCAGCTCGTTCTTCGCGGCGGTGCTCGTCGTCGAGGAACTCTCCGCCGTGGACCCCGCCGTGGCCGTGCTGGTGGACGTGCAGAACACCCTCGTCATCAACGCGCTCCTCCGCTACGGAACCGAGGAGCAGCAGCGCCGGCATCTGCCGCGCCTGTCCTCCGATACGGTCGGCGCCTACGCGCTTTCGGAGGCCGGAAGCGGGTCCGACGCCTTCGCCCTTCGATGCACCGCCCTGCGCGCGGGTGACGACTGGATCCTGAACGGCCAGAAGCTCTGGATCACCAACGGAGCCGAAGCCGGGCTCTACATCGTCTTCGCCAACGTCGATCCGGAATCGGGCTACCGCGGCATCACCGCGTTTCTTGTGGACAGGAACACTCCGGGTCTCTCCGTCGGCAGGAGGGAGCAGAAGCTGGGGATTCGGGCGTCGTCGACGACCGAGGTGGTGCTGGACGGTTGCCGGGTTCCCGGCGGGAATCTGCTGGGCGAGGTCGGTCTCGGGTACAGGATCGCGATCGCCACCCTCAACGAGGGGCGCATCGGCATCGGAGCCCAGATGGTGGGGCTGGCGCAGGGCGCCCTCGACCACACGCTCCGCTATACCCGGCAGCGGGAGCAGTTCGGCCGCTCCGTCTCCGAGTTTCAGGGCGTTCAGTTTCAGCTCGCGCAGATGGCCACCGACGTGGAAGCGGCGCGCCTGCTGGTGTACAATGCGGCGCGCCTGCGCGACGGCGGATTCCCCTACATCCGTCAGGCGGCGATGGCCAAGCTCTTCGCATCGCAGGCAGCCCAGAGGGTGGCCTCGGAGTGCGTGGATCTGCACGGTGGATACGGCTTCACCAGCGAGTACCCGGTCGCGAAATTCTATCGCGACGCCAAGATCGGAACCATTTACGAAGGGACGACCAACATGCAGCTTCAGACGATCGCGAAGCTGTTGCTGCGAGAGGCGGGGGCCTGACAGCGGGCGGATTCTTCCAGGGGCTGCTACCTTCCAGAGGTCGACCCACGACATCGAGGCGAGAACATGTTCGGTCCAGACCTGGTCTTTGTGGCACTGCCCCTGCTGCTGGGATTCAACGAGATCCTTCTGGCGCTGGGCCTTCTGGTCCTCTTCTTCGGAGGCCGCAAGATTCCCGAGTTCGCCCGCGGGGTGGGCACGGGCATCAAGAACTTCAAGCGCGGCCTGAAGGAGGGCCAGGCGGATGAGCTGCCCCAGCTTCCCGAGGCGCCCGAGGAAGAAGTAGCTCCCGAGTCGTAGCGGCCCGTGGACGCACTGCGCCTGGCATTCGAGCGGTGCTGCATCCGCGCTGGACCGCGCTGAGCCCCCCCATGCAGGGAGAGGTGCCCGCGGAGGCGTCTCCGCTCTCCAACGTGGTGGTCGTGCTGCACGAGCCGCAGAACGTTGTGAACATCGCCGGCACGGTGCGGGCGATGATGAACATGGGGCTCGACCGGCTGCGACTGGTTCGTCCCGCCGAATTCGACGCCTGGCGCATCACGGGGATCGCCCACCGCAGCGACCACCTGGTCGAGCGCACCGAGATCCACGACACCCTGGCCGACGCGCTGGCCGACACCACCTTCGTGCTCGGCACCACGGCGCGCGCCCGCACCGCCCACCGCAATTACGGCCGGCCGCGCGAGCTGGCGGCCCAGGTGGTGGAGCGCGCTTCCCGGGGCACGGTGGCGGTGCTCTTCGGGCGCGAGGACCGCGGCCTCTCGAACCAGGCGCTGGACCTGTGCAACCGGGTGGCGATCGTTCCCACGCTCCCCGAGTACAGGAGCCTCAACCTGGCCCAGGCCGTGCTGATCCTGGCCTACGAGATCTTCCTGGCGGCGCACGACCCGTCGGAGTTGCCCCGGGGGCGGCGTGCGACCGAAACCGCGACCAGCGCCGAACTGGAGGAGACCTACGCGGTCCTCGAACGCGGCCTCGACCGCATCGCCTTCTTCACCCGCCGCGCGCCCGAAGGGGTGATGCGCACGCTGCGCACGATCATCGCGCGCGCCGAGCCGGACACCCAGGAAGCGGGAATCCTGAGGGCCGTCGGCTACGAGATCAGGCGCTACGCCGAGCGCGCGGAAGGGTCGGGGGGCAGGCGCGACGGGGCTGAATGCATCGACGGCGCCGAATCCGCCGACGAGGCCGAATCCGTCAAGGCCGGGTCGGCCGCCGCGGCTCCGCCGGAGCGGGCCGACTGACGCGCGCCGCCGCGAAAACCGGGACCCGATCGGTCCCGATCTTCCATTCCTCCTCATGGGGCGTTGCGATAGCCTCATGGGTCGCCGGTCCGTCCACACTACGCGCGGGATCTCGCTCTTGGCACATCCCTCCGGGCCTCACGCGTGTTCAGACGGACACTCGAAGCGGAAGCCGGCCCGGGTCCCCCGCCGGAAGCGAAGGACGAGCACCGGTATCCACTGCCGTCTCGACACTCGCTACGTTCGGGAGCTGGAGCTGAGGCTGCGCCGGATGGAGCAGATCGCGGAAGTCAATCGGCGCCTGGCGCTGACCGATCCGCTGACCGGTCTCCCGAATCGCCGCCACCTGGAGCGCTATCTGGATCGGGTCCTGGCCCCCGGTGTCCTCGCGGCTTCCCACCAAACCGGTTCTCGCCTGCGTCGGCTCTCGCTGGTTCTCTTCGACGTGGACGACTTCAAGCGCTTCAACGACCGACACGGGTACCCTGAGGGAGACCGGGTGCTGGCCGCGGTGGCCAGCGTGTTTTCGAGGGCCTCGGCCAACTCCTCATGGCGATTGGAATCGCGCGGGTTTCCCGATCGGCCCGAATCGCGCCACCGGGCGCCCGGCCGTGTGGGTTCGATATGTGATCCGCCATTTGCAGCTCGGCTGGGCGGAGACGAGTTCGTCGTCATCTTCGCGGATATGAGGGCCGGCCGGGTTCGCGCGGCTGCGGAGCGCATCGCGCGGGCGGTCGCGCGGCATCCGTTGCTTTCGCCGCGCGGCGTTACGGTCAGCTTCGGTCTCGCCGCCCTGTTCCGGTGGCAGGACGCCCTGGCGGCAGCGGACCGGGATCTCCGTCGTCGTCGCGCGGCCGCCCGCTCCCGGCGGACCGGGGCTTTCGGTACCTTTGGGCGCAAGTGCTCGGCGTGCGCGGGCTTCCCCGCCCCCCGCGGAGCACCGACCCCCTCCGCGCCCCGTCCGATCTCCGCCATGAACGCAACCCATCCGACCCCCATCGAACTGGGTGACCTGGCGCGCACGGCCGAAGGGTTCGCGCGCGCTGCCGGAGAGGTCGCGCTGGGGTACTTCGGCGCTCGGATCGAGGTCGAAACCAAGGCCGACGACACCCCGGTCACCATCGCGGACCGGGAAGCCGAGAGCCTCCTGCGCGCGGAGATCCAGCGACGGTACCCCGATCACGGCATCGTCGGCGAGGAGCACGGCGACGTTCATCCGGGAGCTCCCGTGCGCTGGATTCTCGATCCGATCGATGGCACGAAGTCGTTCGTTCACGGGGTTCCGCTGTGGGGCGTCCTGATCGGCATCGAGGTGGAAGGGGAGCCCGTGGTCGGGGTCGTCCACCTCCCGGCACTCGGGGAGACGGTAACGGCTGCCAGGGGCCTGGGAGCCCGCTGGAACGGCGAGCCCTGCTCGGTTTCCACCGAGAGCCGGCTGGACCGGAGCCTCGTGCTCACCACCGACGAGGCGGCCTATCACGGTCACGCAGGCGAAGCGGGCTGGCGGTCCCTGGCCGCGGCCGCGCGCATGACCCGCAGCTGGGGCGACTGCTACGGCCACGTCCTGGTGGCCACGGGCCGGGCTCAGGTCATGGTGGACCCGGTGCTCGCGTCCTGGGATGCGGCGCCCCTGCTGACCATCGTCACGGAAGCGGGCGGGTGCTTCACGGACTTGTCGGGCGAGTCCACCATCCACGGAGGCTCCGGGGTATCCAGCAATCCCGCACTCCACCCGCGGGTGCTGAAGTTGCTGGCCGGGGGAGCCGACCCGGTCCGCTGAAGCGCAGTCAGGCCGGCCCGATCGACTCCAGGAAGCCGAAACTGGAGGGTGTCGATAACCGTTGCCCGGCCGGCTAACGGACCCCGGCTTCCTCCCGCGTCACCTCCAGATCGACCATCTCCAGCTGCTCCGGCGGCTGCCACACCTGCACCACCGGAAACGTGCTCAGGAACCAGCGAAGGCTCCAGAGCAGCGGACCCAGGAAAACCAGCGTCACCAGTCCCTCCCAGAGCCCGATGGTCGGCCCCTCGAGCCGTAGCGAGGGCGCGATCAGCAGATGGTGCTCCAGCCAGAGCCCCGCCAGAATGACGCAGATGAAGCTACCGAGGATGACCGGGTTCATCTTGGGCCGGCGCCCGATGAGTCCGGCGAAGGGGATCACGAAGCACATCAGCACCAGCGCGAGCGAGAACGGTCCCCAGGTCTCGCCCGTCCGGTGTATGACCCACGCCTGTTCCCACGGCAGCTTGCCATACCAGATGACGATGTACTGGGCGAAGAAGATGTAGGTCCAGAACACGCAGAAGGCGAAGGTCAGCTTGCCCAGGTCGTGCATCTGCTGCAGGCCCATCAGGCCATTCAGATCCGCGTGCCGGCGCTTCAGCAGCACGACGATCAGGGCGGTGGAGGCGATGCCCCCCCAGAAGCCGCCCATGAAGTACCAGGCCCCGAAGATGGTCGAGAACCAGTGGGGTTCGAGCGACATTGCGAAGTCGTAGACCACCATGCTCATCACGGCGGCGTAGACCAGGATGAAGGCGGGGGCCAGACGGCCCATGCGACGGGCGCTCGCGGCTTCCTCGGCTTCCTGCCCCATCCAGTCCGAGGTAAGGCTTGAACGCCAGCGTTCGCGGCCCGCATCACCGCCACCCTGCACCAGCCCCATGTCCGGACGGAGCGCCTGATACGCCAGGTACAGGCTCAGCCCGATCAGCAGCAGCAGTCCCGCCACGTTGCGGGCAACCAGGAACGGGATGTTCAGATACGCGGCCTTCGCCTGCACGATGGGATCGCTCTCCATCGCCTCGATCCAGGGGAAGTACGATTCCCGGAGACCCAGCATGGGCAGGAAGAGGATGAACGCGATCGGCAGGTAGGCCGCGAAGGCGAGGCTCACGCGGCGCACCGACCAGTTCCATTTGGCCTTCACGATGGTGGTCACCGCGCACAGGAGCATCGCGCCCTCGGCGACGGCGAAGAAGAAGAGCCAGTTGGCCGAGTAGGCCTGCTCGGCGCGCGCGGGATCGGCGGCCCGCAGCACGAAGAGCGAGATCACGCCGATCAGGAAGAGAGCCCCGCAGAACATCGAGAAGCGCCGCGAGCGCTCCAGGTGGCGCACCGGGATGTCGGCCGGGACGTGGATGTGGGCCATGCCGCTACTCCCCCGGAGGCGCGTTGCCTGCCTGCGCCTGCAGCTGGCGGACGTAGTTGACGATGTGCCACCGGTCGTAGTGCGGAATCTGGTGCCCGTACGCAGGCATGAGGGCGCGGCCCACCCGGATGACCCCGTAGATGTAGCCGTCCGGGCGCGCGGCCGTAATCGCGCTCGAGAGGTTGTAGACCGGGAGCACGGGATGCACCGGGGTGAGGGCGGCGTTGGCGCCGACGCCGTCCACGCCGTGGCACGGGGCGCAGAACCGGTTGTAGAGCCTCTCGCCTTCCGCCAGCGATGCCGCGTCGGCTTCCACGGGGTTCACCATCTCCATGACCACCGGAGCCTCAACGGCCACCTCCAGCTGTGTGAAGAACGGCGGCATCTCGGCCGACGGGTCCGGCTGCCCGATGGAGATCCGGTCTGGACCGGCGGAGAAGTTGCCGGCCGAGAAGGGCACCGAGCCCTCCGGCGGCAGCAGCGTGTTCTCGTAGGGGTCGAACGAGCGCTGGTCGCGCATGCTGCGCCCGAAGATCGCGACCATGAGGTCGTCGAAGGGCGAGCACGCGCTCACGAGCCCGGCCAGCAAGGCGGCCGCGACGAAGCGGACGGGGGTGCGCGAACGAGGTCGGTCAGCCATGGGACGGGGCGGGTTCTTCGGTGAGTTCGGCCGGGCCGCTGCCGTTGAGGATCCGGCGTGCTTCTTCAATGCGGTCGGCGGGGGCGCTCACGTGCACCCCGAAGCGTCCGCCGCTGAACCCGGGATCATAGACCACGGGAGGGCGCAGCCGGGGGAGCCTCGCGTTGATGAAAACGCCGATGACCGTGGCCAGCGCACCGAACAGCACGGCCAGTTCGAAGGCGATGATGAAGTACGCCGGGATCGAAACGATGGGCTTGCCGCCCGTCACCAGCGGCCAGTCCATCGACGTCCAGGTGGTGAACGCGAACCCGGTCGCGGCGCCGGTAAGCCCCCCCACCAGAGCGAAGACGCGGACCGGGCTCTGGTCGTACCCCAGGGCTTCCTCCAGATGGTGCTCGGGAAGCGGCGAATACGCGATGATCTCGCGGAACCCCGACTTGCGCAGCGCCTTCACGGCGTCCACCGCCCCGTCGAGGTAGTCGAAGGAGGCCAGCAGGCCGGCGTGCGCGCTCATCGGGCAGCCTCCTTGCGGGCGCGGGGACGGAGCGGAGCCGGCAGCACTTCCTTGAGCTCCGCGATCGCCACCGGCGGCAGCAGCCGTGTGAAGAGCAGGAACCAGAAGCAGAACCATCCGAAGCTTCCCAGGACGATGCCCATTTCGGTAATCGAGGGACGGTACATGCCCCAGGCGAAGGGTTCGTACTCGTGCGAGAGCGAGGTGACGATGATCACGAAGCGCTCGAACCACATGCCGATGTTGACGAAGATCGAGATGACGAACAGCGCCGCGATGGAACGCCTCACCCGTTTGAACCACAGCAGGATGGGCACCATGCCGTTACAGACCAGCATGGTCCAGGTCGCCCACCAGTAGGGGCCGAACACCCGGTTCCAGAACACGCCGCGCTCGGGAGGCTCGCCGGAGTACCAGGCCATGAAGAACTCGGTGAGGTACGCGTACAGCACGATCAGCGAGGTCAGCAGGCACAGCTTGGCCAGCGCGTCGAAGTGCTTGTTGGTGAGATAGGCTTCGAGTCCGAAGAACTTCCTCATCGGCACGGCCAGGGTGATCACCATGGCGACGCCCGAGAAGATGGCGCCCGCGACGAAGTAGGGAGCGAAGATGGTGGCGTGCCAGCCGGGCACGATGCCCATGGCGAAGTCCCACGACACCACGGAGTGCACCGAGAGCACCAGCGGAGTGGCCAGCGCGGCCAAGAAGATGTAGGCCTTGCCGAAATGGTGCCACTCGCTGTCGGTTCCGCGCCATCCCAGCGACACGACGCTGTAGAATTTCTTGCGCAGCCCGCGCGCCTGGTCCCGCGCAGCGGCCAGATCCGGAATGGTCCCCAGGTAGAAGAAGACGGCGGACACGGTGAAGTAGGTCGTCACCGCGAAGACGTCCCAGACCAGCGGGGACTTGAAGTTGGGCCAGAGGAAGCGCGAGTTGGGATAGGGGATGAGCCAGTACGCGTGCCACACGCGGCCCACGTGGATCAGCGGGAAGAGGCCGGCGGTCATGACCGCGAACACCGTCATCGCCTCCGCCAGCCGGTAGACGGACTGCCGCCAGGGCGCGCGGAAGAGGAAGAGGATGGCGGAGATGAGGGTGCCCGAGTGGGCGATGCCGACCCAGAAGACGAAGGTGGTGATGTAGGCGCCCCAGCCGATGGGGGCGTTCAGCCCCGACAGGCCGATGCCGTTGATGATCTGGTTCGCCCACGAGCCCGCGAACACCGCCAGCCCCAGCGAAGCCAGCCCGAAGAGAATCCACCATCCGCGCCCGGGACGTCCCAGGATCTTGAGAACGTCCTCGTTGACCTGCTGGTAGGACGCGACATCGGGGTGGGCTACCGCGCCGCGGGGTGCTTCCGTCGCTGTCGCCATCCTTCTCCCGGGCGCGTCTCCGCCGGCCAGCGGGCCGGCGGGCGCCCTGCTTCTAGTGTCCCGCCGCCGCCGGCTCGTGGAACGTCACCTTCCGCTGGTAGGTGACTGCCGGCTGTGTGTTGATCAGATCGTCGAGCACCCGGTACGAACGCTCGTTCGCGGTGACCTGGGCCACCCGCGAGTTCGGATCCCGGATGTTGCCGAAGACGATGGCCTCGGCCGGGCAGCTCTGCTGGCACGCCGTCACCACTTCACCGTCCGCGATGGCCCGTCCCTCCAGCACCGACTGGTTCTCCACCTCGCGAATGCGCTGCACGCAGAAGGTGCACTTCTCCATGACCCCCTCGCCCCGCACGGTGACATCCGGGTTGTACTGCCAGTTCAGCGGCTCGGGGACATCCGAATACTCGTACCAGTTGAAGACGCGCACCTTGTAGGGGCAGTTGTTGGCGCAGTAGCGGGTGCCCACGCAGCGGTTGTAGACCTGCGCGTTCAGCCCGTCCGGCGTGTGGTAGGCCGCGAACACCGGGCACACCGGCTCGCACGGAGCGTTGCCGCAGTGCTGGCACAGCATGGGCGTGAAGCGCACGTCGACCGGGCCCGCGTGCGACGCGTCCACCGTCTCGAAGTAGTTCTCGATGCGCATCCACTGGATGTCGCGGCCCATGAGGAGTTGTTCCTCCTGGACGACGGGCACGTTGTTCTCGGCCTGGCAGGCGGTCACGCAGGCGCTGCACCCGGTGCACTTGTCCAGGTCGATGGCCATGGCCCAGCGGGGGGTGGTCTCCGGGTCCGCGTATTCCCCATGCTGGGCGCCGGCGAGGGGGAAATCCTCCGGCTGGCCCTCCGTGGGCACGGGGACGAATCCTCCCACTTCCTGGAGTTCGGCCAGTTCGTGCGCGGCGTGTTCCTCCTCGGCGTGGCCGATGTCGGCGAGCGCGACCGCGGGCGCGATGTTTCGGTCTTCCTGGGTATGTCCCGAGCCGTGGATGCTCGCGAGCTTGCGCCACTCCCCGGTAGGCTCGACCGCAACCCGGGTGGCGAGGTGGACCATCCCCCCGGAGGGCTGCTCGGACTCGGCCGGAAGCAGCGCCATGGGGTTCACGCCGTTGCCGTCGGCATAGCGGCCGTAGCTCGTGTGTCCGCTGCCCATGGCGATGGCGGCGACGTCCTCTCGCACGCCTGCGTACGGCCATACGGGCAGTTCCACCTGGCCGTGCGGCGAACTCACGCGCACGATGTCGCCCTCGCGGAGCCCGTGTCGCTCCGCCGTGGCCGGATGCAACTCCACCCAGGAATGCCAGGTGATCTTGCTGACCGGGTCGGGCAGTTCCTGCATCCAGGAGCGATTGGCCTGGCGCCCGTCCCCGAAGCGGGAAGACGGGTACACGACCAGCGCCAGTCCGTCCTGGTCGCCGTCCAGGGAGGGCACGTCGAACCCGACCGCGGGGTCCGGCGAAAGCAGCTCCGCGGCGTCCTCCTGCTCGTCGGTCGCGGAGAGGACCACGCCCCGGCGCAGGGCTTCGCGCCAGAAGCCGTCGAAGTCATCGCCTCCCGCGAGCCCCATCTCCTGCCAGCGGGCGCGCACATACCCCTGGAAGTCGCCGGCGCCCAGGTTCTGGCCGAGGGCGTTCGCTGTCGAAAGCAGCACGTCCCCGGTGGCGCGGGCGTCGAACAGAGGAACCGGCCTCATGACCGGCTGCTGAACGGCGTGCACGCCCGGGCGCGGGTGCGAATCTCCCCACGACTCGAGCGGGTGAGTGTCGGGCAGCACCAGGTCGGTGAGGTGTGCGGTCTCGTCGAGCGCCGAGGCGAAGGACACCTTGAACGGCACCGCGTCGAACGCGTCCGCGAAGCCTGCGGCGGGCGGCAGCGAATAGGCCGGGTTGGCGCCGTGCACGAGCGCGACCGAGACCTCCCCCGCCCGCATCGAGCCCATGGCCGATTCCAGCGACGCGTACGACGGCGACGCCGCTGCCTGGTCCGGCGAGGCCAGCTGCACGGAGCGACCGATGTTGCCGGCGACATGGTTGAGCACCAGCACCGCCAGGTTGGCTCCGGTGGCGCCCCTGTGCTGTCCGCTCACGCCGGGACCCAGCGCCAGTCCGGGCCCTTCGGCAACGAAGCGCCGCGCGAGATCCGCGATCTCCTCGGTCGAGAGCCCCGCCGAGTCCGCCGCCGCGTCCAGGTCGAAACCGGCCAGCAGCTCGCCGTACGCGCCCGCGTCGGCGCCGTCGCCCGCGATCACCGCGGCCATGGCGAGCGCGACCGCCGCCTCCGATCCCGCTCGGATGGGGAACCACTCGTCGGCGTTCTGGCCCGTCAGCGAAAGCCTCGGGGCGAGGAAGACGAAGCGTCCCTTGGAAGCCACCTGGTCGATGGCGCTGGTGCGCGCGAAGCCCCGCCCGTACGCGGTCGGCGACAGCCAGGTCTCCAGGAAGTCGGCGCCGAAGGAAAGCACGAAGCGGGCCGCTTCGAAGTCGTAGGCGGGGACTACATCGCGTCCGAAGGCGATGCGCGCCGCCTCGCGCAGCGGAGCTTCCGACAGCGCCTCGTATTCGACGCGCGTACCGCCGGTCACCTCCGCGAACCGATCGAAGAGGTGACCGAGGGCTCCTCCGGCGCTTCCGGTGACGAGCAGCACGTTTCCGCCCGCCGCGCCCAGCCGGTCGACGAGCTGCGCCTCCGCGTCCTCCCAGCTGACCGGCACGAAGCCGTCCCCGTTCCGCATCATCGGGCCCGTGAGTCGATCCGGGTTGTACAGCCCCTGCAGCGCCGAATGCCCGCGGGCGCACAACGCGCCTCCCGAGACCGGATGCTCGGGGTTGCCTTCGATCTTTACCGCGCGCCCTTCGCGCGTGCGCACCCAGGTGCCGCACCCGGCCGGGCATTCTCCGCACACGGACGCGTACCAGGTCGCGACTCCCGGCGTGATCTCCTCGGGCGGGACCACGTACGGGATGAGCTTCTCCACGTTCTCGGTGGAGCAGCCGAACATGGTGGCCCCGGCCCCCGATGCGCCCACCACCCGCAGGAAGTCCCGGCGCTGGATGCCGCCGCTCATGTGGTCTCGCTTCTCACCGGATTCCCGGTCGTGGTCATGGGCATTGCGTTCTCGCTTCCGGCGGTGGCTGCTCATGACTCCCGCTCGCTCAGTAGTGACAGACCGCGCAGTCGCGGGAGACGTCCCGCTCCACATGACACTGCACGCACCATCCCATGGAGAGCGGCTGGTTCACCGCCTCGATGACCGCCATCTCCTGCACCGGGCCGTGGCACTCCTGGCACTGGACCAGGGGTTCGCCGGAGTCATCGGGCGCCACGTGCCGCATGTGCGGGAAGCGCACGTGGTCCGAGACCTTGTAGATGCGCACCCACGGAATGGCTTCCTGGCGCTGGGCATAGTCGCGCACCTTGGCCACTTCCTCCGGATTGTTGCGTCCCTGGACGACCAGGTGGCAGCCCTGGCAGGTGGCAACCGGGGGGATGCCCGCGTCGACCGAGCGCTCGGCGGAGAAGTGGCAATACTGACAGTCGATGCCGAACTCGCCGGCGTGAATGTCGTGAGGGAATGCGATGGGCTGCGCCAGCGGATCCGGCTCCACAGCCGCCATCTCAACGGCGGTATCGGGGCTCTCCTGGGGGAGGTCGCTCTCCTGAACGAAGGCGAGGGCGCCGAGCGTCGCGACGACTCCGGCCAGAACAGCAGTCCGCTTTCCCTTCATGAAGCGCGCGGTTCCTTGGCGGGTGGAGGTTTCGGGAAGGGTTCGCGCCGTTCGCATCCGGCGGCGACGGAGACACGCGGCCCATGTAGTTCGGGCCGCAAGTTAGGGGCACCGATGGCGAGCGTCAACGGAACGGGTCGGGTGGATCGGTTGGAACCCGGAGACCGCAGTTCGCGAAAGAACACTCATGGGACGGATGCACCAACGCCCCCGCGGGGAGGCTGCCGGAGGATGACCGCGTCACGATGGCGGAGCACGCGACGAAACCGCTGCGGGAGAGCACCCGAGGTACCCGGCTTGCCCGGGTCGGGGCGCTGGATTTCCGGGGCTGCGGATGATAATGTAAGCGACCATGATCGACCCTGCGGTACCCTCCGACCTGAGGCCCATGCCGGGCCAGCACCTCGCCACCATCACGTACCAGAATCGCATCTGGGACGTCTATCTGGAATTCGAGACCAAGCGGTCCGCGAGCGGGGAGCCGTGCCGGGCGAAGCTCGTCTATTCGCCGGCCGATGGCGAATCCGGAGACGCCGCGCAGACCGCGGCCATTTTTGTCGAGGAATCGTACGAGCTCGCGGTGGAAAAAGCGCAGAGCTTCAGGCGCCATCAACTGGAAGCGCTGCTCCGGTCCATCCTTCCTTGACAGCCTCGGGCCGGTTGCTTCCGGGGCCCCGGGGAATCCTGGCGTGGCTTGCGTGGGCGATGGCAATGCCCGTACCCGCCGCGGCTTCCGCGAATCCCGTCCGCCCCGCGGCGCCCGCGCCTCAGGAGCAGTCTGTTCAGGAAGTCCCGGTGCCGCGCGCCGTGGCCCAGGCCACGAGCCTGCTCGAAGGCGGGGACACGGCCGCCGCGCTGGGGCTGCTGCGCAGGGCGCGGGACGAAGACGACCGGGATCCCCACATCGCCTTCGCCCTGGGCACGCTGCTGGCGCGCACCGCGCCGCTGGAGGAGACCGACTTCCGGCAGCGGATGGAGGCGGAAGCGCTGCTGGAAGAGGCGTACGAGGGACTCCACGAGGACGCAGGCGTGCTGCTGGAGATGGCCCTCCTGAAACGGCGCCAGTTCATGCGCGTGGACGCGCGCAGGATTCTGGAACGTACGGTGGGGTCCGAGGGAAGCCGCGCCGTCGAACCACGGGTCCTGGCCCAGTCGCACTTCGTGCTGGCGCGCATCCTCACAGAGGAAATGGAGGACTTCGAGCACATGATCTTCCTGCCCGCTGGGTGGCGGCGGGACGGGTCGCCCGGGACGGACGAGTACGCGGGATCGACGCGCTGTCCCGCCGGGGTCCAGGCCTTCTGCCTCAACTACACGGAACCGCGCACCTTCAACCAGCAGCTCGCGGGCGCGGGCCGCGCCAGCGACCGGGACGTG
>JAJDVR010000222.1 GCA_022826025.1 Gemmatimonadota bacterium | reverse complement strand
CATCACGTTGATGGCGGCCCCGAGCATCGCACAGATCCCGGTCGCCGCGAGCCCCAGGAGCCCGAGTTCGCGGGCGAGCCCGGTGGTGGGCCGGGATCCGGGGGATGTCTCTCGATCGCTCATCGGTCGCGGTGTGCTCCTTTGCCGGCAGTCCGGCGAAAGTTCGTATCCCGAGGCTGTCAGAACCAGCGCTTCATCAGCCGAGGCTCGACGTCGACGACTTCGCCCTTCACGGTGTCCACGACAATCCGCACCCAGCCTATGTCAGGGGATCCGTAGGTCTCGACGCGCGTGAAGCTGGCGAGTGCCCGCCCCTTCTCGTCGGTCAGGGGCTGGTCCATCCGGAAGGTGTGCGTGTCCCCGTGGATGAAGAGGACGTTCCCGGGGAAGGCGGTCGCATGATCGCGCAGCGCGTTGACGAAAGGCCCGTAGCCGTCTCCGCCCGCGCTCTCGAGGCGAACGTTGGCGTGCGCCGCGAGCACGATCCCCGAGGCCCCGGTGGCCCGCGCTTCGTCGAACGCGCCATCCATCCACGCCAGTGCCGCCTCGCTCCGGCGGGCAACCTCCTGGTCGTGCCGTTGGTCGCGCTCCGGGAACTGCGCCGTCGCGTCGAAGGACCCGACCACATGGATGGTGGCGAAGACGAAGCTGCCCAGGGTCCAGCGCTGGTTCTCGGGGAACTCGTCGAACCCGGCATCCTTCGCCTGCGATGCGACGGGCATCGGGACTGCGCCGAGGCTGGACGAGGGATCGTCGAAGAAAACCCGGCGCAGCATGGCCAGCCGATCGAGAGGATCGTAACCGCCCGCGCTCGGCGCATGGCAGTCGGCCCACTCATTGTCCCCCGGCGTGTACACGACCGGAACCGGCACGTCGTCCAGCTGCCCGCGTATGTCCTGCAGCTTCTCATCCGCGCAGGACCCCCCCAGGATGTCGCCGATGTGGATCAGGAAGTCCACCCCGGCTGACTGGGCGTCCAACAGCATCCGTCGGGCGCGGGGCTCCTCCCAGGGGTAATAGGGCCCGTCCCCGTAGACGCCGAAGGCGATGGCGCCGGGCCGGGGAGAATCGGCGGGAGGGGGGTCGGCGCAACCGGCCACAAGGCCCGATGCCAGCCAGACCAGTGCCGCAAGCCGTCGGCCCGCGTGCACGGATGCGTGGGGTGCGGACGCTCCCCGTCCCACGCTGCGCTCAACCCGGTCCCGCGCCCCGCGTTCCGGCTCCGTTTCCATGGCCCTCCCCTGGCGCGGCCGCAACGCGGGAATGCTCCGTCCTGTCCCGGTCTCGTCACGCGAGCGGGCAACGGAGGCGGGCTGGCGTCGTACCCCGATGACGAGGGTAGCGAGGGCCGCATGTTTCGGGTGCGAAGATTAGCGCGCCTGCGTTGGTCGTGCCAGATGTTTCCGACAACCCTGACGCAATGTCAGGGTTTAAAGGAAGCGGTGCCGAAAGGGAATCACGGCTCTCCCTGTCACCGCCGCAGCCGTACCGCCTCCCTGAGCCCGCGGGTCATGCTCACCTCCAGGTCGGTCCCATCCCTCAGCACCTCCGGCAGCGGCCCTTCCCAGTCCCGCAGAATCGCGCGCAGGCGTCCCGTCCCCGGCTCGGTGACCACGGTGATGCGGCGCTCGTCGGTCTCGTCCACGTACGCCTCACCTTCCGGTCCGGTCAGCGTGACGCGCTCGAGCGCGTCCCCCCAGTCGGCCTCGATCGGCACCGCGAAGAAGAAGTGCTTGCCGCCGTGCGCGTTCTCGGTGGGCGTGAAGTCCAGCGAGAAGAGTGTCCGGCCGCCTGACTCGGTCCCTCGTATGCGGTACGGACCCGGCGACTCGGGTAGTCTTGCCGCCGCCTTCATCGACAACACCGGCTCGATCCGGATTTCGCCATCCACGGCTCCGCCCCACAGCAAGAGCATGTCGGTGAATCCGTTCGATGCGGCCAGGGATGCGCTGGCGGCCCGCGACGCCAACTGTGCACGATGGTCGATGATCTCGTTGAAATGGAAGTCGCTGATCCACGGTAGCGTATAGCAGTACGTCATGATGTCCTTGTAGTGGTCGGGGGACACCACTGAGCCATTGCGGAAGTCGTATCCCCACACGCCGATACCTCCGTCCGGGTAGGGGAAGGCTCGGTTAACGCCATCGGGGTTTCCGCAGGGAGCGTGCTGGAGTGACAGGTTGTGGCCAACCTCGTGCGCCAGAGTCCCGGCGATCGCCGGACCCATGCTTGTCCACCCGGGCAGCGAAGCCCGACCCCCAACCAAGCCGTTCACGCTTGCAGCGACCCCATAGTAGTAACCCGTGCCGCCTTCCGATGCGCGTAGCGCCTCAAGCTCGTGCACCAGTCCATCTTGTCCGGACTCGGTGGTGAGATCGAGCGAAGTGAAGTAGGGCTCGTGCGGACGGACGCTGAACTCGGCAAACGGGAACGCGTGCCTCAGCAATCCTACCTGAGGGCTGTCGGTGGAGACGCCGCGGACCCACCCCAGAACCGACGTGTCGGGCTCCTCGGCCTCCAAGACCGGAACCAGCGTAAGCTGCATTGGGGGCGCGTGGACCACGTTCAGCGAGTAGGAGCCCGTATCCGGGAAGCGGGTTTCGCTCTCGGTGGTGAGGGGCAGGGTTCCACCGGGGTCGACGTCGACGACCATCTCGACGCCCGGAACGATAATCTCGGCGGGAACTACGGCGTTGTACGACAGCTCAAGATCGCCTTCGTCCGCCGCTGCAGGGATCTGGTTGGCATCTCGAGTCATGGTCACGCGGTGAACTTCGCCGTGCCCGGCCCGAGTGAAGACTGCAACGACCTCGGGCTCGAAGAACCCTCTCGGTTCCTCCGCTGTGACGAATGCCCTCAACAGCGCCTCGCGGTTGGCTACCAGACGCACGCTGCGGGACGGGGTCTGGATCGACTGGGTGAGGTAGACCATCGGCATGGAGACCGTGATCTGCTCCGGGTTGTTGCAGATGGCGCCTGCCGTCTGCTCGATCGCTGTGTACCATGCCTGGAAGTCGGGTGAAGGAGACGCGCACAAGCCGGTGTCGTCGTGGAACAGCACGCGGAGCCGCGTCAGGCGCCGAAGATCGAAAGGCAGCGCGCCCTCGAGCCCCGTATTGCGGCCCACCCGTAGCTCGGCGAGCTCGCGCAACAAGGCGATGGCGCCCGAAAACGCACCGGACAGGTCGTTGCCCGTCAGGTCCAATGCCGTGAGCTCCCCGAGGTTGGCCAACTCTCCGGGAAGCGGACCGACGAGGCCGTTGCCGGGCAGCGCCAGATTCACCACACGTCCGCCCTCGGTGGCCACGCCGTGCCAGTTTTCGAGGGGAGCGTCGGTCCCCCACGCTGTCCGGTTCGTCCAGGACGGGCCACCGGTCAGATCGTGCATGCTTGTCAGAGCGAGTCGTTCGACCTGGGCGACATCGCAATCCGTCCCGTCGACACCCGGAATGGTTCCCAGCCACTCCTGGAATTGGTCGTCGACTTGAGCGCACAGGCCGGTTTCTCCGTACCACAGCCGCTGCAGGAGCTCCAGGTCGAGCATGCTCCGCGGCAGCAGGCCGGTCAGATCACGATTCCCCTGGAGCTCGATTCGGATCATGTCCTGGAGATGGCCCAGACCGGGGGGCAACGCACCGCTCAGCCGATTGTCTGCGACTCGAAGCTGCCGAAGTGCCGTGAGGTTGGCGAGGATGTCGGGGAACGGGCCCGAGAGGCCGTTCTCGTGAATCCAGAGAATCTCAAGTTGCCGCAGGTTGCCCAGCGAGACGGGGATTTCACCGGTGAGTTCGTTGTCGTAGAGATACAGCCCCTCCAGGGTGGCCAGCTCCCCCAACTCGGGCGGAATCGTCCCCGTCAGGTTGTTTCGCGAAACGGACAGGGACTTTATTGCAGACAGATCCGCCAGTTCCGGCGGGATCGTGCCGGTCAATTTGTTACGGCTGAGGGTCATGTCCGTGAGAGTCGTCAGTCTGCCAAGTTCCGCCGGCACCGGACCCGACAGCTGATTCCACGCCAGGGACAGCCGTCGCAGAGAACGCATGCTGCCCAGTTCGACCGGAATCGGGCCGGACAGCTCGTTTTGCCATAGCTGCAGGGAGTCGAGGAGCGGCAGCGCCGCGAGTTCGACCGGGATCGTCCCGCTCAGGCCATTCCAGCTCAGCTCGAGCTTGGTCAGCCGGCCAAGCTTGCCCAACTCCGGCGGGATCGGACCCGTCAGTTCGTTGTTGTCCAGAACCAGCCGTCTGAGGTGCGTCAGATCCCCGAGTTCGGGCGGGAGGGTTCCCGACAGGTTGTTGTCGTCCAGAACCAGTTCGGTGACGAAGCCGTCCGAGTTGGTCGATACCCCGTGCCAGAACCTGATCCGCTCCGAGCTGAGCCAGTTGCTCGCTTCATGCCAATTCGGCCCGTCGGTCGCATTGTAGAAGGCTATGAGCGCGGCTCGGCCGGCAATGTCGGTTTCCTCGGGGTGGGGAGGCGCGGGCATCGCCGGGTCGTCCGAGCAGACGGCCAGAACCATCGCAGAGAAGCCCAATGCCCGGATGCGTGATCTCCGACGTGCCATGCCACCTCCGCGAGTGGTGAGCGCGAAGAATCAGCGTCCTTGCGTTCGTCGCGCCGGATGTCTGCTACAACCCTGACGTAACGGCGGAATCGGTTGGGGTTATATCGTGTTTGTTCACTTGATCTTATGGGATTGACAGGTCCGTTTCCCGCTACTTGACTCCCGCCGCGTCGTGAACTTCAGACGCGAGGTCTCCGGCGGGCTTCCAGCGCCTTCCGAAGCTGTCCCTCGTCGGCTCGCTGATAGCACTGAAGGACCGTCTTGGCGGTCTTCCAGCCGCCAAGCTCACAGAGCACCTTCAGCGGCTGGTCCATCAGGTCGCTCGCAAACTTCCGCCTCAGCGAGTGCCAGCCCCTCCCACGCTTCGGCTCCAGCCCGGCGAGCGTCTGGGCCTTGTACCACCACGCGCGTACCAGAGACCGGCCCGCGCACCTCGAAGCATCCCTCGGCGCGGGCAGCACCGGAGCGTCTTCATGTCCTGAACTCATCTCTCGCGCTTCCACAAGCACCGCCAACGCCTCGTCCGTCACCGGCGTCCGGTGCTCGTAGCCGGTCTTCTCGTGCTCGGCGCGCCACCGCACCACTCCGCCATCGAGGTCGATGTCGAACCATCGGAGTTGACGGATGGCGCCGATTCTGTGTCCCGTCTCGTGCGCGAGCACGAGGGCCACGTGGAAGCGCCAACCGACCTGCCGGGACACCCCGAGCAGCGCTTGGTATTCCTCCTCGTCCAGCACCACCCGCGTGGGGTTCTTCTCCGTGGGCTTCCTGAGGCCCTTCAGCGGATTCCGGTCCAGCAGCAGTTCGCCCCGCTCGTCCTTGGACTTGGAAGCCCAGTTGAGCACGGCGATCAGGAACTTCAGGTCGTGCTCGATGGTTCGGTCGGACACCGGCCTGCCGCTTGCGCCGACCCTGCCCGCGCGCCGCGCCCGGATGAACCGGTCCCAATCGCGCTGCGATAGCGTCGCGGGACTGCGGTCCGGTCCGAAGAAGTCGAGGAACATCCTCGTCGCGGCCCGGTCGGACCGCTGAGAGGACTCCGCCTTCGTCGGCGTCACCTCTTCCCCGTACATGTCAAGAAGCCGTCCCAAGGTGAGCGGCTCGGGCTCGGCGTCCGCCTTGCCATTGGGCCGAAGCGTCGCGAAACCGGCGGCGAATTCGTCCGCCTCCCGCTTCGCCCTCACCCACTCGCGGTGCCCCAGCGACCGGGTGAGCCTGCGCCCGTTGTCGCGCCACTCCACTTGGTACAGGCCGGTTTTCGGATCGGGAAACACCCGGACCCGGTTCCGGCCCCATTCGCCGGCGCCGTAGCTGCGCCGACTTCGTTTCGTGCGTGCCATCATTCGATTCCTCATCGTGATGGACTGCACGATCTGCGCATCGGAAGGTCGCACTTGAATGCCTGCCTCGCCAGTTGCGACGTTCGCGGCTTTCGGGTTATCAATCGCTCTAGAACGGCGATTCGACGGGTTCGCGGCGAGACGTTCCAACCGGCTTCGCGGAGGCTTGCATTACGCGCCGGATCGGGAGTGCCCGGACAACCATAAGGTGTGACCCGGAGAGGAGATCGAATCGATGGAAAGGGCCATCAGCCTTGTCCTGCTGCTTCCAGTCCTCTCCTGCGAGATGCAGCCGGGCAGGGTCCTCTCGCCGCCCTTCGACGAAGTCTTCGAGTTGGCGGAGGTTATCGTACTGGGTGAGGATCCGTCCGATTCGATCGCTGACGTGGGCGAGTTTTTCGAGCGGCGGGATGGCGGTTTCGTAATCGGGGACCGGCTGCTCCCGCGGGTTCGGACCTACCGCGAGGACGGTTCGCTGGAGGCCGGGTTCGGACGCTTCGGCGACGGACCATGGGAGTTCCGTCGGATACGGAGCGTGGCCGAGCTTGCGGACGGCCGAATCGTCGTAACAGGCGCCCAGAGCGGGGCGCTGACCTTTCTTGCTCCGGATCTGACACCTCGCAGCATGTTGCTGGTCGAGAGCTATGTGCCGGGGACGGTTCTTCCTTTTGGGCCTGACATCGTGTTCGGCGGGATCGGACGGGACATGTACGCAGCCGACATGGACGGTCTCTATCATCGGCTGGTGGACAGCACGGTAACCTGGAGCAGTTGGAACACGCTGGCTGCCAGCATGCCGTATTGGAATGCTCTGGGACGAGCGCACGCTACGGTTGGCGGGGACTCCGTGTACGTGATGGCGGGCCTCCTGTACCCGGCGACCATCCTGAACGCGGCCGGCGATTCGGTCGGAACCATCGGGACGCCGCCGGCAGAATTCCGCAGAGTGCCGGAGCTTGAGCCGGGGGCACTCGCCTTCACCGCCGAAGAGGGACCCGGGGCTCAAACCGGCGATCGGATCAGGCGCTTGATCGAGAGCTTCGACCTCGTCACGAGCATGGATATCGTGGACGGCAACCGACTGGTGTTCACGGTCGGCAGGCTGAACCCGGCCAAGCCCTGGTTTCCGTTCGAGCCACTCGACGTGTCCGTGGAAGCCTACGATCGCCATACGGGCCAGAAGCTCTTCGAGAATGTACGATTGCCGGAGGACTCGAAGGTGCTGGGCGGCGGCAGGTACCTCTATGTGTTGCTGAGTCCGCGCATGCCTCCGTGGCGAATCGCCAAGTACGAGCTCTTGTCTGGGTAGGGCTCCAACCAGGACTTGTTGAGGGACGGCCGTTTCTCAGGGGTGCCGCGGGATCTTGTGGCTAGCGTGATGGACTGCACGATCTGCGCATCGGCACTTCGCGGAGAGAGGCCATCTGCGCCAGATTGATCGGAGGTTCGGGCGGGTGGATCCTTTCGGGAATTTGTGGGATGACATCGAAGCCTGCACCTGCCACGCAAGAGTTTTCACGACCGTCGAGTTGGAAGCCGTGGTTCGGAGGCGGTTATTCGACGCTCACGATGCCGATCCATGATTGTACATGGCGGTTTGGGGGTGCATGTACAACGAAATCGCGCCTGCGACGTACACGCCTCCGGTTTCGCAAGCCGCTGGCGCGCTTGCGGTTGTGGCACGGCCAGCGGAGCGGCGATGCCGATCCGCGTTCCTTGGCAGCGCCACGGAGCGACCCTGTACCATTCTTGAACGCTTTGCAGTAGATCGCATAGACGTTCAAGCAGCGACAGGCGACCAGGCCGGGAGTAACCTGAGTGACCCAGTGCCACAGAGCACCT
>JAJDVR010000030.1 GCA_022826025.1 Gemmatimonadota bacterium | reverse complement strand
GCCTCCAGGGGGCTCTTGGAACAGTCTTTCACCCCCAAAATAACCCTTTGACACCCCAAATGCAGCAAAACTAGCCTTCTCGTAGTTCCGTTACTTCAATGACGACAGCGACTTACGAGATTACGGACGAGAACTAGCTAGAGCCCCAGCTCGTTCCAGGCCTCCATCCGTTCCAGCATCCTGGCGGCGGTTGCCGTGTCGCCGCGCATGCCGGCTTCGCGGTAGAGGGCGAAGTAGGCGAGGGCGTAGTAGGTGGGAATCCCCAGGCTGCTGGGGTCGCGCCAGTAGTCCCATCCGTCGGGAAGGCCGCTCCGGTGCACGTACACCTCGTCCACCAGCGTGCGCGTGCGCTCGGTGTCCACCCAGACCCCGACCCCCGACAAGCGGTTCGGGTCGCCCACCTGCGCGATTCCCCGGGTCTGGAGCGGCGCCGGGTCTCCGGGCCAGAGCCGATAGGCCACCCCCTGCCGGACGATGTACCTGCGCAGCCCCATGTCCTCCGGGGCTCCGACGGCGGAGGCGAAGTAGATGGGCCGGTCCTCGATCGAGTTGGCGATGAAGGACAGCGCAAACTGCATCCACGGCTGCATCTGGCGTCCCTGCGCGACCGTGGCCGTGACCGGACCCAGGCGAAAACTGCGATCCTCGGCAAGCGGCGCGACACCGGTCACGACGACCCGTTCGATCATGTCGTCGGTCAGTTCCGGACTGACCACCGGTCGCGCCGGGGGCGAAATCGGTTCGCGCAGGACCAGCGGCACCAGTCCCGCAGCCTGCGCCGAGGCCGGGTTGTCGGTGTAAAGCGCTCCCGTGCCCACCGGCGTGTACGGGCGCTGGCAGAGGATTCGGGTCGGGTCCGCGTCCGGGTCCTCGCCGGGACCGCAGGGACGGCTCAGGCCCCTCAACTGCTTCACGTACCAGTCGGTGTTGAGATACGACGTCACCGCCACGACGACATCGCGCCGGATGCCCTCCACCTCCTGCAGGTACCAGAGCGGGAAGGTGTCGTTGTCGCCGTTGGTGAAGATGAGCGCGTAGGGTTCCACGCTCATGAGCAGATTGTAGGCCCAATCGCGCGCGGAATAGTCGTCCGTCCGGCTCGCGCGCTGGAAGTTGAGGACCAGCGGCACCAGCGCCAGCAGGAGCACCGGCGAGGCCATCTTCATCGATCCCAGGCTTCTCGACAGCGACTTCCACAGGCCCGCGAGCCCGATCCCCGAGATGAGACCCCAGACCGAGAAACCGACGACGAAGAAGTAGTCGCGCTCGCGCACTTCCTTCTCGATCCCCTGGTCGGGGAAGGAATAGCCGAGCTTGAAGTTCAGGTAGTAGACCAGCCCGACGGAGAGGATGCCGAAGAGCGAGGCCAGATAGAGCCAGCTGGCACGGTCTTTCCGATAGTGTTCTCGGAGGCCGAGTGCGCCCAGCGCCAGGAACAGCAGCGTAAAAAGGAGCCGGCTGGGAGGAAACCGGTTGTCCTCGAAGGCCACGCCGCGGGCCCACTGCCAGTCGAAATACTGCATCCAGTTCCCGTACTGGGCGAAGAGCGGCGCCTGTCGCGGAACGAGCGGTGGCTTGGCGTACTGCTCCCTCTTGAGCGCCGACGACAGTTCCTCGCATCCAGCGTTGCCGTAGGTGGCGATGCTCACCAGCGCGTCGGAGACCCCCTCGCAGGTGGGCTGCGCTTCGTTGATGACCGGATCCAGCCCCGAGCGGATCGGCAGGAAGAGGTGGATGCTCAGCCCCAGGAGGACCGCGACCAGCGAGGTTGCGTAGAGGCGCGGGCTGAGCAGCGTGCGCGCGCGCACCGCGAGGATGAAGAGGAAGAGGGACGGCAGCACCAGCAGCGCCATGAGGTGGTTGCCCACGGAGAGCGCCATGATGAACGCCATCAGTACCAGCAGGTTGTCTTCCCTTCCCTTTCCGAGGTTTTCCTGCCAGCGGAAGGTGAGCCAGGTAAGGAGGGCGATGGTCAGGAGGGAGACCGTGTAGACCTTCTCGTTCACGTTGGACTGGTTCCAGACCGTGAACGCCGTCGCGCTGATCAGCACCGCCGCGCACGCCCCCACCAGCCGGAAGCGCCGGTCGGAGGAGAAGAAGCGCAGGATGTGATGGACGACGAGGAACCAGAAGCCGTGGGCGGCCGCGCTCACCGCTGCCGAGAAGAGGTTGATCCGGACTGCGGTCGAGATCCCCAGGGGAGCCAGCAGGATGTCCCAGGCGCGGGCCAGAACGACGAAGAGCGGGTTCCCCGGGGGATGTGGGATGCCCAGCATGTGCCCGGTGGCGATGTATTCGCTCGTGTCCCAGAACGCCGTGGTGGGAGCCACGGTCGCCGCATAGAGGAGGAACACGGCCCCCGCGACCCCGCCCGCCCAGCGGTAGGGAGGTGTGGTGTTGTCGGCCACTTAGCTGGCTCCGGGAACCAGGGTGATGCCTCCGGCCTGTTTGCCGATCTCCGCCATCCCGACGCGCTCGTAGGTCGCGAGGTCGATGACCTCGACGATGCCCGGCTGCCCTCCGATCCCTTCGACGGTGACGAAGGCGAAGCGGTTGTCCGAGGTCACCGCGACCCCGTGGGTAACCTCCTGGATGCTCTTGATCTTCGCTAGCATCTCGGCGGTGTCGAGATCCCACACCGCCAAGTGGCCGCTGCCCTTGAGGGTTGCGAGCAGGCGGGATCCGTCCGGGGTGAGAGCGAGGTTGTAGGGCGCGCCCTCCGCGGGGATGCGCCGGGCCACGCTCCAGGACTCGAGGTCCACCTGGACGATCTCGTTGCCCCGGTTGCAGGCCACGTAGACGAAGCGTCCGTCGCCCGAGAGGGTGGTCCAGGTCGGGGAGCACGCGGCCATGCCGGAGCCGCCCATCGCACCGGCCATCCCCCCACCGCTCATCCCCGCGCCGTGGGCGACCGGTTCGCCGACCGGCTCTCCCGTCACCAGGTTGAGCCGCCGGGTCACCTCCAGCGAAAAGGTGGACATCTCCACCAGCTGGTCGTCCATCATGCACGCCGAGTAGTTGTGCATGCCGTCCGGCGACATGCGCGACCCGTGCGGCATGGTGCAGGTCGTCACCTGCTCGATCTCGTACATCTCCTCGGTGTCCACCACCGACACCGTGCTCGGGACGTGGTCGCCGTAGAAGTTCGAGTTGACCGCGAATGCCAGCACGCCGTCGGGGGTGAGCGAGACGGTCGCGGGGAAGAAGCCGAGTTCGGTCGCGGCCACCACGGTGTCGGGGCCGGTCTCGTACTTGAGCAGGTAGCCGTTCGGGAAGCCGTGCCCGAGGGTCAGGTACCAGTATTCGCCGGACGGGTCGAAGAACATCCCGTGCGGGCCCTCGATCTCCGCGGGCCAGCGGCCCACCCGGATGACCTTCTCCACCGAGAGCCCGCCTTCCGGCGTGAACTCGAGCACCGCGACCTCGTCCTCCGACTCGGCGGCCACGTACGCGCGGTAGGACTGCGCGTGGGCCGGTTCGGCCGCGAAGGCGAGCACGGCCAGCAGCGCGGCGGCTGCGAGCCGGTGTGACGTGGCGCGGCGATGGCGCCGCGACAGGCCCTTCGTCACGGAACCAGCGTCCTCCTCGGTTGCAGCCTCACCGACCAGAGCCCCGAGTGGTGCTCCGCGATGAACAGGTGGCCCTTGTGGATCTGCGGGCCCCAGCTGAAGGGCGCGTTGGGCACGAAGGCGTCGGGGTCGTTGGCGGCGTAGTGGGCGATCTCGCGGCCCTGCAGGCCCAGGTTGCCCTTGAGCTCGCCGGAAATGTCGATGACGCGGGTGCCGCCGTTGTAGTAGGCCGCGTAGAGGCGGTCTCCGTCGATCCACATGTTGTGCGACCCGGCCTCCGGGATCTCGTAGCGCGCGACCTCTTCGGGGTTGTTGGGGTCGGTGAAGTCGACGACGTGGATGTAGCCGGCCATGCGCGGGGGCGTGCGCTCCGCGTCCAGGTCGTTGAAGCCGGGGCGGCCGATCTCGTCGCCCATGAAGATGTAGAAGCGCCCGGTCGGGCTCCAGTACGGGAAGGCCGCGTGGGTCGCCCCGCCGATGTCGGCGAAACTGGTCATGAGCACCGGGTTGGAGGGGCTGCCGCCCCGGTCGCCGCCGCCCACGTCAATGACCGCCACCCCGTCGGCCCAGTTGGAGGTGTAGGCGATTCCGTCCACGATCCAGATGTCGTGGATGCCGTGGCCGGGGGTGTCCAGCTCGAAGCGGCCCACCCGGTGGGGGCTGGTCGGGTCCTCGATGTTGATCACGTCGAAGCGGACGCCGTTGTTCACCGCGTACACGTGATTGTCATGGACGAAGACGTTGTGGACCCCGCCGGTCAGCTCGTCGTCGAACGTGGAGAGGATTTCGACGTTGCGCGGGTCCGAGCAGTCCACGATGACGATGCCGTTGCGGCGGTTGGAGGCGCCCTCGCGCGAGATCACGCAGACGCGGCCGTCCTCGGAGACCTTCACGTCATTGGTGGTGCGCGCGTCCACCACCAGCGAGTCGGTCATGACCGGGGCGGCCGGGTCGGTCACGTCCCACCAGTAGGTCGCGCCGTAGGCGCCCCAGGTGCCGGTGATGGCGTAGTCGCGGCCGTCGATGCCCTCCCACACCCACAGGTCGGAGGTGGGAACGTCGCGCACGGCGCCCTGGCCGATGAACTCCACCGTCTCGCTCACGTTGCGCGGCTCGATGCGGATGGTCTGGTTGGCCGAGTGGCCGGGCACGGTGGCCACGACCGTGTACACCCCCGGCCGGTACGCCACGAAGCGGCCCTGCTGGTCGATTTCGGCGGGCGCGAAGTCCGCCGTGGCCTCGATATCCGCGTAGGGCACGACCGAAAAGGTCACGGGGATGTCGCTGGCGTCGTCGCCCGCCATGGGCGCGGCTTCGAAGCGGATCACGTCGCCGGTGCGGCCCACCTCCTGGCTCCCCGACAGCGAAATCGAGGTGACCGGGCTCGCGACCACGTCGTAGACCACCTCTCCCGCGACCTCCTCGGCGGCTGCCGTCAGGGTGACCCGGCCGGGTGCGTGGGCGCTGAACACGCCGAAGCGATCGACGCTGGCCACCGACTCGTCGCTGGTGCTCCAGCCCAGCTCCACGTCGCCGCGGACGTCGTCCACCGCGTCGTACACGATGGCGCGGTGGCGCATCACCGTGCCCACGTAGAAGCGCCCGTTCTCGCCCGGCGAGATCTCGACCCGGTCGAGCGCCGGGTACGGCACCGAGACGGTCATCTCCGCGCGGATGTTGCGGTCTGTTGCGACCATCAGGGTCACCAGGTAGTCACCCCCGTACACCGCCTCGACGGCGCCGGTGGTTCTGTTCACGTCCAGACGCCCGCGCGCACCCCGGGCCATGTACATGATCGGAGCATCGACGGCGTTCCCGTCGGCATCGACAACGCTGGCCGTGATCTGTCCGCTCTCACCGGGCTGGAGGGTGAGCACCCCCTCCTCCACCACGATGCGCGCAGGTTCCTGGGCGGCGAGGGACGACGCGCCGAGCGCGAGCAGGGCGAGGAGGCAAAGGACGCTGGCAGGACGGATCTTCATCTCGGTTACTCCATGCAACGGATCGATTGTCGAGCTTGAAAAAGTCGAAAAACCCGCGGGTTCGCGCAAATGGGACCGGCCCCTCATGGAATCATCGGGCAAGCCAGCGGGCGGAAGATCCACGCCCGTGAAGTGGTCGCCATCGACGAAGCCGGAGACGGGCTGTGTTGCGTCCGGCTGACCCCGTTCGGCGACGATTGGCTCCTGATTCGCTCCGATGCCCGCAACGTGTCGCCCCCCTTGCACGCTGCGCGAACGATACGGTAACGTCATGCGCCGAAGCCATTAGATCGTGATTTAATCTCGATACTGAATGGGCTGTGATCTATTTGGCGCGTAGCAATCGTGCAAACGGGACCACATGAGGCGATGACTGATACGCCCGCCGCAAGACAATCGAACCCCCGTTCCCTCGCGGATCTTGCTCGGGATGAAGTGAAATCAGTGGTCGATCGGTACACCGGGATCCACAATGCCGGTTCGGAGCGCAGAAAAGAGCACTATCGGTCGTTCGTCAATCACTACTACGACCTGGTGACCGATTTCTACGAGTTCGGCTGGGGGCGGTCCTTTCACTTTGCACCCCGGCGCCGGGGCGAGAGCTTCATGGCGTCCCTGTTCAGGCACCAGCGCTTTCTCGCCGATCGGTTGGCGTTGAAGCCGGGGATGCGGGTGCTCGATGTGGGGTGCGGTGTAGGGGGGCCGATGGCCGCGCTCGCCCACCATACCGGCGCCAGCTTCGCCGGGCTCAACAACAACGCCTACCAGATCGAGCGCGCGAAGGCGCACACTGGTGATGTCCGGTCATTGTGCCGCTTCATCCACGGCGACTTCATGCAGATCCCCGACGGTGACGACCGCTACGATGCCGCGATCGCGATCGAGTCCCTGGCGCACGCACCGGACAAGACCGCAGCGTTCCGGGAGCTCTTCCGCGTCCTGCGGCCGGGGGCCTGTCTGGCGGGCTACGACTGGTGCCTCACCGAGGATTTCGATCCCGGCACTGCAGAGCACATGCGGATCAAGGAAAGAATCGTGGAGGGCAATGCGCTTCCGGACCTCCCGCTGGCGCCTGAGATCGATACCGCACTGCGCGCGGCAGGATTCGAACTCGTCGAATCGGGCGACCGCGCCACCGCATCCGACCCGACAACGCCCTGGTACCGTGCTCTGCAGGGTCGCGACCTCAGCCTCATGAGCATCCCGCGCACGCCCATTGGACGCGCCCTGACGAATCGGGTGTTGAGGGTCGGCGAGAAGTTGCGGGTTTTCCCTGACGGGACCGCCGCGGTCAGCTCACTGTTGAACAGGACGGCGGACGCGCTGGTCGAGAGTGGCAAGGCCGGGATTTTCACCCCGATGTTCTACTTTCTGGCCCGCAAGCCCGGGCGGTCGGGAGACTGAATCCATCCAGCCGGCGGCCCCGAACCTAGAAATTCACCACCAGCGCCATGGTCAGCACCCGGTCCGACTTGTCCAGCGGGATGGGCACCTTGCCCGTCGACTCACCCTGCAGGCTCGTCAGCGGGACGTCGACCAGCGACGGGCGGTTGTCGAACAGGTACTGGAACTTGGCCTGCAGCCCGAAGTGCTCGCTCATCGAGACGCCCAGCGAGGTCACCCAGTCCGCGCGCAGGTCCGCCGGATTGAAGCCGTTCTCGTCCACCACCAGGGTGCTCTTCAACTCCGTGTTGTCGGTCAGCTGGATCTCGTATTCGCCGGAGACCTGGAGTCCGAGGAAGGTCTTGGCGGCGTCGGGATCGGGCACCACGTCGTCCTGCCTGGTAAGGGTGATCCCGTAGGAACTGCGCAGCTGGTGCACGTCGTCCTCCATCCACCGCGTCGACATGCCGGCGACCAGCACGTAGCGGCCATCGATGCCGGTGAAGGTGTTGCGGGCCCATCCCAGCTGGCCGAACACCGACGACCGCTCGGAGAACTCGCGGTCGCCGCGGAAGCGGATGTGGTAGTTCTCCGCGGAAACCCGGGTCTCGCTTTCCTGTTCGACCCGATAGTCGTCGGCTGTGCCGATGGCGGACCGCTTGAAGCGGGTGGTGTTCGTGCGCAGCGCTCCGAACTCCAGTTGGGTCTCGGTCCGCTCCCACTCCGTGATCAACTCGTTGGCGAGCCCGAACGTGGTCGATTCCGTGTTGCCCCTCGTCTGGATGAAGCTGAACTCGCTGGAGTTGGACCACTCCGGGGGGAGGGAGATCTGCGGAATCTGCGCGCTTGCCTCGCCGGCGAGCCCGAGCAGGAGAAGGAGCGCGGAGGCGCGGCCTACCAAACGCCCTCGTATCCGTCCGCGGCGAGATTCCACCTGGGCCCGAAGACGTGGACCCGCTTCGTCGGCGACGGGCCATCGGTGAGTTCTCCGCCCGCGTGCGTCCACGCGAGCAGGCTGCCCTCCAGGTTCAGCACCGGCACGCCCTTCCTGCTCATGCGGCGTGCGTATCTCGAACTCCGCGCGCCCACCGTGCAGTAGGCGACCACGGTACACTCGCCCAGCTCGTCGAGCCGGCCCTCGAATTCGTCGGGGGTGAGGGCCCCGGGGAGGGTGGACACCGCCCGTTCGGCCGGAGATCGGACATCGACGAGCACGGTGTCGTCGTCGGGCAGCCGCTCGAGCAAGGTGGCCGCGCTGATGGTCTTCACATCCGGAAAGCGGCGTCGCACCCGAGAAACCATCCCCTCCAGCGCGCGCCGCCTGTCTTCCTGCGAAGCCATCCTGTTCACCCCTTGTCCCCTGTCCCGGGTACGTTCAGCCGCCTCTCCGATACGTTGCGTCCCTCAAGTGAAAAACACGCCCTTCTTCAACCCGACCGACTCCGCCCACTCGCCCGCGGCCATCTTCTTCCCCCCTTCGGGCCGCACCTTGCCGACCAGCAGCTGGCCATCCGGGGCCGAGATGCGAATTCCCTCCGCGCCGATGCCGGTCACCTGCCCGGGGCGAATCGAGAGCGCCTCATCGATCTTCGAAGCGCCGTAGAGCTTGACCCAGGCGCCGTTGAACGTACTCCATGCCCCCGGCTGGGGATCCGCGCCGCGCACGAGGTTCCACGTCTGCCTCAGCGGCTGGTTCCAGCCCACCCGCACGTGCTCGTGCCTGCACCAGCCCTCGTAGGTGGCCGCGGAATGATCCTGCGGGATCTTCGGCGCCTCGCCCGCGCGCACCAGGTCCACCCCCTCGAGCATGGCGTCGACCCCCATGGGGAAGAGGTGGTTGAAGTAGAGGCTGCCCAGGGTATGAGCGCCGATGTCGACTTCTCTCTGAAGGAGAATCGGGCCTTCGTCGAGCCCGTCGTCGGGCCAGAAGATCGAGAGCCCCGTCTTCTCCCTGCCCCAGATGATGGGCCAGTTGATGGAGCTGGGGCCGCGGTGGAGCGGGAGCAGCGAGGGATGATACTGTATGGTCCCGTGGGTCGGGATGTTGAGCGCCTGTTCGGGCACGAAGAGTGTGACGTAGGCCATCACGCCCAGATCGGGACGGAGCGACCGCATCTGCGCCCAGGTGTCCTCGCTCTTGAAGGAGGAGGGCTGGAAGAGGGGCAAGTCACGGTCGCGGGCCGCGTCCGCGAGCGGATCGGGGCGCTGACCGGGCTTCTCAGGACGGGTGTAGACGCCGACGATGTCCTCGCCACGCTCCACCAGCGCCGCAAGGACGCTCGCGCCGAATGCCTGCTGGCCGTTGACGATGATTCTCATGAAGGGTTCTCAGTGAAGGACAGCGAGCGATCAGCTCACGGGACGGTCGGCGTTCATGACCCAGCGGTCATACCAGGCGAGGTAGCGCTCGTAGCGGTCCTTCTGGTAGCTGGGGACGCGCAGGCCGTGGCTCTGGCCCGGATAGACCACGAGCTGGGTGGGCACGCCGCGCCGGCGCAGCGCCTGGTAGAGCTGCTCGGAGTTGAGGATGGGCACGTTCCAGTCGTCCTCGCCGCCCATGATGAGGGTCGGGGTGGTGACCTCGTGCACCTTGTTGAAGGGGCTGATGCGCTCCCAGTTGTCGCGGTTGTCGCCCTCCCACGGAAGCCCCAGCTCGGCCTCCCACTGCCGCTGGTAGTGGTCGTGGCCGTAGTTGGCGATGTAGAGCACTTCACTCGCTCCGGTGATGGCGCCCTCGAAGCGGTTGGTCTGGGTGATGACGTAATTGGTGAGGATGCCGCCGTACGACCAGCCGCCCACGCCAAGGCGGTCGGGGTCGGTCCAGCCCTGCTCGATGGCGTAGTCGATGCCCGCCATCACGTCCTTGAAGTCGGGGTTGCCCCAGTCTGCCCAAAGCGCCGCCGAGAAGTCCTGTCCGTAGCCGGACGAGCCGCGCGGGTTGGTGCGCACCACGACGTAGCCGCGGGCCGCGAAGAGCTGCGACTCGAACTGGAAGGAGTGGCTGTACTGGGAGACCGGGCCGCCGTGGATGCGCAGGATCGTGGGATAGGCGCGGCCTTCCTCGTAGTCGGGCGGGAAGGTGACAAACCCCTCGACTTCGATTCCGCCCTCGGAGGGGAACTGGATGTTGCGGGTTTCGGCGATGTTGACGGTGGCGAGGAAGTCGTCGTTGTGGCCCGTAATCCGGCGGAGGCCGGCTTCGCCGTCCGCGTAGTCCTCCACGGCGTAGACTTCGCCCGGGCGGTCCAGGTAGTTGACGCGGGCCGCGAAGGTGTCGCCGTTCCAGTCGAAGCCCGACACGGAAAGCCCCCCGGACACCGGCCGCTCCAGCTCCGAGCCGTCCGGACGAATGCGGGCGATGTGGTTCTCGGACGAATCTTCGAGCCCGAACCAGATCCATTCGCCGTCCGGGGAGAAGCGGGGCGAGCGCACATTGCGGTCCAGGTCGGTGGTGAGCAGCCGGGGCTCGCCGCCATCCGCGGAGACCACGGCGAGGTGCGTGGTGGCGTACCAGATCAGGTCGGGGCGGATGCCGGTGGTGTAGGTGATCCAGCGTCCGTCCGGGCTCCACTGCGGGGAGCCGTCGGAGCCGGGATTGGTCGTGATCTGCGTGGGGGAGTCGGTGGGCTCCTCGAGATCCGCGGGGACCACCCAGATGTCGTTGTTGGCGTTCAGGTCCGGGTCTTCCGTGCGGTTGGAGACGAAGGCGATCTGCGTGCCGTCCGGGCTCCAGACGCCCAGCGATTCGTTCCAGCGCCCCGAGGTGAGCTGCCGCAACTCGCTGGCATCGATCTTGTAGACATACAGGTGCGTCATGCGTGAGCCGGTCAGGTAACCGGCTCCGTCCCGCTTGAACTGGATGCGGTCGATGACCCATGGATCCTGCGGAGCGTTGGGCTTCGCATCCTCGTCCTCCTCCTCGGCATCGCGGATGGTGAGGAGGAGACGGGTGCCGTCGGGGGACCAGCGGTATCCGCCGACGCCCTGCTCGACATCCGTCAGGGGGAAGGCTTCGCCGCCGCGCCGGTCCAGCGCCCACACCTGGGTCGCGTCTCCATCGCGGGCCGCGGTGAAGGTGAGGTACCGGCCGTCCGGGCTCCAGGCGGGAGAGCCGGCAGACTGGTTGTCGCGCGTCAGCGGGACGGGGTCACCGCCCGCGACCGGCGCCATGTAGATGCGGGTATAGGAGCGTTCATCCTCCAGGGAGGTGCGAGAGACCGTGTACGCGACCCAGTCGCCCTCAGGGCTGACCACGGGGGAGCCGACGTTCTCGAGTTCGAAGAGATCGTCGACCGTGATGTTGCGCCGCTCCTGCGCGAGGGCGGGCGGGGGCGCGAGCGCCGCCGCGGCCAGCGTGAACCCGAGGGCCGCCGTTACGAGAGCCTTCATGATGAACTCCTGAACCGATGAGAAATGATCCTGACTGAGAGGGGGCGAAGATGAGTGATGGAACCGAGGAAATCCGGGCGCACGCAAGAATAACAGCGAGGGAACGGGGGGCGCGACCCGAATCGGCCGCGCGCCCGGGGCGCGTGGAGGTAGCGATTATGACGGGGGGATCGGGAGTGTCCACGGTGGTGGACAGTGCCCCACCCGGGAGAGTCCGCGGGGTGGCATTGCTCTTCATGCGGGCGATGCTGTTGACGGCGGTGACCGCGCTCGCCACCGCCTGCGCCGCGCGCGCCGGGGAGGGGAACCCGGCCATCACGCCCGGCCTCGAGGATCAGATCGAGATCCGCATCATCAACAACAACTTCAGCGACGCCCGGATGTACGCGGTGCATCCCCGCGGACGGGAGTACATCGGCGTCCTCACGGGGAAGACCGAAGCCAACTACACCCTTGACTGGGACATTTCGCAGACGCTCTCGATCGAGATCTCGCTGCTCGCGGGCGGGACCTGCACGACGGAAGAGCTGATCGTCGATCCCGGCGAGGCGCTCTTCCTCAGCATCGATTCCACGCTGGCCACGATGGCCAACTGCCGGTCGAGGGCGACCGGGATCGGCGGGCGTTAGCGCGGCGCAGCGGGGCAGCCCAGGTTTCCTGTCGAGTCGCTAGCGCAGCGGCGGGGCGCTTTCGGGCGGCCGCCGGTGCCCGGCGGCCTGCTCGAAAGCATAACCGAAGCGAATCAGCATCCCTTCAGTGAAGGGGCGGCCCAGGAACTCGATGCCGATGGGCAGGCCGTCCGGGGTGAAGCCGCCGGGCACCGTGAGCGCGGGCCAGCCCGTCACCGGGCTGATGAGGCGGTTGTCGCCGAGGCCGTAGTCGTCGGCCGGGGAGGGATTGGTCTCGACGTCCGGGGCGATCAGGGACGGCGGGTGGTCGAAGGTGGTGTGCACCAGCGCGTCCAGGTCGTGGTCGGCCATGACCTGGTAGACGTCCTGCCGGAGCTGGTCGCGGGCCAGCAGGTAGTCCAGGTATCCCGGGTCGCTGGTGGTCTTTCCGAGTGAGCCCGCCAGCCCGGTCGCCCGCCAGGGCGTCACCCGCCCGCTGAGCAGGATGGAGCGCAGCGTCGTGTAGGGCGGGTCGTCGAGCTCCGCCAGATAGGCGTCGGTGGCGGCCTCGGTCTCGTGGGAGTTCATGGAGTAGATGGCGTTGATCCCGTCCACTCCCGGGATGGCCACGTTGTCCACCACCTCGGCTCCCAGCGCACGCAACCGCTCGACGGCCGCGTCGACGATGGCGCGCGCCTGCCGGTATCCCTCCGAGTCCGTGTCCAGCGCCTGGTCCATGGGATCGCGGATGATGCCGATGCGTGCCCCGTCGAGCCCGTCCTCGGAGAGGCCGTCGCTGTAGGAGTCGGGGACCTGCCCCGCGGACATCGCGGTCACCGGGTCGTTGGGGTCGTACCCGGCGATGGCGTCCAGAAGGATGGCCGCGTCCATGACCGTGCGCGTCATCGGCCCCATGGTGTCGGTGGTGGGATTGGCGGGCATCATGCCGTAGCGGCTGACCAGCGGCAGGGTGGGCCTGAGCCCCACCAGCGAGTGCACCGCCGACGGGCCGCGGATGGAGCCGCCGGTGTCCTCCCCGATGCCGATCATGCCCAGGTTCGCGGCCACCCCGGCGCCGGTGCCACCGGAGGAGCCGCTCGGGTTGCGCCGCGGGTCGTAGGGGTTGCGGATGAAGCCGAAGCCCGAGCCCACATAGCGCGATGCGAACTCGCCCATGTTGGTCTTGGCGAGGATGAGGGCGCCCGCGTCCTTCATGCGGGTGACGACGGTGGCATCCCGGGAGGACACGAAGTCCGCAAAGAGCGCCGATCCGTAGGTGGTGGGCAGGTCGCGGGTCTCGACCTGATCCTTGAGCAGAACCGGGATGCAGTGCAGCGGCCCGCTGAGTCCGCCGGACGCGAGCGCCTGGTCCAGACGAGCGGCTTCGTCGAGGGCGGCGGGGTTCAGGTTGGCGATGGTGTTTAGCTGCGGTCCCCGCTGGTCGTAGGCCTCGATGCGGGCCAGATAGCCCTGCACCAGCTCCACGCATGTCAACTGCCCGGAGAGAAAGGCGGCGTGCACCTCCGCGATGGTTGCCTCCTCGAGCTCGAAGTCCTGGGCGAACGCAACCGCCGGGGCGGCCACGAGCAGGCTGGCGCCCAGCAGGAGCCTAATCGCGCGCAGGATGCGGGAGCGGGAGCGTGTGGTCCGTGTCGAGGGAAGCCATTCTGGATTCATCGGCTTTCTCCTGCTGGGTCGCGCGTTGGGAGCACCGGGTCGCGCGTCGGTAGGAAAGGGGGGTGGAAGCGGAGATTGTCGGCGTTGCGAGGCGATGGTGATTGCCCCGGGCACCCGGCTCCAACACTATCGTGTCCATCACGCATCCTCCACAACCTGGCAACGACCGGAAGACATGGCAGATCTCGACATTCAACCAGGCAGGACCCGCATTGGCTGGATCGGGCTGGGCGTCATGGGGCGCAGCATGTGCGCGCACGTGATGGACCACGGGTTTTCGGCGACGGTCTTCACCCGGACCCGCGCAACGGCGGCGTCGGTGCTCGAAAAAGGCGCAGCGTGGGCGGACAGCCCCCGCGCGGTGGCCGAGCAGAGCGACGTGGTCTTCAGCATCGTCGGTTTCCCGCGCGACGTGCGCGAGGTGATCCTGGGCGAGAACGGCGCGCTGGCCGGATGCGAGCCCGGGAACATCCTCGTGGACATGACCACGAGTGAACCTTCGCTCGCGGTCGAGATCCATGAGGCCGCGCGCGCGAAGGGGGTGGCGAGCGTCGACGCGCCCGTGTCCGGAGGCGACATCGGGGCCCGCGAGGGGCGCCTGTCCATCATGATCGGGGGGGACGAGGAGGTGGTGGAGGCGCTCGGGCCGTGCTGGCGGGCCATGGGGAAGGCCATCGTGCGCCAGGGAGGACCGGGAGCGGGGCAGCACACCAAGATGGTCAACCAGGTGCTGATCGGCCCGCTGATGATCGGGATGTGTGAAGGCCTGCTCTACGCCTACAGGTCAGGGCTCGACCTGGAGACCGTCATGAAGTCGGTCGCTCCCGGGGCCGCCGGCAGCTGGTCGCTCTCCAACTACGGCCCGCGCGTGATCGCCAACGACTTCGATCCCGGCTTCTTCGTCGAGCACTTCGTCAAGGACATGGAGATCGCGCTCGCCGAGGCGGGCCGCATGAAGCTGGCGTTGCCGGGACTGGCGTTGGCACACCAGCTGTATAACGCCCTGCGGGCGCAGGGGAAGGGGCACAGGGGAACCCACGCGCTCCAGCTCGCGCTGGCCCATCTGTCCGACATCGACTGGATGGGGCGGGACTGACGCGCCTTGCCCTGGTCCTGACATCTACACTGACATCTGCTGGAAACTAGCTGGTTCTCGTCCGTAATCTCGTAAGTCGCTGTCGTCATTGAAGTAACGGAACTACGAGAAGGCTAGTTTTGCTGCATTTGGGGTGTCAAAGGGTTATTTTGGGGGTGAAAGACTGTTCCAAGAGCCCCCTGGAGGCCGCGGAT
>JAJDVR010000253.1 GCA_022826025.1 Gemmatimonadota bacterium | reverse complement strand
CGCCCTTCTTTACGGCATGGAAGATGCCGTTGCGTGCGCGTGCCGGCTTCGGACGGCGTTCATCGCCGGCACGTTTGGCGGAGGCGCGCCGGCTGTCGACCCGTTCGTCGACATAGTTGCAACCCGCGGCCGCAAGGATGACGTAGAGGAAAAGGAGCGCGAGAGCGCCCCGGGGGCGAACATGGGCTGAACCAGCGGCGTCGTCCACGAACATTCGCACACGAGCTTCAGCTACGTGACATCAACCCGGCCAGCCGTACTTCCCCAGAAGCTTGACAAAGCGACACTCGCCGAGGCTCGTCTCTTCGAGACCGCTGGGCGTGCGGCTCGCGAGCTTCAAGACCTGGGAAGTCTGGTCGCCGATGGGAATGATGAGCCGGCCGCCGCCGGCGAGCTGCTGAGCCAACGGCTCCGGCACACGGGGCGCGCCCGCCGCCACCACGATGGCGTCGTAGGGGGCGTGCTCGGACCATCCGAGGGTCCCGTCGCCCACGTGGATCGCCACGTTGTAGTACCGCAGTTCGTCGAGCACGGCGCGGCCCTGCACCGCCAGCCTGCGCAGCTTCTCCACCGAGAACACGTTGGCGCACAACTCCGCCAGCAGGGCGGTCTGGTACGCCGATCCCGTGCCGATTTCCAGGACACGCTCGGTGCCCTTGAGGGCGAGGGCCTGCAGCATGTAACCGACGATATAGGGCTGGGAGATGGTCTGCTTGGCGCCGATGGGCAGCGGGTCGTCGTCGTAGGCGCGGTTGACCAGCGCCGGCTCCACGAACAGGTGGCGCGGCACCTTGCGCATGGCGTGGATCACGCGCGGGTCGTTCACGCCCCGGTCCAGCAGTTGGGTCTGTACCATCCGCTCTCTGGCGCCCTCCAGTGCTGTGACGCTGCGGTTGTTGGAACTCACGGCCATTGAGCCATTGGATTGAGGTGACGTGACGGCACCGGTTGCCATGGTCCCGGTAAGGATGATGGTCGGGGCGACTGGATTTGAACCAGCGACCACACGCACCCCAAGCGTGTGCGCTACCAGGCTGCGCTACGCCCCGACATTGCTGCAAATTTTTTAACACCGAAGCGGCAACGGGTCAATTCGCGCACAGCCCACGGGGAACCCGTGGAGCGGAAGGGGGAGCGGACGGGCGTCATGAAATCAAGTCGCGGAGCGAAACGAGCTCGTCCCTGATCTGGACAAGCTCCCGCCGGTGGTCCGGTTTCTCCCTGGTCCGGTGGTCGTCGGCTTCGCCCTGCTTGAGCTTCTTGCGCGCGCCCTCGATGGTGTAGCCCTCCCCGTGCAGGAGCCGCTTGATCTCCAGCAGCAACTCGACGTCCTTGCGCCGGTACAGCCGGTGGCGGGACTTCGCCTTGGTGGGATTCAGGATGTCGAACTCGGTTTCCCAATAGCGCAGCACGTACGGCTTGAGGTCCAGGAGGGTGCTGACCTCGCCGATCTTGAAGTAGTGCTTGTCCGGAATCATGACGGCCATCAGACCGGATTGTATCACGATTGGGCGGAAGCGTCGGGGTCGGGATCCTCGCGGGCGACGGTGTTCATGTTCTTCTTCAGAGTCTGGCTGGGCTTGAAGGTCAGCACCCGGCGGCCCGCGATGGTGATCTCCTCGCCGGTCTGCGGGTTGCGGCCCTTGCGCGGCTGTTTGCCGTGGATGACGAAGTTCCCGAACCCGGAGATCTTGACCTTGTCGCCTTTCTCGAGCTGGGACTTGATGATTTCGAACGTGGCCTCGACGACGTCGGTGGCCTCCTTCTTTGAGAAACCCACCCTCTCGTAGATCCGGTTGATGATGTCCGCCTTGGTCATCCCTATCCTCTGCCGGCCCCGGGGCCGGTCAGGCGTTCAGCGCAACATAGCGTCGAATTCGGAACACAGCTTGCGGGTGAGGTCCTCATGCACGCCGTTGACCTCCTGGTCCGTAAGGGTTTTCTCCGCGGATCGGTAGAAGACCTTGTAGGCCAGGCTCTTCTTGCCTTCCTCGATGGGCGCGCCGGTGTATTCGTCGAAGACTTCCACTCGTTCGATGAGTTTCTCATCCAGCTTGTGAACCCAATCGATCACGGTTTGACTCTGAAAGTCCCGCGCCACGACGATGGCGAGATCGCGCTCGACCGAAGGGAACCGAGGGATGGACCGAACGCGAAAATCCGGTCGAGCATAGTGAACGATCGGGCCGAAGTCAAGCTCGAAAAGGAAGCAGGGGGGCAGGTCCAATTCCTCGCGAACTCGCGGACTTATCTCCCCGACATGGCCCACGCGGGCGTCTTCCGCGAAGACCGTGGCGGACCTTTCCGGGTGCAGGCTCGCGGGCGCCTTCCGGGCCTCCCAGCGGATGCCGGCGCAACCGGTCCCCTCGACAAGGTCCTCGACGATCCCCTTCGCGTCGGCGAACACGAACTCCGGGCTCTCGGCCTTGAGTCCGCGCCGCGGCCGGTGCCCGCGGATGAGTCCGGCCAGGTTCAGCCGCTCGGTGTAGCCGGCGTCACGTCCGAGCGAGAAGACCTTGCTCAACTCGAAGATCATGGAGCTTTGGCTCCGGCGCTCGGCGTGGGCGTGCAGGTTCTCTACCAGTCCCGGCAGCAGGCTGAGTCGCATCTCGTCGGTTTCCTGGCGCAAGGGGTTGGTGATGCGCACGGGTCTGCCGTCTCCGTCCCACAGGCCGCCGAACGCCTGGTTCATCCGCGGCGTGCAGAAGGGCAGGGTCACCACCTCGCTCAGTCCCTGGGTGGTGAGCAGCGTGCGTACCTTGCGCGTCCAGCGCAGCAACGGGTCGTCGGCTCCAGCACCCATGCGCACGGCCGGCAGCGTCGCCGGAAGGTTGTCGTATCCGTGGATCCGCGCCAGCTCTTCGACGAGGTCGGCCTCGCGCGTCAGGTCAAAGCGGAATGAGGGCGCGGACACCTCCAGGGCCTCGGCCGTCGCACCCTTGACCTCGATGCAGAGGGATTCGAGTATGCCGCGGACGCGGTCCGGCGCGAGATCCACTCCCAGGGCGCGCCCGACACTGGCATAACGCAGCGTGATCTCGGCCGGCGCACGCGCCCCCGGATAGGCGTCGGCGTAGCCCGGCACCACCCGAGCTTCGCCCATGGCTTCCCACAGCGCCACGGCCCGGTCCATGGCGTAGCGCGTCCCTTCCGGGTCCACGCCGCGCTCGAAGCGATGGGACGCCTCGGTGTGCATGCCCATGCGCTTGGCCGTGCGCCGGATGGTCAGCGGGTCGAAGTGGGCGCTCTCCAGCAGCACCGACTCGGTTTCCTCGGTGACCTCCGAGCCCGCTCCGCCCATGACGCCGGCCAGGGCGGCGGGCGTGTCCCCGTCGCAGATGAGCAGGTCGTCGGGATGGAGTGCCCTTTCCGACCCGTCCAGCGTGGTGAGCGTGCCCGATGCGCCGGCGGTGCGCACCACGATCCGTCGGCTGGCGATCTGGCGTGCGTCGAAGGCGTGGAGCGGCTGGCCGGTCTCCAGCATCACGTAGTTGGTGACGTCGACGATGTGGTTGATGGAGCGGATGCCGCAGGCCTCCAGCCGGAAGCGCAGCCACGGCGGTGACGGCGCCGGCCGCAGCCCTTCGATGAGCCGCGCCGAGTAACGCGGACACAGGGACGGGTCGAGGATCTCCACCGCCACCGGCAGCCCCGCCGGATGCTCGCGGAGATGTTCGGGAATCACCGGGGCCTTGACCCGGCCGCCGGTGACGGCGGCGATCTCCCGCGCCATTCCCAGGATGCTCAGGCAGTCGCCGCGGTTGGGCGTCACCCCCACCTCCAGCATCCAGTCGTCCATGCCCAGGTACGCGTGCACGGGCTCGCCCTCGGGAGCGTCCGCCGGCAGTTCCATGATGCCCCGGTGGTCGTCGGAATAACCCAGTTCCCGCTCGGAGCAGAGCATGCCCTCGGAGGCAACGCCGCGGATGGCGCGCCGCTCGATGGCCTGTCCCGACGGCAGCACCGAACCCGCCCGCAGAAACGCGGTCTTCATTCCCGCGCGCACGTTGGGCGCCCCGCACACGACGCGCAGCCGCTCGCCGTCGTCGTGGACCTCGCACACCGACAGCCGGTCGGCATTGGGGTGCGGCTCCACCTGCTTCACCTCGACGATGAGCGCTCCGACATCCGTCGCCAGCGCCCGCACCGCTTCCACTTCGAGTCCCGCGTGGGTGAGACGGTCGGCCACTTCCTCAGGCCCGGGGGACCCCGCGTCCGCGGGCAACGCCACCATCTCCATCAGCCAGTTGTAGGTCAGCTTCATGATCTTGCAACCAGGGGCCGCGCCGGCGCGATACGTCGCGGGGCGCGGATTTCAAACCCGCGCGTGCCCCCATCGCGCCGCGGCTCGATGGGGGCTCCTACAGCGGGAACTGTCTCAGAAAGCGGATGTCGTTCTGGAAGAACAGGCGGATGTCGTCCATGCCGTACTTCAGCATGGCGATGCGCTCCACTCCCATGCCGAAGGCAAAGCCCGAGTAGGCTTCGGTGTCGTAGCCGACGAAGTCGAAGACGTTGGGATCGATCATCCCCGACCCCAGGATCTCCAGCCAGCCCGAGCCGCGGCACACACGGCAGGAGTCCTTGACGCCGCGGCACAGGATGCAGCCGATGTCCACTTCGGCGCTGGGTTCGGTGAACGGGAAGAAGCTCGGACGGAAGCGTACGCGCACCTCCCCTTCGAAGATCTCCTCCAGGAAGTGGGTGAGCACGCCCTTGAGGTCGCCGAAGGTGATGTGCCGGTCCACCATGAAGCCTTCCACCTGGTGGAACACGGGCGAATGGGTGGCGTCGTCGTCGTGGCGGTAGACGGCTCCGGGCGCGATGATCTGGAGCGGCGGACGGCGCGTCTCCATGACGCGGATCTGCACCGGCGAGGTGTGGGTGCGGAGCACGTGGTTCTCCGACACGAAGAAGGTGTCCTGCATGTCCCGCGCCGGGTGGTCCCTGGGAATGTTGAGGGCTTCGAAG
>JAJDVR010000012.1 GCA_022826025.1 Gemmatimonadota bacterium | reverse complement strand
TACGATTTCGGGGCGAGGCCGAAGACGCGTTGGCCGGCGAAGCACGACAACATCCTGTTCTACGTCAAGAACCTGTCGGACTACGTCTTCGACGTTGACGCGATCGAGAGAATCCCGTACATGGCTCCGGGGCTGGTGGGGCCCGACAAGGCCGCGCGCGGAAAGCTGCCCACCGACACATGGTGGCACACCATCGTGCCCACCAGCGGTGTCGAGCGGACCGGGTATCCCACCCAGAAGCCGCTGGGCATCCTCCGGCGCATCGTCATGGCCTCTTCCCGCCCGGGGGACCTGGTGCTCGACTTCTTCGCGGGGAGCGGCACCACGGGGATGGCGGCGCACGAGCTGGGACGCCGGTTCATCCTCGTGGACAACAACCCCGAGGCGCTGGAAGTGATGGCGACGAGGTTCGCGGAGGTGCCGGAGGTGCAGTGGGAGGGATTTGAACCACGCGTCGCGGGATTGGCGGAAGGTCCGCCATCGGCTGCGGCGCCCGTGGGCAACTCACCGTGAACGACACACCACGAACCATGCAACACGACCGCCGCAACGAGAACGACGCACCCGCAACGGCGGCTGACGGCGCTCGCGAGGGCTCCAGCCACGCGCCCGACGATGTCCACGGGGTGCCCGACGCGACCCTGGGCGGCTACCTGGATACGCACGACCGGCCGCCGGCTTTCGAGGGCGCGGACGGGCACCCGTACACGGTGTCGCTCGAGGTGGAGCAGACGCCGGACCTGCGCGCGCCCTACGTCGGCTACCTGGTGTTTCCGCGCTGGGCGGCCACCGGGCTCGGCGTGATCGGACACGTGCAGACGCCGGTGCTCTGCCGCGAGCGGGGACGCCCCGCCGCCGAGGGATGCCTGCGCGAGCTGTCGCTGGACCGGGTGAAGTCGCTGCTCGACGAAGGGATCGAGCGCCAGGAAGAGCAAGCGGGATGACGGCGGTCGGAAGCGATCGCTCCGCTGCGGAGGCCCCTTCGCGCGCGTCCGTCCGAAAGGATTCGCTCCGCGTGACCGAGATCTTCCACTCGATCCAGGGGGAGTCGACCTGGGCGGGGATGCCCTGCACCTTCGTGCGTCTGACCGGATGCCCGCTCCGCTGCGTCTGGTGCGACACGGCCTATGCATTCAGCGGGGGGGAGCGCATGTCGTTCGACGCGATCCTCGCCGCGGTGGGCGCGCACGGGTGCGACCTGGTGGAGCTCACGGGCGGGGAGCCGCTCGCGCAGGCGGGCGCCTACACCCTGGTGGACCGGCTGCTGGAAGAGGGGTTAACTGTGCTGGTAGAGACGTCCGGAGCCATCGATGTCGGGCCGCTCGATCCACGCGCGCACAAGATCATGGACCTCAAGTGCCCGGGATCGGGCGAGGTCGCGCGCAACCTGTGGTCGAACCTCGACCAACTGACCGCCCGGGACGAAGTGAAGTTCGTGGTCGGGGATCGAGCCGACTACGAGTGGGCTCGCGACGTCATCTCCGAGCGGGGCCTCGGGGACCGCGTCCGGGACGGATCGCTTAACGCGCTGCTGATGTCGCCTGTGTGGGGGGAGACGAACCTGGAGGAGATGGCCGGCTGGATTCTGGAGGACGGCTTGCCGGTCCGCTTCCAGACCCAGCTCCACAAACACATCTGGGGCGCAGACGCGAAGGGCGTTTGAGGCGGCAGGGAAGTTCCCTGACCACTGCGGTCGGCGCGCCACCGCCGGCGGCGCATCAGCGTGGCCGGAACGCCACCACCCGCGACGGATCCGTTTCCAGGTACGGTCCGCCGATCAGGTCCACGCAGTACGGCACGGCCGCGAACACGGCATCCAGACACTCGCGCACGGCCTTGGGCGAGCCCGGCAGAATGATGATCAGCGCCGACCCCCGCACACCGGCCGTTTGGCGCGACAGGATTGCGGTCGGCACATGCGCCAGCGACACGGCCCGCATGGCTTCGCCGAAGCCCGCAAGCTCCTTGTCCAGGACGGCGGCGGTCGCCTCCTGGGTCACGTCGCGGGGCGCAGGTCCGGTCCCCCCCGTCGTGATCACCAGCGAGCACCTCTCGTCGTCCACGAGCCCGACCAGCGTGTCGCGCACCAGGTCCACCTCGTCGGGAATGACGTGCGTGACGCCGCGCCAGGGAGTCGTCAGCACGTCGCTAAGATACGCCCGCACCGCGGGCCCACCCCTGTCCTCGTATTCCCCGCGGGATGCGCGATCCGAAACGACGACAATGCCGATCCGCACCGGCGCTCCCCCGGGGCCGTCCGATTCCGGGCCCGCAGTCATCCGCTTGCATCTGTCGTTAGCGTCCATGTTCGACAATATGCGACGTTTGTGGCATTTTTTCACGGTACGGGCGGAGCGGCCGCCCGACTTGACCGGATACGAGTTTCACATGACCGACAACGCATCACGGGACGCAGCCAGCCGAATGCTGCCTGCCGAATACAGCGGAGTGCGAACCCTGCAGTCGGAGTTTCGGCGCTATCAGGCAGCCGCTTTCCCCGTCCGCCCGCCCCGCTTCTTCGCCCTCGAACTGGCTGGCGAAACCGGCGAACTGGCGAACCTCGAAAAGAAGGTGTGGAAGGGCCGCAGCGTCGAAGATGCGGCCTTCGAAGACGAGGCCGCCGACGTGTGTATCGCGCTCATCAACTTCGCGAACAGCCGTGGAATCGACCTCGCGACCGTCGTGGAGCAGAAGATGCGAAAGATCGACGGGCGACGCGTGGCCAGCCCTGAACCCGCCGGCGGGTCGGAAGGCACATGACAGAGACGCTCCAGACGACGCTTGCGGACGTGCAGGCGATCCCCGACCTGCGCGAGGTTCCCATCGCCAAGGTCGGCGTTCAGAACATCCGTTTCCCCATCGCGGTGCGGGACCGGCGCAAGACCGCACAGCATACCGTGGGTTCCGTCGACATGTCCGTGGATCTCCCCTCTCACTTCAAGGGGACCCACATGAGCCGCTTCATGGAGATCCTGAACTCCCACGACGGCGAGATCTCGGTCGAAGCCGTGCCGACCATTCTGCGGACCATGCGCAAGCGCCTGAACGCGGCAACCGCGCACCTGCGCATCTCGTTCCCGTACTTCATGGAAAAGAGGGCGCCGATCACGCGGGCCCGGGGTCTGCTGTCGTACGATTGCGTCTTCGACGCTTCCAGCGGAGCGGAGGACGACTTCGTCCTGACGGTGAAGGTGCCTGTGACGACGCTCTGTCCGTGCTCGCGCGAGATCAGCGCCCGTGGCGCCCACAATCAGCGCGGAATCGTGACGGTGGAGGTGCGCTTCGACGGCGAACTGTGGATCGAGGACCTCGTGGAGCTGGTCGACGAATCGGCGTCGTGCGACCTCTACCCCGTGCTCAAGCGGTCGGACGAAAAATGGGTCACCGAGCGGGCCTACGACAACCCGCGTTTCGTGGAGGACCTGGTGCGCGAGGTCACGCTCCGGCTGCGGGCGCTCAGGAAGGTCACCTGGTTCAGGGTCCACGTGGTCAACTACGAGTCGATCCACGAGCACGACGCATACGCCCAGGTCGAAGAGGGCCGCTGAGCCGTCAGAGCGTGATGGCGCTCCGTGCCTTCGGTCAGGGCGCACGGCGCCGTTACATTGCGGCCCTTCTGCTGGCATCGGCCGGCGGCGCGCCCGCGCTGGCCCAGGACGCCGCATTCGATCGCCCCAGGGTCCTCTCGCTGGTGCGCCAGGCGCAGGAGCTGCGCGAGACGTCCGGGCCGAGGACCACATCGGTGGCCTACAAGGCACGCGCCGAGGGTCACATCTATTTCTACCTGGATCGCGACGACGGCGGTGAGCCCGTGCCCATGCGCGTCGACCAGGTCGCCGTAGACCTCTACAGGAACGCCGTCGGGCGGACCCGCCAGGACATTCGCGCGCTGAGGCGCCAGGAATTCCTGCCGGTACAGGACTTCCGGTACTACATCGACAGGCTCACTGCGGTCCAGAACGGTTTCGGGGACCGCATTTCGATCGGCGAGGGCCGCGACGTGCGCGACGTACCGCATCCGCTCGGGAGCCAGGGCGAGGATACCTACCGCTTTCGGATCACCGATTCGATCCGGATCAGCGCGCCCACACTGCCCAGACCGATCACGGTGCACGAAATCGAGGTGCAGCCTCGCGACGAGGGCCTCCCGGGCTTCATCGGCAGCGTCTTCGTCGAATCGCGGACCGGTGCGCTCGTACGAATGGTGTTCACGTTCACGCCGGCATCCTATGTGGATCCCCGGAGCGACCGCATAACGGTGCGACTGGAGCACGCCCGGTGGGAGGAGGCCGAGTGGGAGGAGCCCCAGTGGCTTCCCTACCGGCAGGTGGTCGAGGTCCGGCGCGAGATTCCCCAGCTCGACCTCCCGGTCGGTACGGTGATCCGGGCAATCCTCGAGGTTACGGATTACGAGTTCGATCCCGTGCTGGACCTGGGGTTCTTCCTCGGGCCCCGAGTGACGTTGGTGCCCTACGGCCAGGCCGACTCGACGGAGTTTCGTGCCGGGCTCATGGAGCGGATGGCTGAAGAGGGGCTCTCTCCCGTCAGCATGACCCGGATCGAAGCGGAGGTTCGGCGCCAGGCCCGCGCTCAGCTGAGCAGCGGGCTGCCCCGTGTGCGGCTGTATGTGGATGACTTCTCGTCGGTCTTGCGGGTCAACCGCGCCGAGGGCGTGCATTTCGGACTCGGGACCTCGTTTGCGCCGCGCGACAGGACCCGCCTTCAGGCTGTCGCGGGCTACCAGTCGGCCCCCGGCACCCTGTCCGGAATGGTGCGTGGCCGGGTGAGCAGCGAAGACGGTTCGACCGTGGCAGCACTCGAACTCTTCCGCCGGCAGCTGCGCGACGCAGGCCCGCGTGCGGGCGCCTCCGGGATCGTGAACACCCTGTCCACTCTCCTGCGGGGAATCGACCACACCGACCCGTACTTCGCCACCGGTCTCCGCCTGGACGTCGAGCGCCAGCTGGGTGCCGCCGCCTCGATCACCGTCGGCGGCCGCGTGGAGGAACTCGGCGGAGCCGACGCCGTCTGGTCGCGCGGGCCCGGCTCGGGGGTAAACCAGCGTCCGCTCAACCCCGTGGGCGAAGGCATCTTTGTCGGGACCGGCGCCGAACTCCGCTACCGGTGGGGCCGGATCCCCGACTGGGGAGCCGAGGCGGTGATGGCGGCCACCGTGGGCCGCTGGAAGGGCGTCGGCAACCTGACCCTGCTGACCCGCCTAGACGCCAGGGCGGCCGCACGGGATCTCTCACGGCGCGTGAACCTGCAGCTGGAAGCCGGCGCCTCCTGGGGCTCCCTGCCGCATCAGCTCCTGTTCTTTCTGGGTGGGCGCGGAACCTTGCCCGGCCACGGGTTCCGGGCGTTCGGGGGACACCGCTTCGTCCTGCTGACGGGCGAGGCAGGGTTCACCTTCGTGCCTGGATGGCTGACGGGGCGGCTGCTGGCCGGTGCCGGAGCGGTCGGCGGGACCCCCGGCTCGCTCGCCCGGGACTGGGGAGTCGAGCCCGGGGGCGGGGCGCGCACCTTCGCTGGTGTGGGGCTCGGCACGCTTCATGACATTGTCCGGATCGACGGCGTGTGGGGCCTGCCCGGCGGCAGGTTCGAGGTCATCCTTTCCGTGGGCCCCAGGCTCAGCCCCTATCTGTGACCGAGACGAGACGGTCGCCGAACTGCTGATCGGCCGCGACATCCCGGTGACCGGGTCGAGCTGGAACCGAACGAGGAGGACGAGTTCTCCGACATCGGACACATCCGCGCACGTTCCTTCGACGCGGTTTCCGGATCGCTGGGCGCACTTCTGCGGGTGACCGGGCCGCTCACCATGGGTGCGAGCGTGGCCCGTGCCTTTCGCACGCCGGACGTAAACGAACTCTACTCGGAGGGGCCGCACCTCGCGGCCAATTCATATGACGTCGGCAATCCCTCGCTCGAGATGGAAACGGGACTCGGAATCGACGTGTTCGGGCGCGTCACGGGACAGCGCCTGAGCGCCGAGGCGACGTGGTTCCGTGGCTTCGCGACAGGAACGACCAGAACATCAACCCGGATGAGGAGAGAGAGATGAGACGTTCGAGACTGAGACTGCCGTTCGCCCTGCTGACCGCAGGCATCCTGGCCCTCTCGGCGTGCGAGAGCGCGACCGAACCCGAGGAATACCACGCAGAGGAGGTCGAGGGTGCGATCCTGGTGCTGAGCGGCCAGACGATCGCGTCCTACGACGGACACGACGATGAGTGGACCGGTGAACCGGAGGTCGAGCCGGGCGAGGAAACCGCCCACATCACCGTGCGCTTCGTGGACCACGACATGGACCCGATCCAGTTCGACGAGGACTTCTACCTGGAGGTGGAGGTCGAGGACGAGTCCATAGCCGAATTCGAGCAGGACACCCCCGGGGAGTTCGGGGGACGCCTGCACGGAGTGGCCGAGGGCGACACCGAGATCGTCTTCCGCCTGATGCACGGCCGTAGGCTCCGGGCACGCCGATTTCGTGACCGCACCGCTTCACATCCACGTGCACGAGCACTGACGACGGCTGGCCGGGCCTCTCGCCGCCGTCAGGTCGCGCTTCGCGGGTAGCGGCGCCCGTTCAGCTGTTTCCCGATGAAGGTGGACCGCACGAAGTACCGGTAGGTCAACAGGATCAGGCCGGTGGCCATCGTCACGACAAGCGCGAGCTTGACGATCCCGGGAAGCGGTATGCGCGCGAAGAGGAGGGGCACCATGATCACGAACGGCACGTGGACGATGTAGATCCAGTACGAGGCGTCCGCCATGTAACGCCAGCGCGAGCTCGGCCTGTTCATGTAGCGCAGGAACAGTCCGATGAGGCTATAGGCCAAGGCGCACATGGACAGCGAGAGGAAGACGACCGTCCCCAGGTGGTACGCCTCCGAAGTTCCCGTGCAGACCCTGTCCGGGCCGGCGTGGCAGCCTGCGTCAGCGAAGAACCGGTAGGCGAAGAAGCACGCGATTCCGGCGGCGAAAAGGGGCCATGCCGGACGCTTGAAGCCTTCCAGCGTCCCTCGGCGGCAGAACAGCAGCCAGCCGAACGCGAAGAACAGCCCCCACAGCCCCAGCATGCGCAGGGGTGGGAACGGGCCGGCATAGTAGTCGATTTCCCACGACTGCATCCGGTACAGTATGGCGCCCGCGGCCAGGGCCAGCACCGCGATGCCCCCCCGGTGGACCAGGCGCTCGCAGAGGTCCAGCGCCCGGGCGCGCACGCCTTCCGGGATGCGGACGACGAGCAACCGCACACCGCTCGCGACCACGCAGAGAATCATCAGATGATAGAGAAACCACAGGTGCATGAAGATGTAGCGCAATGCATGGGCCGTGGTCAGCTCGTCCACGCTGTAGGTATAGCTCGGCGGGACGGAACTGAACCGGGAGGCGAAGGTCACCACGAAGTACATCGTTCCCGCCACCACTGGCCAGGCCACCAGGAACACCACCCCGACCCGGCTCCATCGATGCCGCAGGAACCCCCGGATGCCGCGCGCCTGGACCAGGTATGCCGCGAAGAACCCCGCAATCGCGAAGAAGACCGGTAACTGGAACACGCGGATGAAGACGATCAACCAGTGGACGAGGACGTCGGCCTGGGGGTCCTTGTACGGCCACGCCTCGAAAACAGTGGGCTCGTAGCTCATCGCGGCGTGCCGAACCACTCCGAGCAGCATAATGGATGCGCGCAGCCGGTCGAGGGAGTGGTAGCGCGGGATGGTGACCCGGGACGGTGCGCCGGTCAAGAGACCTGGTGCCTGGTTCAGTTCGTCACTGGCGTGTCGTGCGTCCGGCGGGCGAGAACACGGACCCTGAAGCCCACCGGCTGCATGGTCGGGAACGATCTCACCCGCAGCGCATGATCCGGATCGAGCCGTTCCAGAACGAGTTCCCTCAGTATTGTGGCCATGGTGAGGCCGAGCTGGAGCGGGACGAGACCGCTGCCGAGGCACCGGTGGTTGCCAGCCCCGAAGGGAACGTAGGCGCCGCGCTGCCGGTGTTCGCCGCGAGCCGGCGTGTAGCGGTCGATGTCGAAGCGCTCCGGGTCGGGAAAGTACTCTTCGAGCGTGTGCCCGACCGCCGTACCGATCATGACCTGGGTGCCGGCGGGGACCCTGTGACCCGCGAACTCGAACGAGTTGGCGGTCGTCCGAAGCACGGCGGGGGAGACCGGATGAAGCCGGAGGGTCTCCATCGCCACGCGGCGTGAGACGTCGAGCCGCCGGAGCCCCTCGCCGGACACGGGGCCGTTCTCGAACAGGGCGTCCGCCTCGGCGGTCATGCGCCCCATGAGCCCCGGACGCTTCAGCATGTTGTAGAGCATGAAGGCGCACGTGCTCGCCGTGGTATCCAGTCCGACCATGTACGGCGCCAGCACGGTCAAGCTCAGGTTCGTCTCGGGCAGGAGTTGGGGATCGGCCTCGCGCAGTTCGAGCATCAGATCGATGAAGTCCGGCGTCGATTTGCGTGGACCCACCTTGCGCTTGTGTGCGAGGACCGTCTCGGCCAGCTCGTGGCCTCGTGCGCGGGCACGCCGGAACCGCGGGAGCTTCATGATGTGCGGAAACACCGAGGCGCTGAGGAGCAACCCGCCGAGGAGTGTGCACAGTTCGCGCGTGTAGCCCTGCGGGGAATAGCCCGCCATCATGTAGCCCATTTGCTCGGCGATGACGTTCTGGAATGCCGGCAACGCCTCGAACGGTTCCCCCACCGGCCACTTGGCGATCTCGTCGCTCGTGATGTCGACGACCTCTTGCGACCGATCCCTCATGACCCGGACCGCGTATCCCCTGGCCTGGGCCTTCCGCGTTGTGACGTGATCGATCCCGTCCATGGTCAGGATCGAACGCGATGCGTCCATCTGGTTGTGGAAGTTTGCCATGGGCTCGAGCGACCGGAACACGGTCTTCCCGCGCGAGGTCAGGAAATTGGCCGCTTCCGGCCCCGCGATGCACACGAACCGGCGCCCCGGAACACGTATTCTGAAGATCGGACCCAGCTCACGGTACTGGCGGGCAAGGAAGGTCACGACTCCCTTCCGCATGGCCAGGCCGTTGCCCAGCAGCGGAAGGCCCGGCACCGCCGGGATCTCCTTCGGTTGCCGAGGCTCTGAAGGTGGTGCGTCGCGCGCCTCGAGTCCTTCGATCGCCAGGCCCATCGTCCGGCCGATCAGGTCCAGATGCTTCAGCAGATCGATGCGATCCCGGACCTGTTCGCGCTCCTCCGACGACAGAATGGTGCGGAACACGCCGCAAGCGTTGGCGAGCGCGATCATCGCGATGTCCCGGGGATCCGGGACGTCGTCGCTGAACAGCACGCGCATGATCCGCAGCCTGGCCTCTTCGACCGGCTGCCCGTCGGCGGCGGGATAGAGCCGCGACCGGGACACGGCGGGAACCAGGGACAGAAGCCCGTGCGCCTCGGATCTCAGAATGCCGCGCTCGATCAGGCGGGCGAGCGCGGTACGCCGGATGCCGTCTCCCTGGGCGGCGATCCGGCCGAGCCAATAGGCCGTGTCGCGCGACCGGTCCGCGCGCGCGATCTCTGCCAGCGTCGGATCGAGGATATCGTCGTCGAGAGGCGTGGGATCCACGAGTATCAGGCGCTCGAGATCCGTGTCGATGCGGTCCTCGAGCGCGAGATCCATCAGCACTGCTCCGGCGAGCGCCAGGTCGAGTGAGCGCGCGGGCAGGTTGGGGGCCAGATCCCCCCGCTCCTCGTCCAGGACGAGAACAAGGATTTCCTCCGCGAACCTCAGCATCGTGTGCTCCGTTCCGCAGTGGGAGCCGAAGGTCTCGATCGCCTGTCAGTTGCTCTGCGCGGCTTCGTGGCTTCGCGTCTTCTTCCGCGCCAAAAGCGCGCCGAGTCTGTCACGGACGGATCACAACTGCAATCATAGAGCGAGTCATCGGCCTGATTGCATGAGATTACCGCAATCTTCAAACAGGCTGCAAGGGCGAGCGGAGGTGTAGCAGGCCCGGGCTCCACTCGCCGGACGGACCGCAAGTCCGCGAAGGAGATTCTGAAACCTGACGCATCGGTCGTGCGTACAGGGGCAACTGCGCGGCTTCCCGCCACGGCTCCGTCGAGGTTGCCGGCAGGCAACACGCGTCAATCCATGGCAGGCCGACGCGCCTTCGATCCGGCCACCAACTCGAGAGAATCACCGACCGGCTTATGAGAGTTCTTCAGTTCCATCCGATCCGGACCCGGAGGGCGCGAGTGCGTCCCGCTCCGGTGTGGTTCCGGATCGTCGTGCCCGCCGGCCGCGCGGTAGCGCACGTCGCCGGGGGCACCCCGCCCAGGGAGGCCGAACCCTAACAGAGCCAGGGGCTTTCCGAGAAAGTCCGGCCCATCGGGTCCGCTTCCACGGCGGACCCGATGGGCCGTTTGCTTTTGTGGAGTGAGAGAGAATGCGACAGAGCGAGGAGATGAAGAGGCGCAGCGGGAGAATGGACCGCGAAATCGTCGCCCGATACACCAACCAGCCGGGGAGAATGCCCGCCGGGGCGCGGGCCGTCATCGAAGCGGCGTGGAGCGGTGCGCCGGTGCAGCTCTACGCCCTGGCCGACCTGGACGCCGGGCTCCGCCTGTCGGAGACCTGGGTCGCCCTGGGGCAGGAGCATCTGGCGGTCGCGCGGCGGAGGGTCGCAGGGCACGACCCCCGCGACGAGAACGCATCCGGCGAGTGGGAGATTCGCAGCGTTCCACGCTCCGCGATCAAGGCGGTCAGCGAATCACCGGGTCTCTCCGGCACCGTGTTGTCCTTCCTGGCCGAACCCGACGAGCCGCCGCTCGCCACGGTGCGCTACACGCACAGGCAGCGGCGCGCGATGGAGAACCTGCGCTTCGTTCTCGAGGAGCAGTTGCACGGCAGACGCGTCGAGCCGGCGACGCCGGACGAGACCTACGCCGAGAGCGTGGCGGCACCGATCCGCGAAGCCCAGGCCATGGTCGCGGGCTCTCGGGTAGCGGTGATCTGGAGGTTGCTCGGCTACCTGCGGCCGTACCGGAAGGAGGTAACCGCCGGGCTTGCGGCGGCGGGACTGATCACGCTGGTGAGCCTGATCCCCCCCTATCTCGCCGGATACCTGTTGGACGATGTCATCCAGCCGGTGCAGGACGGTACGCTGGATGTCTCCCGGGGCACGCTGGCGGCGTGGGTCGCCGTTGGAGCGATGGCGCTCGTCTACGTCGTGCGGCAGGCGGCCGCGCTGGTGCGGCTGCGCATGCTCTCCGTGCTGGGCGAGTGGGTCGCGCGCGACCTGCGCACCGAGCTGTACGAGCATCTCCAGCGGCTCTCCATGTCCTTCTACATGCGCAAGAAGACCGGAAGCATCATCACGCGCGTGAGTTCGGACACCGACCGGCTATGGGAATTCCTGGCCTTCGGAGTGGTGGACGTGTCGCTGTCGCTGGTCATGCTGGGCGGGCTCGGCATCGTGCTGCTGAGCCTCGACTGGAAGCTCGGGCTGGTGATGACGGCGCCGGTCCCGCTCTTCTGCTGGGCCATCTACCTGCACGGCGAACGCATCCAGCGCCTCTTCATGCGCGCCTGGCGCAAGTGGTCCGGCGTGACCGACATCCTCTCCGACACGATCCCCGGCATGCGCGTGGTGAAGACCTTCAACCAGGAGGAGCGGGAGACGCGGCGCTTCGATCGCCGCAATGCCAGCGTGACGGAGGAGTACAACCGGATCCATCGCATGTGGACGACCTTCTGGCCGGGGCTGATGCTCGCGGTGCACGGGACCACCGTGGCGGTGTGGGCGTTCGCCCTGCCGCGGCTGCTCGAGGGACCGGGCGCGGCGCCCGGCCTGTCCGCAGGGACCTTCGTCTCGTTCCTGCTCTACACCACCATGTTCATCGGGCCGGTGGAGATCATCGGCCAGATGGCGCGCACCATGAACCGGGCGACGAGTTCGGCGCACCGGGTCTTCGAGGTGCTCGACACCGAGCCGGAGATCGTGGAGCAGCCGCGGGCGGTGCGCCTCGAGCCGCTCGCGGGCCGGGTGTCCTTCGATTCGGTGACGTTCGGGTACGACGGCGTGCGGCAGGTTCTGCGCGGGGTGACCTTCGACGTGGAGCCCGGCGAGATGATCGGGCTGGTGGGGCCGTCGGGCGGCGGAAAGACGACGGTCGTCAACCTCATCGCGCGCTTCCACGACACCACGGGCGGGACCATCCGCATCGACGGCGTCGACATCGGGGCGCTCGAGATCGGACACTATCGCCGCCAGATGGGCATGGTGCTGCAGGACCCCTACCTGTTCCACGGCACGGTGGTGGAGAACATCCGCTACGGACACCCGGACGCCGGCCTGGAGCGGGTGATCGAAGCGGGCAAGGCCGCCAACGCGCACGACTTCATCTGCCGCCTTCCGCACGGCTACGACACCGTGGTGGGAGAACGCGGACAGACCCTCTCCGGCGGCGAGAGGCAGCGGGTGTCGATCGCTCGGGCGATCCTGCACGACCCGCGCATCCTCATCCTCGACGAGGCCACCAGCGCGGTGGACACGGAGACGGAACGGAAGATTCAGGAGGCGCTGGACCGGCTGGTGGCCGGACGCACGGTGTTCGCGATCGCGCACCGGCTGTCCACCCTGCACCGGGCATCGCGTCTCTTCGTGATGAAGGACGGACAGTTGGTGGAGGCGGGAACGCACGGGGAGCTGCTGGAGAATCCACGGGGCATCTATCGGCGTCTGCACGAGATGCAGCTGGAGCTGCAGCGTCCGCGACAAGAGGAGAATTGAGACATGCGATGCGAGGAAGTGACGACGATGACGACGGAGTCCATGACGACGACGGTGAGGAGGGGCGCGGTGGTGGGGAATGCAGGCCCGGTGGTGAAGCTGGAGCGGCGCATCGACGGGCAGTTGTGGGCACGGACCGCAGGCCGTGAAGTCCGGGTGAAGGTGCACCGGTGCTTTCCCTGGACGGAACCGGGACGATTCGTGTCGTTGCGGGATGCCGAGGACGAAGAGGTCGCCCTGGTGCGCGACGCGGGCGAACTCGACGCGAGCTCGCGCGCGGCCCTTGAGGATGCACTCGCCGAAGCCGGTTTCGTGCTGGAGGTGACGCGCATTCGCGCCGTGGAGGAGGAAGTCGAGATCCGGTACTGGCGGGTCGAAACCCGCCAGGGACCCCGCTCCTTTCAGACCCGGCGCGACGACTGGCCGCGCGAAGTGTCGGATTCGGGCTTCCTGATCCGGGACGTCTCCGGCGATCTCTACTACGTGCGCGATACCTCCGCGCTGGACAGCGAGAGCCGGGAGTGGTTGTGGGCGTATGTGGAGTAGCGGTGACGTTACGTCAGGGTGTCAGATCTCCCGCACCCGGGCGATGAATTCCTCGCTCGAATCGCACTCCAGAATGGCGCTTGCCACCTGGTCGAAGCGCTCGGGATCCGGGAGCCGGGCGAGTAGGGACGACAACTCGTCCTCGGTCTCGGATCCATACTTCCGGGCTGCCATCTGACGCAGCATCAGTGCCCGTCCCTCAACGCGCCCCCGGCTGACCATTTCTTCCAACCCGCGCTCGAATGCCGTCATGACCCTTCCCATGGTCATCGCCTCCTCCAGTTGCTCGGCAGAGAAACCTCTCGAAACTAACATCGCCCGGACGCAGCCGCCCATGAACCGGTCGAAGTCTTCGTCATGGCATGCTTCTGTCGCACGCCTCAGCGCGCCAAGCTGCGGCCGCATTTCCTCTGGAGTCCGCTCACGGGCGAGGCCCAGCGCCATCGAAGGCAAGTCGGATGGCATGGGGATCGCCAATTCTTCGGCGGATCGCCGGGGGACCAGTCGATATGCTCCCGGCGAGGAACGTCCGAACAGCTCGGCCAGTCGCACAGGAGCATTCCGGGGTCTGTCCCCATGGTGCAGAACCAGGGACACGACCTCTGGAAGCCGGCCATTCCGGGCGAGCGCCTTGCGTTCAACGAGACCTTCAAGAGCAAGGCAGGCGTACGTGGTCGTTCGCAGCGCCATGAAGCGGTCAGGGCGTGCCTGGAACTCCAGCAGGATCAGCAGATCGCTCTCGCCGTCGCCGGTGCGGGCTCGCCACATCATATCGGGGTAGCGCCGCTGCAGGCTCTGGCTCACAAGTTCCGGTGGCAGTTGCTTGAGCGTTGAATAGTCGACTCGGTCTCCCCATTCGGGAACATGGCCGCGCACGAGCAGTTCGATCATCAGCGGATGAGAGAACATCTTCTTGAATGCGGCGTCGTGCACGGGATGCCCGGATCCGTAGAAGCAGGTGACCTGACAGGTCCGGGTGAATGTCGACAAAATCCGGGGCGCTTCCATGGCGGCATCGGCCTGGCTCTGGCGTCCATGGGAGTGGTGGGCAAAATCCCTGACGTAACCCGCGGCTGGTGCCGATTCCTGTTGCGCGTCCGCCTCGCCGGTGTCCCGAAGCCCCGTTGCCGTCCCACTTTGATTGGAGGATCAGTGACAGCGAAACAACGCATCTACGAAGCGCGACGCGATGCCGTGAACATCGGAAAGACCAGCGTATCCCTGGCTGCGCTGAATCCAGGCGAACGAAAGCTATTGGGGTTATCAGAGTGAAACCGTAGGACTCCAACTGAATTCCCTGTCCTTCACCCCAATCCCGTCCGCCCACTCTTGGGCGCATTCCACGTCTTCGGCCTCTCAGCCAGCGAAGAGCGGTGCCGTCCCCTCTCGCGCCGTTTTCTCCTGTGATCCCTCACCACCCGACCCCCCGCCCCCCTGGGTGCGGGTCAGCCGGACAACCCGGTCGCCCACCTCCACCTGCGCCAGCGGCGTCCCACGGGTGGTCCTCCCGGTGACCGGCACGTCCCCCGCCACCACCTGGGTGATCCGGCCGGCGGCCGTCACCAGCATGACCGCGTCCTGGTCGAGGACCTCGATCGCTCCGATCAACCGCCCCTTGCCGCCGCCGGGCGGAGTCATCAGGACGCCCAGGCCGCCGCGTTTCTGTCGCGGGTAGTCGTTCACGTCCGTGCGCCGGCCCCACCCCTGGTCGGACACCGCCAGCACCGTGCCTTCCCGGCGGATCAGGAGCGCGGAGACCACCAGGTCGTCACCGCGCAGCCCGATGCCCTTCACCCCGAAGGCCGCCCTTCCCATCACCGGCACCTGCCCCTCGGCGAAGCGGATCGCGCGCCCTTGGCGGGTCGCCAGCATGACGTCGGCGCCGCCCTCGGAGAGCATCACCGCGACGATGCGGTCGCCCGGCCGCACCCGGGAAGCGGCCAGCCCGGCCTGCCGCGGGTTCGAGAACTCCGACAGGCGCGTCCGCTTCACCGTGCCGCGCCCGGTCACGAACACCACCTGTCCCTCCGCGGTCAGGCTGTCCACCTGGAGCAGCGCGGTGAACGGATCCGCCCGGCTGCCCTCCGTGAGGCCGTAGAGGGATTGTCCGCGCGACGCCAGGCCGCTCTCGGGCACGTCGGCCACGCTCAGGAAGTGGACGTGGCCGCCTTCCGTGAACGCGAGAATCCACCCCTGGGTGCGCGCCACGAAGAGGCGTTCGAGGTAGTCGTCCGGGTAGCGCTTCATCCCGGCGAGCAGCTTCCCGCTCGCCAGCCGGCGGCGGTACAGGTGCACGGGCATGCGCTTCACGAACCCCTGATGGCTGACGGTGACCACCACATCCTCGTCCGCCTCCGCGGCCTCCACGACCTCCTTCGAAGCGGCCTTTCTGTCCAGAATGGTCGTGCGGCGCGCGTCCCCGAACTCCCGTACCCCTTCCTCCAGCTCCTCCAGCATCACCTGCAGCTGCCGGTACTCGCTCGACAGGATGCGTTGCAGCCCGCGGATGGTCTTTCGCAGCCCCACGAGCTCGTCCTCGAGCTTCTGGCGCTCGAGCGAGGTCAGGCGCGCCAGCTGCATGTCCAGGATGGCTCCGGCCTGCCGCTCGGTCAGATCCAGCTCGCCCTGCAGTCGCTCCGCCGCCTGCGCGCGGTCCTCCGAGGAGCGGATGATCGCGATCACCTCATCGATGAAATCGAGGGCGCGCAGCATGCCTTCGACGACGTGAGCGCGGTCTTCCGCCCTGGCCAGCTCATGCTGCGACCGCCTCCGGATGACCTCCACTCGGTGATCGCGGAAGCGCTCCAGCATTTCCTTCAGGGTGAACTCGCGTGGCTCGCCCCCGTCCAGCGCCAGCAGAATGGCGCCGAAGGTGGATTGCAGGCTGGTGCGCCGGAAAAGCCGCTTCAGCACCGTGCCGGCATGGGCGCCCCGCTTCAGTTCGATGACCAGGCGGACGCCGTCGCGGTCGGACTCGTCGCGCAGGTTGGACACCTCGGAGAGCGACCCTTTGCGCGAAAGCCCGGCGATCTGGGCGATGATCTTGGACTTCGAGGTGGCGTAGGGCAGCTCGGCAATCACCAGCTGCTCCTTCCCGCCGCGGATCTTCTCGCGCACCACGCGCGCGCGCATGACGATGCGCCCCCGGCCGGTGCGGTACATCTCCCGGATGCCCTTGCGCCCGACAATGAAGCCGCCGGTCGGAAAATCCGGCCCCGGAATGACCTCCATCAGCTCGTCCAGCGTCGGCTCCTCGTCGTCCGCCAGCTTCCTGATCGCCGCAACCAGCTCCCCGAGGTTGTGCGGCGGCACGTTCGTGCTCATCCCCACCGCGATCCCGGCGCTGCCGTTCATCAGCAGGTTGGGGAGCCGGGATGGCACTACGACCGGCTCCTGCAGGCGGTCGTCGAAGTTGGGCGTCCAGTCGACGGTGTCGCGGGCGATGTCGGTCAGGAGATCGGCGGCCACCCGCGAGAGGCGCGCCTCCGTGTAGCGGTACGCCGCCGCCGGATCGCCGTCGATGGAACCGAAATTGCCCTGCCCGTCCACCAGCGGATAGCGCAGCGAGAAGTCCTGCACCATGCGCACCAGGGCGTCGTAGACCGCGCTGTCCCCGTGCGGGTGGTACTTGCCCAGCACGTCCCCGACCACGGTGGCGCTCTTCTTGTAGCTTCGGTCCGGGGCCAGCCCCAGCTCGTGCATGGCGAAGAGGATGCGCCGGTGCACCGGCTTGAGCCCGTCGCGCACATCCGGCAGCGCCCGTTGCACGATGACGCTCATCGAGTAGTCGAGGAACGACTCCCGCATCTCCTCCTCGATGGGACGCGGAAGAATGCGTTCCCTCGACCGGGCTATCTGCATCATGGCTACTCCTCGGCCGGGGACTGCAACGTGGGGCGCTCAGGCTTCGGCGGCCTCCGCGAACGCGGATGAAACCACCCTGAGCGGCAGCGATACCTGATGCTCGCCGTCCAGGTCCACGTCGAAAGCGTAGCGGCCCGGGGTTCTGAAGACGATCCCGTCCATGTTCAGGATATGGGGAATCTTCAGTTGCCCGCCATCACTCGCGGGACCGGGTCCGAACTTGACCTTGCCGTCCAGGCGCAGGACGTCCTCCCCCGACGGCCCGCGCAGGCGAATGCTGATGGCGTGTTCCCCGGCCTGCTCCAGCCCCGCCGCGAAGCGCAGCACCAGGGAGATGAGGCCGTGCTTGGCCGGAAACCGCGTGGAGGTGATCGAATCGAAGATGCCCAGGATGTTCAGCTTGCCGGCGCTGTCCACCGTGGCGGCGTCCGCCAGTAAAGCGAGGTCTACGCGCACGCGTCGGTTCCTCCGTCTCGATGGGTGAGCAGCCTCTCGCCGAGAACCAGCCCGGCGACCAGATCGATCGTGACGTGCGCGGCCATCGCGGGCCAGATGCTCCCGGTCAGAATGAACGACGCGGCGAAGGCGAACCCGGCCACCCCGGTCGTCACGATGCCTCGCGCACCCTGATAGGAATGTAACAACCCGAACGCAACCGAGGTGACCGACGCCGCCATCCACGGGCCCACCGACATCGCCCCCAGCGCCGACATGGCATACCCCCGGTAGGCGATCTCCTCCCCGGTGCCGGCAACGAAGGAAAGGCCCGCGAAGTACGCCCGCTCGCGCCGGGTGCGTGGAAGCAGCCGGGCCAGGAAGGGCGAGTCGCGCAGCCCGGCGGCACGGGCGATCCATGTGAACAGCATCATCATCCCCAGCACCGCCGCGGCGATCGCGGCCGTCCACGCCGCGAACGCAAAGGGGTCGAGCGAGGTCAGTCCCAGCGAGGCCGGTCCCCCGCCGATCCCGCCCACGATGGCGCTGGCCGCCCCCAGGACGAGGATGAAGATCCCCGAACTCACGTACACGGGAATGCGTGCAAGCTCCCGGGTATTCCTGGCCAGCCACAGTTGCGCAACGCCGTTGATGGGCGCGAGGACCAGCAGCACCGCCAGCAGGATCTGGTCTACGAGGCGCACGCCGCCGCCCTCATGCGCCGCTGTCCGATCTCTTCAACGCGCTCGAGGGTGGCGCGGACGTCCTCCCAGGTGCTCCGGTAGTTGAGGATGCAGAGGCGCAGCGAGTAGTCACCCTGAAGCCGCGTCGAGGAGATCATCGCAAAACCGCTATTCACGATTTCGTCCTGGATCTCGCGGTTGAGCGAATCCAGCGCCGGCGGATCCATGCCCGGCGGTCGAAAGCGGTAGCAGACCACACCCAGGCTGGCCGGGCTGAGCAGTTCCAGGCGCGCGCTTCCCCGGATGTAGGCCTCCGCCCTGCGCGCCAGCTCGAGCGCCCGTCCGATCACGACGCGGAACTCCTCGAGCCCGAGGATCTGGACCGACATCCACACCCGCAGCGCCCGGAAGGAGCGGCTCAGCTGGAGTCCGCGGTCGGCGAAGTTCACATGCTCCAGGCTCATGTCCGTGTCCTGCAGGTACTCGGGCATGATCCGGAAGGCATCGCGCAGCACCGCCGCGTCGCGCACCATCAGGCACCCCGTCTCATAGGGCTGGAAGAGCCACTTGTGCGGGTCCAGAACCAGGCTGTTGGCACGTTCGATGCCCTTGAGGCTCCGTCGCGCGCCTTCGTCGAGGACAGCGAAGCCGCCGTAGGCCCCGTCGATGTGGAACCAGAGCTCCTCGCGCTCGCACAGATCGGCGATGGCGTCCAGCGGATCGATGGCCCCCGTGTTGGTGGCTCCCGCGTTGGCGGACACCATGAAGGGCGTCCTGCCTTCGGCTCGATCGTAGCGGATCATGTGCTCCAGCACCTCGACATCAAGCCGATAACGGTCGTCGGTGGGCACGCGGCGCAGGTCGTCCGCGCGGAAGCCGCAGATGCGCGCGGCCCTTTCCACGGACGCGTGGCACTGATCGCCTTCGTACAGGATCAGCCGCTCGCCGTCGCCCGCCGCGTGGCGCGCGGCCACCATGGCGTTCAGGGTCGCGGCCGAGCCGCCGCTGGTGAACACGCCCCCCGCGGTCTGCGGCATGCCCAGCCATTCGCGGAACCAGTCGAGCACCACCAGCTCCACCTGGCTGGGACCCGCCGATTCCAGCCAGGTGCCCTGGAAGATGTTGAAGCCGCCCGTGAGCATGTGGGCCAGGAAGCTCGGCCAGGTGGGCGAGGAGGGAATGAAGGCGAAGAAACGGGGGTGGTCGATGCGCCCCGCGTAGGGGAGGACGTCGCGCAGAACCCGGTCGATGACCTCGTTCGGATCGCGGCCGGTCTCGGGAGCCGGCTCGCGAAGACGGGCCTCCGTGTACGTCCGGTCTGCGGTGCCCCAGGCGCGGTCTTCGCGGAGGCCGGTCCAGCGGTCCACCACCCGGTCCACCATCTCGTATCCCAGGCGGCGCATCAGGTCGGCGTCCAGCTGCAGCGCTTCCGTTCCGGCGCGAGCGTGTTCGGGTCTGGGCCCGGTCACCTCTCCTCCTTCCGGCATTGACGGGCAGATACCGGGTTTCCAGTTTGTTTCTCCATCGCCCCGGGACCCTCGCCGGGCCACGGCGGCTCAACTCCAACCTCCCAAGGTAGCATGGCCGCAAGCGGCGTACGGAAAACCCCGGTCTTTCGAGTGATCGACGCTCTGGACGCGCCCCATGGCGGTCGCATTCTGCGACTCCAGCTGCAGGAGGGCGCGCCGCCCCGGGTGCGCGACCTCAGGGGCTCGCAGCTCACCGCCACGGCTCCCGACGGGACCCGGCGCAGCGTCACGGTGACAGGGTTCGCTGCGTTCGGAGGGAGGGTCAGCAACCGCCGCCTCGCCGATACGGGTCGCGTCGACGTCCACGTACGGGAAGACGCCTCCGATACCGAGCCTGTGTCGATCAAGTGGCTGCTCACGCCGTCGTGAGGACGGACCGCGGCCAACGCTCTCCACAACCGGCGCCGTCTACCTCCCCTCCACATCGAGCAGCGTCGAGTTCTTCTTGAGCGTCCAGAGCACGACATACACCACCGTGCCGGCTCCGAAGTAGATCCCCCAGAAGGGCGCCAGATCGAGGCCGTCCCCCGCGCCCAGCGTCTCTGCGACTTCCAGCGCGGTCGTCGCCGCCACCCAGGCGTAGAAGGCGCCGTGGTCCCGCCCGAGCGCGACGAGCAGCGAGAACGGCAGCCGGTACGGCCGCCAGAGCCGCGGAGCCGGCAGCAGCGCGGGTGTCCGGGCCGCCCAGCGGGTGAAGGCCGAGCCGAAACGCTCCTGCAGGAAGCGCTCTTCGGCAAACATGATGCGCTCGCTGTAGATCCAGAACACGAGAATGGTGACCGCCACGGCGGCAAGGCTGCCCGTGGTCGTGGCCACGCCGGCCCAGATCAGGAGGTTTCCCAGGTAGAGGGGATGTCGCACCACCGAGTACATCCCCTCGGTGCTCAGCGAGGCGGCTTCGAGCTTGCGGGTTCCCCGGCCGGAGGTCCCCGCCGGCGCATGCCCCACGGTCCAGGCACGCAGCACCAGCCCCGCCACGGCCACCAGCATTCCCGCCAGCTCCCAGCCGTCCAACTGGCCGGCAGTACCGGGTGGCAAGGCGAAGCTGAGGGCGGCCAGGGCAGCCAGGACGAGCAGCGGCAGGTAGCTGCGCCAGCGAAAGAGCCAGTGGCCCGCGCGGGTCCATTCGTCAACCAGCCCCGCGTCGGGAGATTCGCGATGCCGCGCGCCCGTGTCCGGAGCCCGCGGGTCGCGGTCCGGCATCAGCGCAAGCCGGGCGGGTTGTTCTCGAACGCACTCCGGAACCAGGTACGGTACGCCTCCTGCGCCCCGGCGCTCTCGTCCAGCCAGGCGTCCCGCTCCATGGCGAACTCCTCCGCGCGCGCGGTCAGGAGATAGGCGTCCAGATAACCGTTCTCGCTGGAGAAGAGCAGTTCATCCAGGGGCACATAGGGCGCCCAGCCGTACAACGAACGGCCGTAGAACCAGACATCCGCGGTGCGGGCCACGATCGACCGCTCGAGCTCGTACCCCTCAAGCCCGACCGCATTCGGGAGCCACTCCTCCAGCCGGTCCATCCGGTGCATGAGGTGCAGGTGCGCGTATACCAGGTACACGGGCCGCGCGTCGGCGATGGCTCCGTCCAGGCTGCCGCGGGCAGTGTCGCCTTCCATGACGAAGTTCTCCCAGGGCATGACGGGTCCGTCGTGGAAGTCGGTGATAATGAGAAAGGTGGGATCCTCCCGGATGTTGTCCAGCTGCGGGCGAAGCCAGACGTCGATGGAGTCCATGCGCGCGGGGTCGGGGGGGACGCGCGCTCCCGAGAGGGTGATCAGGCCGCGGGAGGGGGGCAGGGCCGACGAGGCCGAGCAGGCTGCAAGGAGCACCATGGCGAGCGCCGCCCCGAGGGCGCCGCGATGTGATGTGGAGAACTTCTCCATGAGTCTCGTCTGTATGGAAAGTGTGGTGGCGGGAAGGTTGTCTGGATGCGTACCCGCGAGCCGCCGGTATGCTTCAGGGGACAGGCGGAGAACCTGCCCCCGCCCACTTGATGTGTTCGAACGCCGTGCGGCAGCCGTCGCACCAGTAGGTCGCCACCGAGAGCTGGCTGCCGAACGGATTGACCAGGCGGGTCTCGGTGCTGTCGCAGAAGGGGCACCGGGGGGACGCCGGAAGACCGGAACTGGTGCCGGTCGCGACCTCGTCGGCGCTCATTCGACGAACAACGCCCGGTTGCGGTCCCCCCGCGCGCGCTCGACGGCGTCTCCGGCGGGCTCCCCGGCCGGTCGGCGGCGGCTGGCGATCCAGTCAGCGGGGAGCGGCGGATCGGTGGTGCGGACCATCCCCAGCGCCGACAGGGGCTCCGCCAGCCTCCGGGCCAGCCTGGCGCGCGCGTCGGCCGGTCGGGCCGTCACCCCCGCCCCGGCAAGCAGTTCGGCTTCGTCGTCGCCGGGCAGCAGGCACGTGATCGCGGCGGCCAGCAAGGGCTCGGCCGCGGCGGCCAGCCGTTCCCGTCCCTCCTCCGCTCCTTCGCTGATGCGGCGCATCCAGGCTTGTCCGAAATCCCGGTGGAACGCCTCCTCCGCCAGCATCTTGGGGATGCGCCGGCGGGCCGCGTCGTAGGCGCCCGTCGCGAATCCCTCCAGCGCCAGCGAGAGGGTCCCGTCCACAATCACGATGCCGGCGACGACCGCGGCCCAGTCGGCAAAGGGCTCGTCCAGGCAGGACGCCGAGCAATACTCGGCGGCCGGGCGGGAATGCTCGACCTCCACGGGGTCGACACCGAAGTCCTTGAGCATGGCGTACAGGAGGCGCGCGTGGCCCCATTCGTCCTGCGACATGGAAGCGGTCGCGATGCCGCTCTCGATGGAAGGGGCCCCCAGCAGCCAGTCGCTGTAGCGGATGCCGAGCAGGCGCTTGGTGTCGGCGAGCGACAGGATGAGTCTCCGGAGCGCTTCCCGGACTTCGGGGGAGAACTCCCGAGCGCTCACCGCACTTCCCCGGCGCGGCGCCCGAGCCGGCCCGTCGCGCGCGCCGCGTACGGACCGTCGGTCCGGTTCACCGGGATGATGTGGGCACGGCGCACGACGCACATCTCGAACCAGTTCTCCTCGTCGTAGGTCTTCCAGGCGTAGACGCGCGCGAGGGCGTCGTCGGTCGCGTCGACATACCCTATGTGGCGCAACGGCTCGGCTCTCCGCTTGCGCGCGAAGACATCGTAGACGGCTTCTTCCATCGCGCTCTCCGCCGGCGCCCTCAGGCGCTCACCCCCGCACCCCGGAGCGCGCGCCGTCCCGCCCGGGTAATGCGCGCGCTCGTCCAGGGGGGATCCCATACGTGCTCGATCTCCACCGCCGCGATCCAGGGCTCGGCGAGCAGCCGGTCACGCACGTCCTCCTCGATGAACTCCATGCACGGACACGCCGTCGCGGTAAAGGTCAGGCGAACTTCAACCCGCTCGCCGTCCACCCGCACCCCGTAGACCAGCCCGAGGTCGGTCACGCTCACCGGAAGCTCCGGGTCGAGCACCTCGCCGAGCGCGCGCCACGCCGCCGCCTCCGGGTCATCGGGCCGCTCCGGGAGAGGCTCGGACCACAGGTCGCGTCCGCCGCTCATGTGCGAGGCCACGTGCAGCGGCAGCCCGACGCTCAGTTCAGCCACGAGCTCACCTGGCCGCGCGACCGCCGGATCGACTCGACGTAGATCTCGTTCATCGGCCCGCGCCCCTTCCAGCGCTCGAAGACCTGCCTCCAGGTGATCCTGCCCTCCTCGAAGAGCCAGCGCTTCTCGCTCGCGTCGTACTGGCAGGGGAAGGGATAGTCGAGCACGTACGACTGCGAGGCCTCGTCGAAATGCGCGGGGACGTCGAGGCCCAGCCGCTCGCACAGGGGCACCGTGGACGACATCCACAACTGCCGCAGCTGGTCGTTGGTGAGCCCCTTCAGCCTGTACTCGAGCTGGCCGCTGTGCCGCTTGCGGTCGTCGGGCAGGCCGAACCACTCCACGGTCATGGGGAACATCCAGTCGACCGACCGCTGCAGAATCTCCTTCGCCGCGCCCCCGGCCCGGGCCAGGCGCCGCATCCACACCTCTCCGTGCCGCAGGTGGAAGGTCTCCTCCATGTCCACCTTCACCAGCGCCCGCTTGAGCGGCCCGTAGGAGGTGTTGCGGTGCACGTCCGAGAGCAGGCAGATGCCGGCGCGGTCGAAGAAGCCGTTGGCCACTACCAGGTCCGCCCAGTTGTCGAGCGGCTGGTCGAAGCCGTAGGGGTGCTTGAACTCGTGGGGCTCGCGCTCGTAGACCAGCTTCTGCTTCGAGATACCCATGTCCTCGAGCAGGCGATAGGCGATGTTGGCGTGCGCCAGCTCGTCCTGGATGATGGCGTGCGCGCTCACCTGCGTGTTGGCGGAGGGCGCGTGGCGCGCGGCCATCCAGTAGGACGGCGCGCTCATCAGTTCGGTGTCGGCCTGGACGGTGAGCTGGACTGCGAGGGCCTTCCTGTAGCCCTCGGTCATCTCCTCGGGAGATTCCACGATGTAGCCCTTCTGCACGCGGGCCTTGATTTCTTCTTCAGTGAAGGGCACGGCTACCCGTCCTTTCCGAGGTCATCGGCGTCTGCGCACCCGTCCGCGACCCTGCCCGCGCGGACCTCGCCTCCGCCCGCGGTCTTCGTCAGAGCCCCAGCGAGGAGCGGATGAGGGGGCTGATGCGCTCCGGGGTCCACGGAGGATCGAAGGTCAGCTGCACCTCGGCGTTCTCGACGCCCTCCACGCCCGCTACCGCGGCGCGCGCATCCTCCACGATCTGTGGCGCCGCGGGGCACATCGGCGTGGTGAGCGAGATGCGCACCTGGACGTTCGCATCCTCGATCTCGATGTCGTACACCAGCCCGAGCACCACCAGATCCAGGTGCAACTCGGGATCCTTCACCGTGCGCAACGCCTTGCGAACCGCTTTCTCGCTGATTTTCATGTGCTGAAACTTGCTTGGCGCGAGAGGGCCTGTCCATACTTTCGCAATTCGCCGGCTGCGAGCGCGGACGTGCCCATGGCCGGCCTGTCGAACCCTCGCCGGATTCCCGAAGATGAAACGTCGCGACTTCGTCAAGACCGCCGCCGCCGCGGGCGTGGCCGGCGCCGTACCGCGCCCCCTGGACGGCGCTCCCGTGGTGTACACCCCGCAGTCCGTCTCCCCCGTGGTGATCTCCGACACCAGCGGAATCCGCTTCACCAACGGCGGCCCGGAGAGCGCGGTGGAGCGGGCGTTCCGGGGAATCGTGGAGGGCGAGGACGTGCTGGACGCCCTGATCGCGGGGGTGAACATCCCCGAACTCGACCCCACCGAGACCGGGATCGGCTACGGTGGCCTGCCCAACGCGAACGGAGTGGTGCAGCTCGACGCGTGCTGCATGCACGGGCCGAAGAAGCAGGCCGGAGGCGTGGCGGGGCTGGAGGGGGTGCGCACGCCGTCGCTGGTGGCCAGGGCGGTCATGGAGCACACCGACCACCACCTGCTGGTGGGCGCGGGCGCGCAGGAATTCGCGCGCATGATGGGCTTCGAGATCGAGGACGACCTGAACACCGACCGCTCGCGCGAGCTGTGGCTGGAATGGAAGCGGCGCATCGACCCCGGCCACTTCCCCGATCCGCGCAGGGGGCGCCCGGGCGGTGCGGGCAACGGAGCGGGTTTCGACGCCGGCTACCAGGCCGGGCTGGACATGGTGCGCGAGGGACTCATCGACGAGAGCAGCTTCTGGGGCACCATCAACTGCGACGGCATCGGGCCGGGCGGGGACATTTGCGGGGTGACCACCACCAGCGGGCTGTCCTGGAAGATCCCCGGACGCGCGGGCGATTCTCCCATCCTGGGCGCCGGACTCTACGTCGACGGCGACATCGGCGCCGCGGGCTCCACCGGCCGCGGCGAGGCCAACCTGTTCAACCTCTGCTCCTTCCTCATCGTCGAGAAGATGAGGGACGGCATGCATCCGTTGGACGCGGGGATGGCGGCGCTCGAGCGCATACGCGCGAACACCATCGAGGAGCGCCTCCTCAACTCGCGCGGCGAACCCGCCTTCAACGTGCGCTTCTTCGCGCTCAACAAGAGGGGGGAGTACGCGGGCGTGTCGATGTATGCATCCGGCCAGGTTACCTACGCCGTGTGTGACGAGAACGGCGCGCGGGAGGAGCCGCTGGAAGGGCTGCTGGAGGGCTCGCCCACGGATTGACGGTCTGATTCCCGGTTCCGCCCGAGGTATGTAATCCGATATTGGTTTTCACTCACTGGATTACCCAGATGACAGACCCGACGGCATCATCCCACGGGAGCGGCGCGCCCCGGCTGCGTGGCCCCGACGTCTGGTATGGATCCGAGATGAGCGGCTCCGGCAGCTGGATTCGCCACTTCACCGAAGGAGAGATCCGCGAGATTCACCTTGCGGTCGGAAGGATCGAACGCAAGGGCCTCGACATCGCCGGCATCACGCGCGACGACTTCCCGCTTCCCGGGCTGGAGGCGGAACTCGCGCACATCCGCGAGGAGTTGCTGCGCGGGCGCGGCTTCGTGCTCATGCGGGGCCTGCCGATGGAGGGCCGGTCGATGAGGCAGATCGCCACCGCCTTCTGGGGGATCGGCACGCACCTCGGCGAAGCCATCTCCCAGAATGCCAAGGGGCACCTGCTCGGCCACGTGAAGGACATCGGCCACGACCCGCACAACCCCGAGCACCGGCTGTACGCCACCCGGGCGCGCCATCGCTTCCACACCGACTCCTGCGACCTCGTCGGGCTCTTCTGCGTGCGGCCCGCGAAGAAGGGCGGGCTGAGCAGCATCTCCAGTTCGGCCACCATCTACGGCGAAATGCGCCGGCGGCGGCCCGACCTGGCCAAGCTGCTCTCCCGACCCATCCATATCGACCGCAAGGGAGAAATTCCCGAGGGGAAACTCCCGTACTACCGGATGCCGGTCTTCAACCATCACGCCGGCTGTATCACGACGTATTACGCCCGTGACTTCTTCGACGGCGCCCAGCGCCACGAGGGGGTGCCGCCGGTGTCGCGCGCGCAGACCGAGGCCATGGACCTGTTCGAGGATCTCGCCGCCCGTCCGGACATCCGCCTCGACATGGAACTGCGGCCCGGCGACATGCAGTTCGTGCACAACCACCAGATCGTCCACTCCCGCACCGGATACGAGGACCATCCCGAGTCGGAGCGCAAGCGGCACCTGCTGCGGCTGTGGCTGTCGGCGAGCGACGGGCGTGAACTACCTCCCGCCTACGCGGAGCGCTACGGAAACATCGCCCTCGGCACGAAACGAGGCGGGATCATGGTGCCCGGGACGAAGCCCTACGCCCCGCTGGAGGCGGAGGGGTAGCGGAGAGTCTACGGCCCCAGCGCGCCGAGTGGGATGACGCTGATCCCGTCCGGACGCACATACCCGTATCCGCGTTCGACGATCACGCCCAGGACGGCAGGCTCACCGCAGCGACTCCTATCGACGCGATCGGCAAACTTCAGGAGTGAGCGCGCTGCGTCGTCGATCCGGCTGATGCCGAGCTTGATCTCGAAGGCCGCCCAGCGGCCGGGTCCGGCCTCCACGATTGCGTCCACCTCGAGGCCGGTGTTGTCGCGGTAGTGGTAGACCCTCGCCCCCATGGCCTGGGCGTACACGCGCAGATCCCGGATCACCATCGACTCGAAGAGCAGACCGAACCAGGCGAAATCGTGGAGCAGTGAATCCGGTCCCGCGTGCAGCGCGGCCACGGCTATGGATGGGTCCACGAATTGACGTTTGGGGGAGATTCGCAGCCGGGAACGGGAGCGCAGATGGGGCGCCCAGGGCGGTTGGTCTTCCACAACCATGAGGCGTTCGAGGCTTGTGAGGTATGCGCGGGCGGTGTGCCCGGTCATGGAGGCCGGATCGGGCCCAACAACATCACGCGCGATGGTTGCGAGCGACGCCGGCGTCGCCACGTGGCGAGCCAGCGACTGCAGGAACCGAAGAACTCTCGCCGGGTCCCGCCGCACTCCGTCGACGCGTTGTAGATCGGCACGGCAGATGTCGCTGACGTAGCTTCGGTTGACGCGGATGGCGTCCTCGGGTGAGGCACTGAGATGCCCCGGCCACCCGCCAACGCAGATCAGTTCAGCGAGTTTCTGCACGGACAGATCGATCCTTGGGCTCGTTACCGGGCCTTCGTCGAGCACATCCTGCAGCGACACCTGGCCGGTGCTGTGTCGGAGTTCGAATAGCGACATGGGGCGCAGACGCAGACGCACGATTCGGCCAGCGCCGGTGTGCCGCGTACTCTCGTCGCGAGGAACGGTCGATCCAGTGAGGATGAAGTGGCCCTTGCCGGGACGCTCATCCACGGCCCGGCGCACATGGTTCCAGATCACGGGCGCGGTTTGCCACTCGTCGATCAGGCGTGGGGCTCCTCCTTCGAGCACCAGCCTCGGATTGACCGCAATCATGTCCTGCGCCGTCTGGTCGACATCGAGGAAGACTTCGCTTGCGGCCCTCTGATGAGCGGTTGCCGTCTTGCCGCAGGCGCGTGGACCTTCGATGAGCACCGCTCCTGCCGCAGCCAGGCATTGCTTCAGTTCCTCGTCGGCCACACGCGGTGCGTAGCGCTCGGCTTCACCTCCAACCGGCAGCCCTGTCTCGTGCGGTGCCATGCTGAATGCTCCTGTAGCGCGAGTTGTGACCGGCGGCGATAAGGAAGACTAGCAGAACGCAAACACGTTTGCAACATAGATAGACACAGTATTGCAATACATGGAGAGACAATATTACAACGTCACCAGGGACAGAATCGCAACAAGACCGCGAGGTTTCGGGTCAGGCTTTTCCGCGACTGCACTCCTGAAGCCAGGGGAGCGAAATCAGCGCTCCGGCGGCCTCAGGTACCGCACCACGTTGCCGTCGCGGTCCACGACCGTCAGCGGCATGCGCAGGATCTCCCTGCCGAAGTCGGTCGTGTCCCGGAAGGCACCGGGAGCCGCCTCGACCCCCGCCGCCACCTCCGCCGCGTATTGCGGGGGTGGCAGCATGTACTCATCCGCCACGCTGTAGTCGACCTCCGGGTATCCGATGTCCACGAACGACGCGAGGCTGACCACGCTCATCGGGTTGGGGCCGCGGTCGGGGAAAGGGGTCATCAGCTCGGACCGGAAGACCAGCTCGCGCCAGTGCCCGTTCCACACGCCAACGCCGCCCTGGTGCTGCACCGGCACGAGATCGCTGTCCGTGTAGTTGTTGCCGCGGATCTCGTCGAAGGCCGCCTTCGCCGCCTCGCCGGTGAAATGCGTGTTCGCGCTTCGGTCGGCCCGGGCCGAGTCCTGAAGGAGCCCTAGGTGAGACCACAGGGTTCCGAACCCGATCACATGCGCCATCTCATGGACGATGGTTTCGCCCAGTTGGCCGTTGGCTTCCATGCTGTCCAGATCGGCGATGTCGAAGAACATCACCCCGACCGCGGGCAGCGAGTTGCCCTCGCGAATCTGGCAGGGCCCCGCGCCTCCGAAGACGCCCGACCGCCCGTCGATTTCCTTGATTTCGACGTAGATCAGCAGGTCGTCGACCACCCGGTCGGCGGGGACGTCCCCGGACATGCCGTTGCTCGTGAGGCACTGGGCGAGGGAGGACCTGCGCAGCGTGCTCCAGGAGAGGTTGGCGGTGATCGCGCTCTCCCAGAACCGTTCGGCCTCCTCGAAGGCCTCGCGCTGGGAGCCGGTGAGCAGCGACGCGGTGACGTGTTCGAGCTCGATGTCGTAGACCGCCGGCGTCGCCTCCGCCGTGAAGGTTGCCGTCGCCGACGTGCCGTCCGCGTTGGCTACGCTCGCGGTGAGCGTGTAGGTGGTTCCGGGGGTCCTGCCGAGGTTCCACCTCTCGACTGCCGCGAACCCGGCCGAGTCGGTCGTCGCCTTCTCCGGGACCACCCTGCCGTCGCCGCTCGCGGAGAAGGTGACCGTGGTCTCCGCCACCGGGTTGCCGTCGGCATCCTCCGCTCTCACGCGGGGCGCAACCCGCACGGGGAGCGCGATCTCCGTCCGCTGCCCGTCGCCCTCGACGGCCACGAGGCGCGCGACCGGTGCGGCCAGGGCGGTGGCGCGGAAGATCACCCGGTTCACCCCGCGGGCGGTGGCGCGCAATTCCTGCGGGCCGGGATCACCCATTGTCCATGGGCCCGGGGAGGCGATCCCGTCGGCGTCGGTCACGGCGCTGGACGAGGGAACCGAGCCGCCCCCGGCCGTGACCTCGAAGGCGACCGTGACCCCGCTCAGCCCGTCGCCCGACCGGGAGATCACCCGCACTCGCACGGGTTCCCCGGCTTCTCTTCCCGTCCGGGCCACCTGCCCGTCGCCGGAGAGAATGAGCAGGGCGTGCGGTGGTTCGGCCATGGCGGTAAATGCCGTGCTGGGGCCCTCGGCCACGGACGCGACCACCGACTGGGCGCCGACAGCGTCGCCCAGCGTCCAGGAAGCCTGCGCCTCGCCCGCCGGGTCGGTCGTCGCTGCCGCGGGAGTGACCGAGCCGCTCCCTGCTGCGGGCGAGAAGGACACCACCATGCCCGCCACCGGACTCTCGCCCGCGTCCAGGAGGCGGCCGACCAGCGGCTCGACCAGCGGCCCTCCCGGACTGCCCGTCTGCGCGTCGCCGCCAACGCGCAGGAGGGTGGTGGGCGTTTGGCTGACCGTCGCGGAGGCTATGCCGCTGACTCCCTCGAAGACGGCCCTGACCGTGCCGGTTCCGTTGGAAAGGGCCGTGACCACTCCGGAGGGGTTCACACCGAGGACGGCGGGCGCGTCGGTCGTCCAGGATACCGTCCCCTCGATGGCGTTGCCGTCCTGATCCAGGATGGCCGCGGTGAACGCCCTGGACTCGCCCAGGAACGTGAACGTCGCGGACCCGGGAGACACCACGATGGACGCCGGGCTCGGCGGGTCGAACTCCAGTGCACACCCCGCCGCCACAACCGTCAGCCCCAGAGCGACTGCTGCGCCGAGTGATGTCCGCTTCATCGCGTTGCCTCGTCAGCCGGTCCGATACCGTCCATCCCCTGGATCACGTCGTTGCGATCAAACTAGTCGCCAGAGCGTCCGGATCAGAGCATGTCCAGGAGATCACGCGAACGAATGACCTTCACGTTGCGGTAGGGAGAGGTTGCAAGGAGCGCCTTGTCGCTGCTCACCACGTACGTGGTGCCGGCGGCCACCGCACACGCGAGAAACTTGTCGTCGTCGCTGTCCTCGCACACGGGTTCGGACAAAGCGGGCGCCGACACCAGCGTGGCCCTGGCGGCGATCGTTTCCATGGCCGCCTCGAGACCCGCATCGGGGAACCGCGCCGAGAGTCGTTCGCCGACCCGAAGGTACTCCTGAATGATCTCGCTGGACACCACCATCTCGATGCGCCCGGCGCGCCAGGCCTCCAGGACATCGCGCGGAGGTCCACCGAAGAACAGGCCCGGCAGAAAGACGCTGGTATCGACGACTACCCTCACGCCGACGGTCCGGTTGTCGCGAAGCCGTTCATGACGGACTCTTGTTGGGAAGCGTCATCGCGTCAACCCGGCATCCCGGAGACCCATGGTCAACCAGCCCAACACCGTCGATCAGTCGGACCGCGTCGTCCCCATCAACCTCCGCCAGAGCGGCCGGACGCCCGTGGAGTTGCTCATCTCCACCCGGGTGCGGAAGTCGCCGTACTGGCATCTGTCCCAGGAAGCGGGTTGCTGGCGCGCCACCGTCTACAACCGCATCTACCATCCGCGCGGCTACGTGCGGCCCGAGGACGGGGGCGCGGCGGCGGAGCACGAGGCGCTCACGAAGCACGTCACGATGTGGAATGTTGCCGTCGAGAGGCAGATCCGGGTCAAGGGACCGGACGCCGAACGGTTCACCGACTACGTCATCACGCGCGACGCCACCCGCATCGAACCGATGCACGGCAAGTACGTCATCCTCTGCAACGAGCGGGGCGGCATCCTCAACGACCCGGTGCTGCTGCGCCTGTCCGAAGACGAGTTCTGGTTCTCGCTGGCCGACTCCGACCTGCTCTTCTGGCTGCAGGGCGTCAACGTGGGTATGGAGATGGACGTCGGGATCGACGAGATCGACGTGTGTCCGCTGCAGATCCAGGGGCCGAAGTCGCTGGCGCTGATGGCCGATCTGGTGGGCGACGGAATCCGCGGGATTCCGTATTACGGGATCCTGGAAGCGGAGATCGCGGGCTGCAAGGTGGTCGTCTCGCAGTCCGGCTTTTCGGGCGAGAAGGGCTACGAGATCTACCTGCGCGACGCGACCCTGCACGCCGAGAGGCTGTGGAACGCGGTGCTCGAAGCGGGCGAGGCGCACCAGCTCATGGTGATCGCACCCGGCCACCAGCGCCGCATTCAGGCGGGCATCCTTTCGTGGGGACAGGACATGGACCACGAGACCGTCCCGTTCCAGTGCAACCTCGGCTACCAGGTGCCGCGCGAGAAGAAGGGCGACTACATCGGCCGGGCCGCGCTCGAAGGGATGCGCGCCGAGATCGAGGCCGGGCGGCCGCCGTTCGCCATGGCCATGGTGGGCATGAAGATGGGCGGAAGGCCCATCGACGACTACGCGCCCGATTTCTGGCTGGTGTCCGGCGCCGAGGGCGGCGATCCGGTCGGGTACCTGACTTCGCCGTGGCATGCGCCGGAGCTCGGATGCAACATCGCCCTGGGCTACGTGCCGGTGAGAATGTCCGACGTCGGGACGGAGCTCACCGTCCGGCTGCCGGACGAATACGCGAGCGAGCCCGGCAGACCGGACTGGGCGCGGGTTTGCAAGGTTCCGTTCCGGCCCTCGGCCAACCCGAGTGCGCGTGAGTTGGCCCATGCGCGGGGTGAGGACGCGGCGGTGTAGTCTCTGGTTGACGTTTCAGTTGAGACGTCTTCACGGCTCGCGGCGCCGGCTATCCCCTCATCCGGCTCCCGGACGGGTCGAACAGGGCGCTGCCGACCGCAGCCACCGTGACCGGAAAACACTCGTTCATGTACATCACCTGCAGCCGCTCGCCGACGCGGGCGAGTTCGGCCGGCAGCCAGGCCATCAGCAGGTACTTTCCCACGGTCGGCCCCATTCCGGCGGAGGTCACCCGTGACTCCCTGCCCAGTGCGTCGACGATGCGCTCTCCGGCAAGGGTCAGGATCGGCTCGTTTCCGCCCGTGGGGAAGCGCGCGAGGCCGGATGCGCTCGTGTGGTGGTCCATGGTGAGCGTGCAGATCCTCGCCACCGGACCCCGTTCGCGGGCCTTCAGACAGGCGGCCTTGCCGATGAAGTCCGCCTGCTTCACGTGGCGACGCGCCAACCCGGCCTCGACCGGCGAGTACTCGGACGTGAGCTCGGCGCCCATGAGCAGATAGCCCTTCTCCATGCGTCCGGTGGTGCCGTAGACACCGATCCCCACCGGCCGCGCGTCGAGTTCACGGCCGACGCGCCAAATCGCGTCCCAGAGCGCCAGGCCGTGTTCCGTGCGCGTGTAGATCTCCCATCCGTTCTCGCCCACATATGAGATGCGCAGCATGGTGGCGGGGATCCCGTCGATGAGGACGTCCTGCACCGTCCCGTACGGGAACTCCTCCTGGCTGACCCCACAGTCGGCGACGCCGGCGAGAAGCCTCTGCGCATCGGGTCCCCACACGCCGAGGGTGGTGATCGCCGACGACCGGTCCTCGAACTGCACCGACCCGTCGGCCGGCAGATACTTGCGGAACCAGAACGCGTCGCGCGCGCCGTCGAACACGCCGGTGACGATGCGAAACCGGTCCTCGGCCAGCCGCTGGATGGTCAGGTCGGCGCGAAAGCCTCCGTCCGGCGTCAGCAGCGGCGTGTAGATCGAGCTGCCGACCGGACGGTCGCAGGGGTTGACCGTCATCGTCTCCAGGTAGCGGAGCGCACCGGGCCCGGAGACATCGAAGACCTGGAACGCGCCCAGATCCACCACGCCCACCTTCTCGCGCAGGTGCAGATGCTCCGCATTGATGATGGGCGACCACCAGCGCCGGTCCCATTCGTGCGGGCGGTCCGGGACGTCGTAGCGTGCCACCAGATCCTCGTTCGAGGCGTACCACTGCGGACGCTCCCATCCCCGGGCCTCGTAGTATTCGGCTCCCAGCACCGCGGTCCGAGAGTGGAACGGGGACCGTTTGACGCCGCGCGCGGACTCCCATTGCTCGCGCGGATGCACGATCCCGTAGGTCTTGGGGAAGTGCTCCCGGCAGCGGGCCCGGACGTGATGTCCCGTGCGCTCGTGCGGCTGGAAGCGAGTGACGTCCGACTCGTGCGGGTCGAGGAGGCGCGGGTAGCCGTGCGTCATCCACTCGGCGACCAGGCGTGCCGAGCCGGGGCCTTCCCGCACCCAAACCGCCGCCGCCGACCAAAGGTTGGCCACCTCGGCGGTCTCGCCCAGAAGCTGCTGCGTGTCGGGCGTGAGAGAGAGCAGGCCGTTGACCGCATACTCCATCTCGGTGCCGGCCAGGAGCTCGCCCATGATCTCGCGCGCGTGCTCCAGTTGCGGCGCGAAGTCGCCGGACGTGAAGGGCAGCTCGGTGGGAGACCGCTCCGCCTCGGCGACGGAAGGAATCTCGTCGGGGTGCATCAGAATGGGACGATGCGCGTACGAGCCAACCTCCATGGCTCCGTCGCTCTGGCGCTCGTACATGAACGCGTCCATGTCGCGCACGATGGGGTAGCCGATCTCGTTGCCGGTTCCGAGCAGAAGTTCGACCGGGCCGAAATCGGCCATCTGGTGCACCGCCGGCGTGAGCGGGATGGTGGCGCCGGCCATCGCCGCGATGCGCGGGCTCCAGACACCGCAGGCGATGATCGCGTGGTCGACCTCGATGGTTCCCCGAGTCGTCGCGACCGCCCGAATGCGCGGGCGCCCAAACGGCACCGGCCCGACCTCGAGGCCGGTCACCTCGGTCTCGTCCAGGACTGTGAGCATACCCCTGGCCAGCGCCCGCTCCCGCATGATCGTGCCCGCCCCGACCGAGTCGACGACGGACACGCTCGGCGTATAGAAGCCACCGAGGATGACATCCGGGTTGACGAACGGGACCCTGGCGACAACTCCTGCCGGCGTCAGCAGCTCGCTCTCGATGCCCCACACGCGCGCCGAGGTCATGCGCCGGCGCAACTCCTCCATGCGCTCTTCGGTTCGCGCGACCTCGATTCCCCCGCAGGTCGTGTTGACGCCGAGCGCCTCGTACTGGCGCTGGCTCTCAAGGGTGATCAGCGCGATCTCGCGCCCGTGATCGGTCGGGAAGATGAAGTTGGACGCATGGCCGGTGGACCCGCCGGGGTTGGGAAGCGGGCCCTTCTCGATCAGCACGAGGTCTTTCCAGCCGAGTTTCGCCAGATGCTCGACCAGGCAATTGCCGACGATGCCGGCACCGATGACGGCGACGTTAGCTCGGGACGGTGCGGAGCGTCGTTCGCTCATGGCAGCCTTCGCCCTCTCGCGGGGCCCGCCGTATCGGGCGAGCCGTTCCGTCGTGCTATCGGGCGACTCCCTCGCCGACGGCTATCCGGAAAGCGGTGAGAGCCGGAAACGAAGTCCGCGGCCCGGTCCCGCGAGGGTGCATCGCGGTCCTACCGGGACCTCTTCGCCACGAGCAGGCAGAGCAAGAGCGCGACCAGCGGGACCACGGCCTGTCCCGTCTGACCGTTCGTGACCAGCGTGTAGATCGCGCCGAGCATGACCGGGATCATGGCCGCGGCGGCGAAGAAGCGGGTTTTCTTCACCAGGAAGCCCACGCCGGCCGCCGTCTCGGCGACGCCGATCAGGTACTGGAACCAGCCGGAATATCCCCACAGCGCGAACTGCTCGACCATCATCCCGGCGAGCTTCATGCCGCCGTTCAGCAGGAAGAGCAACGCCAGCAGCACCGATACGATGGTAATCCCCCTGCTTCCCTTGTCCGCCATTTCTGCTCCTTGCGTTGCGAGTGCGGGACGACCTGAGTGTTGGATGAGCGACGAAGGTACGGCTACCTCGAATAGTTGGCCACGGTGGCCGCGAGCAGGAATGCCAGCGCGGGAATCGCGATGCGGTCGGTGTCGCCGGCCCGCAGCAGCGTGAAGAGGGCGCCGAGCATGACGGCCATGATCGCCAGTGCGCCGTACAGCCGCGTCCTCCTCCGCATCAGGGCGAGGCCCGCCGCCGTTTCCGTAACGCCGATGAAGTAGAAGAACCAGACGGGGTAGCCCCACACCTCGAACCGGTCCCACCACCCCCCGATGAGCTTCATGGCACCCGTCATCAGAAACACCAGCGCCAGGAGCACCGACACGGTCGGAATCACTTGTTCCGGCACGTCCCTGGTCGACACGGCTTCGCTCCGGCGCTCGCGGATCCCTATGCATGGGGCCCGGAGAAGGTACGCCATGAACGGCCTCCGGGACACCTAGTAGGGCGAGGGCCACTCAACTTCGAACCTCGCTATGTACTGGACGTCAAACTCGTCCCTGACCACAGCCCAGATCGTATCGCCCTTGAAGTAGGGATCGGTTCTCCCAGGGTAGGGATTTGCGTCCCAGGTCTCAGGTGTATCGACATGGCCGATCCAGCGACCGTGTGTGTCGAAGACATCGAATCCGTCCGTCGGATTCCAATAGGTCCAGAATCGCCCCGACAGCATCCGTTCACCTCCGGGTTGCTGCCGCAGATAACGCTGTTCCTCTTCGGTCCAGGGGCGGCTCCAGCCCGGCACTCCTGGCCAAGCCCACAATCGGCCCTCGTCGGTGATCCAGAGTCGAAGGAACGCGGGACGCCCGCGCGGAAGGATCGTAGTCGGAGGAATCGGTCTGGACTGGCCTGCGCGTCCAAGCTGCGCGAGAGTTTCGTTATCACTGCGCCGACCCAGGTTCTGAATCCGGAACCCGTCAGACCAATACTCATGCTCGTCCTCCGTTCTCATCGGCGGCTCCCACGTTCTCGAGAGCCGTGTCACCTCGGCATCCGGCCGGATGAGGTCGATCGCGTAGCTGGCAGAGCACCCGAAGGCCAATGCGCCCATTCGATTCCGTGTCCAATGCGCGAAGGGCATGTGGGGGAGGCGGTTATCCTCCATGAACCCTCCGGAGAATTGCGGAAGTCGCCGCTCGCAACCGTCCCAGGCCCGAGCTGGCAGAAACACAGTGTCCGTCACCTCTTCGTGGCCGATCAGCCGGCCGAACAATGGTCTCTGCAGAGTGCCTGCGGAGCCGCTCCGCGGGGGGTTGAGCGCGATCCAGAGTTGACCGTCATCGTCCCATCGGATGGCGTCCCGTCCGTATCCGGGTCTTCCTGCCGACGGACTCAGTCTGATCTCCCGGACGAGGGTGCCATCGGGCGAAAAGGCATTGACGCGCCGATTGCCCAAGTCCAGCACGGCCAGCAGTCCGTCGGCGGAGAGGTCCATGCCGATCACGGACCTCACCTCGCCGGGTCCTTGGCCCCGGCGAGCGATCGTCCTGACGTATGTGCCGTTCGCATCGAAGTGTCGAAGATTACTACGATCGGCGACAAAGACACTTCCGTCCGGGCCGACAGTGAACATCGGCGCCCCGCTTATCAAGTACTCCGGCGGACCCTCCACCATGCCAATTCGCGAAACCTCACGAAGGGACGCCGTGCCTCGCAGGGGCGAGGACGAGAATACAAACGTGGTGTCGCCCACCTCGCGAGACGAATCCAGCCGTGACGAGCCGGGGATTCCCGCGTCACATCCGCCCGCCACAAGCGTCACGAGAACTACTGTCGAAGCGCGGCCCATATCCCTCCCCGCACTTGTGCATGAACTCCATTGGCGCCATGCGGAGCGGAAAGCTCCCCGGGGACCGAGGCTGGAGCCGCCCGCCCCGAGGTCAGCCCTGTCCTTCCGGCGCGGGTCCGCGGCTGAGGCTCACGCTTACGGAGGCCGCCTCATCCGGGACGGAGCCGCTTCCGTCCCAAGTGTAGTTGGCGGTGAAGTCATGTTCCGCAGGCTCGTTTACTCGGGCCTCCGCCAGGCTCAGGCTGGTGTCATCGAGCTGGAGAACGAGTGACGCCACATCCTCGTCGGACAGGGCGCGATCCAGGGTGAAGTGGATGTAGCCCTCCCCACCGGCTCCCCAGCGGATGCTGGTGACGGTGTAGCCCGTCCCGCCGATCGAGAAGCCCGGTTCGCTCAGCGCGCCGTAGTGCGCCGCCTCCCCGCTGCAGTTGGCGGCGCCCCCGCAAAAGCCGACTGCGTCCGCGGCATTCGTTCGAGCCACGGTGAGCGTTGCGGACCAGACCGGAGCCTGGGCATGGGCCCGGGTCGGGGCGACGAGCATGGCGGCGGTGGCCAGGAGGAATCCCGCCAGGGCGAATCCTCCGGAACGCGGCGCGCTCATCGGCTGCCGGAGGCTGGGCCCGCGTCCGCGTCCGGGACGGGCGTTACATACTGTCGCCAAGTCGGGCCGTCGAGGGAGACCAGGTTGGCGAACAGGCGATAGGCGCCGGGGTTGCCGTCCCCGAACTGCCGGAAGAGCGCAAGTCCGGTGTAGATGTACACTCCTTCTCCCAATGGAGCGATCAGGAGCGCGCCCTCCTTCGGAGCCTCCCCGGGATCCGCCATGGAGAGCACGGGAGTGAAGGCCGGGTCCCAGGTGTTCAGCATGTAGAGGCCGCGTTCCTGCCTCCAGCCCTCGAAGTCGGCATCGGTGATGCGGTTGGGTGTGGTGAGCACCGGGGCTGCGGGATGGAGGAAGGTCACGGCCGCGTTCTCGTCCGTGATGCGGTCGTGCGGCCGCGAGATCGTTACCGGATAGGGCGCGTGGCCGCTCGCCGGAAAGGCGTACTGGTTGTACTGGGTCACCACGGTGCCCCCGGCGCGTGCGAAGTCGAGGACCGCCTCGTTGGCGGCCGCCAGGTCCTCGCGGGCTTCGTAGGCGCGCACGCCCAGCACGAGGGCGTCGAAACGCGCAAAGTCGCCGGCAAGCACATCGGTCGGCCCCAGCATCTCGACCTCGATACCCAGGGAGGCGAGCGCCTCGGGCCCGGAGTCACCCGTCCCCATGATGTACCCGACCCGCAGTCCTTCGGGCACCGCGACCGGGAAGATGGACGTGCGCAGTTCGGCGGGGTGGAACCGGGCCGCCCGCTCGATGTGCGGGTAGTCGATGAGCTCGACGCGCTCGCTCCAGGCGCGTCCGTCGCCGGCCCGCACGGTGGCCGTCAACCGGTCGCGGCCGACGTCCTGGCCCGCTTCGGGGGCCACGGTGAGCGTGTAGGTGCGCTCGGTGCCGGGTGAGGCGAGTTCCACCGGCACGGAGCCCGGCAGAACCGACCAGCCCGATCCTTCGAGGGCGAGTTCACCGGTGACACCCTCCTGTGCCTCGTTGCGGACGCGGATGCTGACGGTGCGCGCCCCGGTGTCCCCAAGCGGCCATACCAACTGTGCGGGCGCGACCGTGACCGACACCGCGGGCACCACCAGCAGCGGCTTGGTGAACTCGCCCTGGGCGGGGTCGACCCCGTAATAGCGCGCCTCGTCGTCGCTGGCGAGGGCGATCCGGGTGGGCGATCCGGTCGGTCCGCCGTCCAGGACCAGCTCGAAGCGCGCGCCGCCGGTCACCACGGGGGGATCGTGGGGCAGGCCGCGCAGCCCCCAGTCGTCCGGCCAGGCGTAGATGTCGCCCTCACGGGGCTCACGCAGGTAGTAGCGCCGGGAGAGGTCGGCGTCCGGGGGCACGTCCACGCGGAATACCCAGCGGCGGATCTCACCCGGCCCGAGCGTCTCCGAGGTCCCGGAAACGGTCGTCAGCGAGGTGCGGCGGGGGCCGAACCCGCCAGTGTCGATGGTTCTGCCCGCGAGCAGGTCTGCGCTCCAGCCCTCCGGGAGCGCCAGCCCTGGTCCGGCTCCCTCGACCCGATAGCGTCCGGCGTTCCAGAGATCGACCCGCACCTCGAAGGTCTCCCCGGGCACGACCAGGTCGTCGCTCGCGCGCCCCTGCGTCAGCACAGCGGAGGAGGCCAGAAGCGCCTGGCGCACGAGGCGATGTCTGCGCGCGAGCGCTTCGGTAACCTCGGGGGGCGCGTTCGGGCCCCCCGCGCGTTCGATGATGCGTTCCAGCGCGTCCAGGGCGCGCGCCAGCGCCGGGGCGGCCTGCTCCGGCGCCATCGCATCCAGCGAAGCCCCTGCGACCCCGATGGCTGCCCGATAGGTCTCGATCTCCCCCTGGGATGCCTCGCTCGGCGGTACGGCCTGCGCAATCAGGCCCGCGAAGGTCGTATCGACGCCTGCGAAGAAACTGCCGGTGCCGTCGACCCCCTCCGCCGTCTTCACCAGCGCCAGGATCGACTGCCGCGGGCCCATCGGCTGCGCCGATCCCATGTCCTGGGAACGGTGCTGGCTGCGCGAATCCATCGAGACCTGGAGATAGGAGCGAGCCAGGAGCGGATCGAAGGCTCCCGGTTGCAGCGTGACCGACTCGCCTCCCACGAATCCGCCTCGCGCCAGATAGAGCTTGTCCGCCTGCCAGGCCTCGATGCCGTCCCCGAGTTGTTCCGGGAAGCGGCTCGGGTCCGCGGCCACGTCGAAGGCCTCATGCGTGAGAATGCCCGCTACCTGATGCTGACCGTGACCGTCCCTCGGCGTACCGCTGAACACCGAGACGATGACCTGTGGCCGGAAGCGCCGGATGGCCCACACCACATCCCCGAGAATCTCCTCGCGCGGCCACTTGGAGAGCGTCTCGTCCGCGGACTTGGAATAGCCGAAGTCGATGGCCCGGGTGAAGAATTGCTCGCCGCCGTCGATGGCGCGCGCGGCCACGAGCTCGTTGCTGCGGATGATCCCCAGCCCTTCCCAGAACTCGGTGCCGATGAGGTTCTGCCCTCCCTCGCCCCGGGTGAGCGCCATATAGGCGGTGCGCGCGCCCATGCCGCGGGCGAGGGTAGTGATGGTGTTGGTGTCCTCGTCGTCCGGGTGCGCGGCCGTCATCAGCACACGCTTCACGCCGTCCAGCTGGCGCAACAGAAGCCCGACCGCGACCGTGCCGCGATCGTCGGGGGGCGCCTGGGCGAGCGCGGGGACGGCGGCCGGGACGGATCCGGCGACCCATGCGGCCAGCAGGGCGGCGCGGAGGAGAAGCGGAAATCGAGGCATCTGGATACATCCTTTGGTCATGCGTACAGCAATCGAGCCGGCAACGTAGCCCGGCGCGCCAGCGGGGAAAAGCGCCTTCTCCATGGACACGCGGGGCGGCCCCCGGGTTGCTACCTCCCCGGATCGACCCTGAATTCAGCCCCGGCCAACTCCTCGAACCAGGCGTCCACCTGCTCGGGGTCGTCCGTGAACGCAAGCGACAGCAGCAGAAGCAGCCTTGCCTTCTGCGGGTAGAGGTTGTCGGTGCCGGTGCGGAAGCGATGGGTGCGACGGAAGACCACCCCCATCTCCTCGGCCTTCTCCTGGACCTCCCCGGACCCGCGGCCCCCCGCGAGTACGATGCCCCGGACGCCGGCTTCCGCCCACGCCGTGATGGCCTCGTCCAGCCCGGCGCCCTGGTATCCGATGAGGACCTCGACCCGGGGAAGGTCGTCCCTGGAGATCCGGTTCAGATCGAAGGGGGTCATCCACCGCTCGGGGTCGGCACAATGCTGTACCCGCGGGGGAGCCCGGTAGGTTCGCACGTCCAGTTCGTCGATGAAGCCCAGGTTGCCAAGCTCGCGCGACACGAAGGTGTCCATCCGGTAGGCATCGCCCTTCCATGCCTCCTTGGCGGCGTGGAATTCGTCGTTCAGCATGAGCACGGTGCCGAAACAGCGGGTCTCGCCGCTGGCGGCCAGCACGATGGCGTTGAACAGGTTGGCGTGCGCGTCGGTGCCGATCACGGTCCAGGGCCGCATCGCGCCGGTGATGACGACCGGCTTCCGGCTCTGCACGGTCAGGTCGAGCCAGTAGACGAACTCGTCCATGCTGCCCGTGCCCGAGGTGACGACCACGGCATCCGCCGTCTCGAGCGCCTTCTCGACGGCGAGGGTGAGGTCGAAGAAGTCGGCGATCGCGTAGCCGCCGGAGGGCCGGTTGCCGAACTGGACGGTGGTGACGTCCGCGACTTCGTCGATCTGGGGCCTGAGCTCCGCGAGCATCTCGTCGATGCCGAGCGTGCCGGCCCGGTAGCTCTGGAAGCTGGTGCGGGTGTCGGACACCCCCGCGATGGTTCCCCCGGTCGCCACGATGGTCACCCGGGGAAGCGACCCGGCCTCCACCGCCGCATCGGCGGGGGGAGGTGGCTCGGTGGTCTGCATCGCGGGAACCGGCGCCGGCGCGGAAGCCATCTCCGGTGCCACCGTCACGCACGCCGTGTTCGCGGCGACGAGCGCGAGTCCCTGAATGCAGGCGACTGTAAACCGTCTCATGGGCTTCTCTCCTTCCTCTTCGGGTCCTCGCCGGGTCAGGTGCGGCGCGCGTGGAGCAGGGAGCGCCGAATTCCCTTTCAAGGATACTCGGTCCGCGGCGTTTTGCCGACCATGCGATGTCGTCCAAACCATGGGCGCACTCGCCGACCGTGCGTTCGATGTCCCGGAGTTCTCCCGGCGCCCCGGCCCGGAATGACCATGAAGACGTCCTCACGCGACCGATCCGCTCATCAACTCCTTGACTGGCCGGAAGAATGACACGACCATATGACATCAGGTGAATGCATTCTTATGGAGTCATATCATGAAGGCGATCACTCTTCGGAACATTCCTCCCGACCTCGCTGCGGCACTTGACCGGGAGAAGCGGAGGCGAGGACAATCGCTCAATCGCACGGCAATCGACCTGCTGAGGCAGGGGCTCGGAGTCGGAGCGACCCGCTCCAACGGTCTTGCCCGTCTGTCGGGGGGATGGAGCGAGGAGCGCGTTCGAGCGCTCGAAGAAGCGCTTGCTCCGTTCGATGAGATCGACCCGGAGATGTGGAAGTGACCCGCTACTGCCTCGACACATCGGCCTACATCCGCTTCCTGCGCGGAGACGCGGCAACCGTCGACGCGATTGACGGCGCAAGCTGGATCGGCTTTCCCGTGATCGCGCTCGGGGAACTGTATACGGGCTATTCGCTCATGGGGAACCGCCCCGGGGAACTCCAGCGCCTGAGGGAGTTCCTCGCCCATCCCGTTGTCGAGATCATCGCCGCAGACGAAGAGGTTGCGCGTGCATACGGGCGATTTGTAGCCGAACTGAGGACGGCCGGCACGCCTTTGCCCTCGAATGATGTCTGGATCGCCGCGTGCGCCGCGCGGACATCCAGCGTGGTTCTCACGCACGACGCCCACTTCACCCGCATTGCCCGCATCGGGTGCGAGCTGCTCGGAAGCAGCACTGCCGAGTAGGCCGGCCGCGCCCGCTCGAACAGCTCGCACCTGAACTTCACCCGCGGGTAGGCGGCATCACTCGCCCGACCGCGGGGGCCATGGACGCGCGAGGGCCGCAGGCGCCCTGGAACGGCCGATCCACCCCGCGAGGGCCGCGAGCGTGAGCAGGTAGGGGAACGCCAGGAGGAGCTGGTAGGGCACGTTGGCGAACACCGCCTGGAGTTCGAACTGGAGCGCCGAGGCCGCGCCGAAGAAAAGGGAGGCGAGGAGCACGAGGAGGGGATTCCAGCGGCCCAGCACCACCACCGCGATGGCGATGAAGCCCCGTCCCGCCGACATCCCCTCCGCGAAGGTGCCGGCGTGCGCGAGCGCCAGATGAGCTCCCGCGATTCCCGCCAGGAAGCCCGCGCCGAGCACCGCCAGGACGCGGGTGCGGCGCACGCGGATTCCGGCCGCGTCGGCTGCATCCGGCTCTTCGCCCACGGCCCGCAGTTCGAGTCCCCAGCGGGTACGGAACAGGTAGTACCAGAGAGCCGGCGCCAGCAGGTAGGCCAGGTAGGTGGTCCATGCCTGGCTGAAGAGCGCCGGCCCGATGGCTGGCAGGGCCGCCAGGCCGGGGAGCGGGAGCGCGGGCAGGGTGGTCAGGGTCAGCGCCGTGCCGGTGGCGCCGAACACGCTCTGGTAGACGACGCCCGTGATGCCCAGTCCCCCGAGCGTCACTGCCGTACCGACGATGATCTGGTCGGCGTTCAGGCCGATGGCGAACAGCGCGAAGACCCCGGCGATCGCGGTTCCGGCCATCGCCCCGGCCAGAACGCCCGCGCCCGGCGAGCCGGTGAGCAGCGCCCCGAGCGCTCCGCCCAGGGCGCCCCCGATGATCGAGCCCTCCAGGCCGATGTTGATGACGCCGGCGCGCTCGCTGATGGTCTCGCCCAGGGCGGCGAGGGCAAGTGGCGCGCCCAGGCGCACCGACGCCTCGAGGAAGGCCTGAAGAGCAGCCGCATCCACCGTCAGCCTCCGCCCTTCCCGGCCACGCCCCGGCGCAGGAACCGGTCCGCCGCCACCACCGCCAGAATGACCAGCGCCTCGATGGCGCTGACCCAGACCGCGGGCACCCCCACGTCGCGCTGCATCGCCGCCGCGCCCGCCTGCAGGACCCCGAAGAACCCGGCCGCCAGCAGCACGGCGACCGGGTTCAGACCGGCGAGCAGGGCGACCGCGATGGCCGTGTAGCCGTAGCCGGGGGAGAGGTTCTCGTAAAGCGCGAACGTCACCCCCGCGACCTCCACCCCGCCCGCCAGCCCGGCGAGCATGCCGGAGAGCAGAAACGCCCCCAGCACCACCCTGCCCGTGTGGATGCGGCCGGACACCGCGGCCGCGCGGGCCGAGGCGCCCACCGCCCGTACGCGAAAGCCCCAGGCGCTGTGCCTCAGCAGCCACCAGAGCGCCCCTGCGAGCACGACCGCGACCGGGAAGCCGGCGTGCAGCCGACCGGACCCGAGGCGCGGGAGACGGGCCGCGAGGGCAACGGCGTCGGTTTGCGGGAACACCCCGCGCGCCTCCTGCAGGGGGCCGTGCACCAGCCACGCGACGGTGTGGATGGCGACGAAGTTCATCAGGATGGTGGTGATGACCTCTCCGACCCCGGCCCGGAACTTGAGCCCCACCGGGACGAGCGTCCAAAGGCCCCCCGCCACCGCCGCAGCCGCCATCGCGCCAGGCAGGAGCAGCCACGCCGGCGCGCCCGGAAAGGTGAGCCCCACCCACACGGCCGCCACCGCGCCCGCGTAGAGCTGCCCCTCCGCTCCGATGTTCCACACGCCGGCGCGGAACGCGAGCGCCACCGCCAGCCCGGTCAGGATGAGCGGGGTCGCGCGCACCAGGGTGATGGAGGCAAACCGCTCCCAGGAGCCGAAGGCGCCCGAGACCAGCGCCCGCCCGGCGGCGATCGGCTCGTATCCGGCGAGGGCCAGCCCCGCAGCCGCCAGCAGTGCCGCCGCCAGGAGCGCCACTGCGCCGGCCGCCAGCGGGCCGATCCAGCGCGACCGGAAGCGCGCGCGCAACGCCCGGCGGATCATGGGAGGCGCGCCGTCCGGGCGGGGAGGGTCATGCCTCCTCCGATCCGAGCATCAGCCGGCCCATCCCCGCCGCGTTGCGCTCCTCTTCCGGCACGGCGATCAGCCGGCCGCGCACGAGCACGAAAACCCGGTCGGCCAGATCGAGCACCTCGTCCAGATCGGTGGAGAAGAGCACGATGCCCGGCGGCGCATGCGCGGGCCGACCACCTGCCCCGCCGACCGCCTCCGCCCACGGACCCCCTCCCTTCAGCTCCACGAGCTTGTCGCGCAGGAAGGCGGCCGCTGCGATGTCGAGCCCGCGCATCGGGTTCTCCGCGACCAGCAGGTCGGGGGCGCGCGCCAGTTCACGGCCCACCAGCAGTTTCTGCTGGTTGCCGCCCGACAGCGACTGCGCCGTGGCCCGCCACCCCGGGACCCGCACATCGAAGCCCGTCACGATCTCGCGCGCGGTGCGCCGCATCGCCGCCCAGTCGATGAGCGGCCCGCGACGGTGCGCGTCGTCGTCGTGGAAGGCGAGCGCGGTGTTCTCGGCGAGATCGAAGCCCGGGACCAGCCCGCCCGCGCTACGGTCCTGCGGGATCAGGCTGACCGTCGCGGGGAAATCAGCACTGCCGGCCGACGGGCGCAGCCTTCCCGAAAGCACGAGCGCGAGTTCGCGCTGGCCATTGCCCTCCACCCCCCCGATGCCCACGATCTCGCCCCGATGCACCTCGAGGGTGACCTCCCGCACCGCCATGCGGCCGTCCTCGCCCCGGACCCCCACCGCCTCCAGGCGCGCTACCCGCCCCCCCGTTCCGACCCGGGCGGGCGGAGTCGCCCGGATGGTCTCCCGGCCGATCATCGCCCGCGCCAGCGCGGGCGCGTCCACCGCGTCGCGCCTCTCCGCCAGGACGGTCCGGCCGCGCCGGAGCACGGTCACCCGGTCGGCCACCCGCAGGATCTCGTCCAGCTTGTGCCCGATCAGCAGGACCGTGCGCCCCTCCTCCACCAGCGAGCGCAGGACGCCGAACAGCCAGTCCACCTCCTGCGGCCCCAGCACCGTCGTCGGCTCGTCCAGCACCAGCACGCGCGGGTCCCGGTAGAGCGCCTTCAGGATCTCCACCCGCTGTTTCGCGCCCACCGACAGACCGGCCACAGTGGCCCCGGGGTCCACCGGAAGCCCCGTGACCCGCTCCAACTCCGCGAGCCGGACGTGCACACGCTCGAGGGCCAGACGGAGCCCGCTCCCCTCCCGCGTTCCCAGTGAGACGTTCTCGGCGACCGTCAGACTGGGCACCAGGGTGAAATGCTGGTGCACCATCCCGATCCCGGCCGCGACCGCGGCGCGCGGGTCCCCGGACCGCAACCGGCGACCGTCCACCAGAACTTCGCCCTGGTCGGGACGGAGCGCGCCGCACAGCACCCGCATGAGCGTGGTCTTGCCGGCGCCGTTCTCTCCCAGCAACGCATGAACTTCCCCGGGCCAGGCGCCGAGACTCGCGTCGGCAAGCGCCTCGATGGATCCGAAGCGCTTGCTCACCGACCGCATCTCGACGGCGGCGCCCCCCATGGGCCTCAAGGGCCTCCGGGTTCCTCCTCCAGGAACTCGATCCGGGGCACCTCCAGCGTGCCTGCGCGGATGGCCTCCCTCGCCCCGTCAATGCGTGCGAGCAGATCGGCGGGGATGCGGTCGAGCGCCGCCGGGTTGACGATGAAATCCACAACGCCCTCGCCGAGACTGAGATCCAGCGCCCCCGGGGGGAGCGTCCCGGCCGTGAACCGGCTCGCCACGTCCAGAAAGGCCCTCGGGATGTCGATGGCGGCGCTCCCGGCGATGACCTCGGGGGCCACGTCGTTCTGATCCCGGTTCATGCCGATGGCCCACACCGGGTTCTCGTCCCCGTTCGCCTCCCGAACCGCCTGAAACACGCCGAAGCTGGCGGCGTCGGTATTGTGCACGAGGACATCGGCATCCCGGCTCAGTTGCGCCGTCGCCGCCTCCCTCGCAGCCGCCACGTCGTCCCAACTGCCGATGAAGGCTTCCAGCACCTCGATGTCCGGGTCGATGGCGCGCGCCCCCGCCTCGAAGGCGCGAAAGGTGCCCTGGGCGGGCGGAATCGCCACGCCGCCGACCATCCCCACCACCCGCGACCGGGTGAGGCCTCCCGCCATCATGCCGGCGAGGTAGCTTCCCTCCTCCAGACGGAAGATCAGCGAGCGCACGTTGTCCGAAATCCGACCCCCGCTGGAGACGACGATGGTCATGCCGGGGAACTCTTCCCCGGCGCGCAGCGCCGCGTCCTGGTACTCGAAGCCGTGGGCGAACACCAGGTCGTAGCCCGAAGAACCATACGAGAAAAAGGCCTCGTCGAACTCGGCGGGGGACCGGGTCTGCTGATGGCTGACCTGCGCCCCGAGCGATTCCTCGATCAACAGCAGGCCTTCGTAGGCCCCGGCGTACCAGCCGGCGTCGCTCACCGGCCCGGAGGTCAGCAGCGCGACGCGAACGGCGCCATCGGAGGCACCGCTGTCTCCACCCCCGCACCCGATGGTCAACCCGCCCAGAAGGCATGCCGCGGCGAGCGCGGGAACCGAACGCCGAACCCTCCAAAGGCCCATGAGTATCTCCCTGTTCCGGACGCCGGGACCTCTCGGCCGGAGCGGGGCGTCCCTGCTCCATGTTGCCGATCAAGAGACTGGCGCACCGCCTTGTCCCGCGCGCAATATAGAGCCGACCCGCGGCAACTTCGACCCGACCCTCGTCCCGATCACGGCGACGACCAGCCCCGAGCAGACGCCATGTCACAGCAGCGAGACCACTGGAATTCGAATCTGGGATTCGTCCTTGCGGCCACCGGAAGCGCCATCGGACTGGGCAACCTGTGGAAGTTCCCCTTCATCACCTGGGAGAACAACGGCGGCGCCTTCGTGCTGGTGTACCTCGTGTGCATCGCGGCCGTCGGGCTGCCCATCATGATGGCGGAGCTGCTGATCGGACGGAGAAGTCAGAAGAGCGCGGTCGGGGCCCTCAAGGCGGTCGCCGGGCCCGCGTGGGGCGTCGTCGGGGGCTGGGGCGTCATCTGCGCCTTCATCCTGCTCAGCTACTACACCGTCATCGCCGGCTGGTCGATCTACTACTTCGCCAGGACGATGGAATGGACCTTCGGCGGCTTTCCGAGCGGACTGGCCACCGGGGATCTGTTCAATGAACAGGTGAGCAACGCCGGCCTGCAGCTCGCCCTCTCCCTCAGCTTCAGCGTGGGAACCGTGGCCGTGGTCTACTTCGGGGTCAGCAAGGGGATCGAGCGCATCGCGCGCCTCTTCCTGCCCATCCTCTTCGGAATCCTGCTCCTGCTGCTGGTGAGCGCCCTGAGGATGAACGGCGCCGGTGAAGCGCTGAGCTTCATCTTCCGGCCGAATTTCGCGGAGCTCGAGCCCGACTCGGTGCTGGAGGCGCTGGGCCACTCGTTTTTCACCCTTTCGCTCGGCATGTGCGCGATGATCACGTACGGCTCCTACATCGCGCGCCATCACTCCATCGTGAAGGCGTCGGCGATGATCGTTGTTCTCGACACCGTGATCGCGCTGGTCGCAACGATCATCATGTTCTCGGTGATCTTCTCGGTGGCGGGGATGAGCGAGCAGGTGGGCGGCTCGACGGTGGGCATGCTCTTCATTTCGCTGCCGGAGCTCTTCTATTCGGAAGTGCCGTTCGGCGTGGTGCTGGGCCCGCTCTTCTACGTGCTGGTGGCGCTGGCGGCGCTGACCTCGACCATCTCGCTGCTGGAAGTGGTGGTGAGCTACGTGATCGACGAACGGGGCATCGCCCGCAACCGCGCCACCTTCCTGTGCGGCGGAGCCATCTTCGTCTTCACCATCTTCGCCGCGCTGTCGTTTACGGGCACCCCCGTCCTGGCCACGATGGAGCTCTTCGCGGAGAAGGTGGGCTGGTTCTCCACCGCAGACCATTTCGTGTCCAACTGGATGCTGCCTACCGGCGGCCTGGCCATCACTCTGGCGGCGGGCTGGTTCATCAGCCGCAAGGTGAGCGAGGGCGAACTCGTGGACGGCAACCAGCCCGGGTGGTTCCACTACCCGACCTGGCGCTTCTTCATCCGCTTCGTGGCGCCCATCGCCGTCGCATCGATCATCATCGCCGTGCTCTTCGGCGTCGACTTCAGCTGAGGCGCGGATGGCCGGGGATCTCCTCACCCGTCCGACGCCCAGACGACCCGCCACCCTCGATGTGCGTGGGCGGGTTCTGTACCTGGCGGACGACACCGCGCTGGTGCGCGCCCAACTCTACGAAGGGCTGGACCTGGAGTTGAGCGACGAGTTGCGCGCCCGTCTGCGCGACCAGATCTCGACCGACGAGATCACGCCCGCATACATCTGCTTCTTCTACGACGAGACGCTGGGCGAATTCCCCTACCTCGGGCTGCGCACCACGAATCCGGAGAGCGGGGCGGAGGATTATCCGGTCGGACGCGCGAGCGTGCGCGACGGCGGCTTCGTGTGCTCGGTCGCGGGCATGCGGCGGGGCAAGGGCTCCAGCCGCGAGCAGAGCCCGTACGCGGAGCTGATGGCCGGCATCCAGGTCGTCGTCAGCGAGAGCATCGAGCGCATCTACAACGAGAACTGCCAGAACCTGGGCGTCCTCACCACCACCGACTTCGGCGTGGCGGAGCGCATCGCGCGCGGCGAGCCGCTCCGGCTTGAGGAGTTCACCCGCGGCAAGGACGAAATCACCCGCCAGATCATCGAGTACGGAGGCCTCTTCGAGTTCAACGTGGCCCGCATGCAGGGCCGGGCGACGGTGCCGGCGCCCGCATGCCTGCCCGCGGCGCCCCGTGACGGCGCCGAACTCTCGGGGGGCGCGACACCCGACGGCTCGGGCGCCGCAAGCCCCCCGATGACCCTTGCGGAGAAGATCTTCGCGCGTCACTGGGTGGTGGACCCGGCGGACGGCAAGGTCGGCGTCGACTCGGTCACCCCGGGCGAGGCCGGCTTCTTCCGCACCGACATCCGCTTCTCCCACGAGTACGTGACACCCATGGCGGCCATCTTCTTCGAACAGAAGATGGGGCCGGAGGGACGGGTGCGGGACCCGGACAGCGTGCTCTTCTTCCGCGACCATCTGACCTTCCTGCACAAGGCGATGAGCCAGGAGCGCATCGAGGAGGGACTGCTCGAGGTCGCCAACCAGCTCGAGTTGAAGCAGCGCGAGTTCGCGGAGAAGCAGGGCATCCGGCTCTACGGAGAGCAGATGGGGCACCGGATGGGGTCGGTCGCGATCTGCCACTCCAAGATCCTCGAGGACTACGCGGAGCCGGGGATGCTCATCATCGGATCGGACTCGCACACGCCCCACGCGGGCGCGATCGGGGCGCTGGCGTTCGGGGTGGGCACGACCGCCATCTTCAACTCCTGGATCACCAGGGACGTGTGCGTGCAGATCCCGCCCTCCTTCAAGGTCGTGATCTCGGGAGAGCCCGCCGAGGGGGTGACGGCCAAGGACTACATGCTCGAGATCCTGCGCCACCCCTACATCCGCGACGGACACGCGATCGGGCAGATCATCGAGTACGCCGGACCGGCCGTGGAGGCCCTCCCGGTGGACGAGCGCGCGACGATGACCAACATGGCCGCCGAGGTGGGCGCCTTCACCGGGCTGGTGGCGGCAGACGAGGAGTCCGTGGAGTACCTGGTCGCCGAGCGCGGGATGGATCGTGCTCGGGCGGAGGCGCTGGCGCGCGACATGCACAGCGACCCGGGCGCCGACTACGTTCGCGTGATCGAGATCGACGCGTCCGTCATCCAGCCGATGGCTGCGCGCCCCAACGACCCCGGCAACGGGGTGCCGCTCGGCGAACTCGAGCCCGAGCGGATCCGCATCGATATCGCGTACGCCGGCTCGTGCACGGCGGGCAAGAAGGAGGACATGGACATGTACGCCCGGGTCTTCCGCGAAATGCACGACCGCTGGGGGCTGGGCGTGCATCCGGACGTGGAGTGCTTCATCCAGTGCGGCTCAACCGATGTGCGCGAGTACTGCCGGGAGCGGGGCTATCTGGATCTCTTCGAGCGCATGGGCGCCACCTTCATCGAACCCGGATGCGGCGCCTGCATCAACGCCGGGCCCGGGATCACGACGCGCCCGGACGAGGTGAGCATCTCCTCCCAGAACCGGAATTTCCCCGGGCGCTCGGGACCGGGTCAGCTGTATCTGGCCTCGCCGTATTCGGTGGCGGCGAGCGCGGTGGCGGGATACGTGACCGCCTGGAAGCCGGGAACACGGCCACGGCCCGCGGAGGTGAGGAGGCGGCTGGCGGGGTGAGCAGCGCGGGGCGTGCAAGGCCGCAGCCTCCGGATGTCCCATGTCGGGGGCGGCGGACGGAGTGCGCAACCGCGCGGTCCCGGCCGAGGGCGGGAGGAAGGGGGGGAGTGGCCGCTGCTGGACTCGAACCAGCGACCCCTACGATGTGAGCGTAGTGCTCTGCCAACTGAGCTAAGCGGCCAAACGAAACCCGGGCCGCACCCGAAAGCGACGGCCCGCGTTCCGCGATACCCCCACGGGGAGTCGAACCCCGGTCTCTTGGCTGAGAACCAAGTATCCTAGGCCACTAGACGATGGGGGCGTCCAAAGGGCCGGTAAGATACCGACTTTCCCCGCATTGAATCAACCCCCGCCCGGTTCCGCCAATGAGTGACCCTGAAGGCACACAGGTGTGGCAGGTGCCCGAGCCTCTGGCCGTGCACGATGTGCGTCTGGTCGATGGCGCGGTGACCACGCTCCGGCGCCACGGGAACCCGTCCGGTCCGCGCATCGTTCTGAGCCACGGCAACAGCCTCGCGATCGACCTCTACTACCCGTTCTGGTCGCTGTTCGCGGAGGACTTCGATCTCGTGCTCTACGACCTCAGGAACCACGGCTGGAATACCCCGGGGCCGCCCGGAAGCCACAATGTGCCCACCCTCCTCGATGACCACCTCCGCATCCAGGAGGCCATCGGGAGGGGCTTCGGGAAGAAGCCGCACGCCGGCGTGTTCCATTCTCTCTCGGGCCTCGTCTCGTTGCTGTCTCCCACGCGCGGGGGAGAATTCGTGGCCCGCGTTCTCTTCGATCCGCCGCTGTGCGAGTTCGGCCCCGCGCAGGAAGAGTTCGCGGATGTGGCGAGGCGCGCGGTCACGATGACGCTTGCGCGCGCGGCCTGGTATCCGACCCGCGCGGACTTCGCGGAGGTGCTGCTGTACATGCCCGCGTTCCATTACGTGGCCCCCGGAGTCCGCCGCCTCATGGCCCGGACGACGCTGCGCCGATCCGCGGACGGCGACGGGTACACCCTTCGCTGTCCCCGCGAGTACGAGGCCCGGATCTACAGATACGGCGGACAGTATGCGGCGCTGGTCGATTTCGGGGCGCTCGCGTGTCCAACGATGGTCATCGGGGCCGACCCCGGCATCCCGTACACTTTTTTCCCGACCACCGAACTCCATCATATCCCGACCGTTGACTACGCCTGGATCCCCGGAGGAACACACCTCGTGCAGCTGGAGCAGCCGGAGGCGTGCGCGGCGGCGACGCTCGAGTATTTGAAGGCGAGCGGTCTATTCTGAGGGATCGACGACGGCGCGAACCAGCAGGTCCAGCGCGTGGTCAAGCAGATCACGGGACATGGTTGCGGCAGGGGTCAGCTCGATGACCTGACCCTGCTCGCCGGCGGGCAGCACCATCACGCCTTGCCGGAGAAGCCGGGCAGCGATGCGGGCCCCGGCTCCGGGGTGTCCGGCCGCCGCGCTCCCTTCGCTGACGATTTCCACCCCCGCGAGCAGGCCCTGGCCCCGCACATCGGCCACCCGTCCAACGCCATCCATTGCCTGACGCAGACGGGCGACCAGGTGCTCCCCCATGCGCGCGGCGTGCCGGTCGAGGCGCTCCGACTCCACCAGGTCCAGGAAGGCCAGCGACGCGGCGCACGCGACCGGGTGTCCGAGGAACGTGCTGGTATGCAGGGCCTCGCCGGCGGACTCCGGCCATGCGTCGAAGACCTCTCTCGTCCCCAGGCACGCGCTCAGCGGGAAGCCGCCGCCCAGCGCCTTGCCCAGGCAGATGAGATCGGCGTCGAGCCCGAGGGGCGGGCCCGCGAACATGCTCCCGCAGCGGCCGAGACCGGTGAACACCTCGTCGGCCACGACCACCGCCCCGTGCTGCCGGGCGAGCGAGCACAGCTCCGGATAGAAGCCGCGGGGCGGGATGCGTACGCCTCCGCGGCCCTGCACCGGCTCCACCAGCACCGCGCCGATCGCGTCCCCACGGCGGGCGCCATCCTCGAATGCCCGCCCGCACGACGCGAGGCTCGGCGACATCTCTTCCGGGCGTACGGGAAACGGCGCGAATGCCACGCCCTGGTAGAGGCGCTTGCGGAAGGGGGTGCGGAAGTCGTCGCGGTGGGTGGTGGCCAGAGCACCGAGGGTCAAACCGTGATATCCACACTCAAAGGCGAGTATTGCCGACCTTCCCGTGGATAACTCGGCGGTTTTTAGCGCGATTTCCACAGCTTCGGAACCCGAAGAAGCCAGGACCGCACGCGCCTCCGGCCACGGAGCGAGCCCGGTCAGCCGTTCCAGCAGTTCGACCTTCGCCGCCGGGGGGTGGATGTCTCCCATGCCGTGCGTCAGCCGCCGCTCCTGCTCGGCCGCCGCCCGCATGATGCGCGGATGGCGGTGGCCGGCGAAGGCGACTCCGAACGCCCCCGTGAGGTCGACATACACGTTGCCGTCGACATCGCGCACGTTCGCCCCCAGTGCTTCCTCCCAGAAGACCGGGAAGCGGTCGCCGATGAAGGTTACGTTGCGGGATTCGGCCCGCCGCAACCGCTTCCCCAGTGCCCGAGAGTGCGGCCCCGGAGGGGTGACCCGGATGTGCGGGAGTGCGTCGCCGAAGGGGCGTCCGTCGCGCACCGCCCTACAACTGCGGCTCGGCCGCGATGCCCATGACGTGGTAGCCCTTGTCCACATGGAGGGTCGCGCCGGTGATCCCCGTCCCCAGAGGCGAGCACAGGAAGGCGGCCGCGTTGGCCACGTCCTCGGCCGTGTTCACCTCCGGCAGGGCCGCATTGGCGCGGTAATACTCGACCATGCGGTCGATCATGCCGATCGCCGACGCCGCCCGGCTGGGCAGCGGGCCCGCGCTGATGGTGTTCACCCGCATTCCCCACCGCCTCCCCGCCTCGAAGGCGAGCACGCGGGTATCGCTCTCGAGCGCCGCCTTGGCCGCGCTCATCCCTCCGCCGTAGCCGGGGATGACCCGCTCGGAGGCCAGGTAGCTCAGCGAGACCGCCGCCGCGCCCGGTCGCATGAGGGGTCCGAAGCGCTGGACCATGCTCACAAGGGAGTAGGAACTCGCGCTGATCGCGGCCAGGTAGCCGGCGCGGCTGGTCTCGATGAGCGGCTTGCGAACCTCGGGGCCGTTCGCGAGCGAGTGCACGAGGATATCCAGGCACGCGTCCCCGAAATCGGCGCGCAGGGTGTCCGCGACTTCCTGGATGGTGTAGCCGTCGACCGCACGGTAGCGCTTGTCATCGCGATACTTCGCCGGAATGTCCTCCGGCGTGTCGAAGACGGCGTCGAGGGGATAGATCTTCTCGATCTCGAGTTCGCCTCCGCCCGGGAGCGACCGATCCAGCCTTCCCCTCTTCAGGCTCATCCGGAAGATGCGCATCACGGGCGGCCAGGTGCCCAGGCAGATCGTGGCGCCGGCCGCAGCCAACGCCCGGGCGATGGCCCAGCCGTACCCCCTGTCGTCCGCGACCCCGGCGATGAACGCGCGCTTCCCGCTCAGATCTATCCCCAGCATGTGGACGAACTCCCTGCTTGTGCGTTCGCGATTGCTCCCGTCGTGTGCCCGTGGCCAATCCGGGTCTTCATCCCCGACCGATTCGGTCCTCTCCGCGTCACGTCTCCCTCTCACGGCCCAACCGGGTGGCCACCCAGAAGAAAAGCGCCGCCGTAAACGCCAGCGCGAGCACCGTACCCAGGCGTTCTCCGGCATCCACGCCCAGGTACCAGGCGGCGCTGACGATGGTCGCACAGGAACAGAGCACCAGCGGCCGCGCATCCCGGCGCAGCCCGTACCAGAGCCCGGCTGCCCCGGTCCCGGCCAGAACGGCGGCAGCTCCCGCCGGAGGAAGGTCGTACACCTCGAGCGTGGTCCCGAACCCGAGCGGGATGACGAGCAGTGCCGACGCCGCGAGGTGCCAGCTGTAGCGGGCGCTCCGCAGCATCGCCGGCGCCCTGTGGATGCCCCAGAGCGCCAGTCCCGTGACCAGCACCAGCCAGGCGTCGAGCGCCAGAAGTGTCTCCTCGCCGAGTTCGAGAGGCCCGGCCGCGGTCATGCCGGCCATCGGATAACCCGCATAAAGGCTGACGGTGAACGCGTACAACGTTCGGCGCGAGACGGACTGTGTGCGTCCCGCGCGCAGCAGCAGGGCAAGAACCGCCAGCGTGGCCGCCAGGGCCCCGTCGAGGATCCAGATGATGACGTCGGCGTCAAGATCGAAGGCTCGAAAGAGAAACGCCGCCAGAAAGCCGTAGCCGAGCGCCGTGGCGGCCGCCGGCATGATCGGGTTGCGGCGCACGAAGACCGGGATGGTCGCGACCGGAGTTGCCAGGGCGAGAAGGCCGACCACAACGCCGCCCGGCGTCGTGTTGTCCCAGGCCTCCATGGAATACACGTACGCGGCGAGAAGCAGGATCAGACCGCTGGCCTGGAGCGCGTAGGTCACCGGCACGTAACGCTGCGCGGCCTCGAGCCGCATCCCCAGCAGAACGATCGCGATCCCCGTCCCGGCAATCACGCATGTGCGCGCCCCGGGCCCCAGTTCGGGCCACGACCAGGCAAAGAAGGTGACAGCGGCGATCACCAGGAGAATTCCCGCCATGCCCGAGACGGCGTATTGCAGAAACCGGCGGCGCCCGCGCCGCTGGCTGTGCGCGTGCTCTTCCCGCAGCCGCGCGGCCAGCTCGCCGGAGACAAGCCCGGCCTCCCGCCAGCGATCCAGCGCGGACTCGATGTCGGATCTGCTCATGCGCTCCCCCCCAGCCACAGCCAGAATACGGCGTAGAGCGCCAGGAGCATAAGGCCCTCCCCGCGCCGCACCTTCAGCGCGGACCACGCCATCGGCCACACCAGCGCCGACAGGATGAACATCGCGAGGAATTCGCGGCCCAGCACGCCCGAGGCGATCGAGAGCGGTTCGATGACGGCTGCGGTGCCCAGGACCGCGGTCAGGTTGAAGATGTTGGAGCCGATGACGTTGCCGACGGCGATATCCGCCTCGTTGCGCGTCGCCGCGACCACCGAGGTGGCCAGTTCCGGCAGCGACGTGCCGATGGCGACGACGGTGCCGCCGATAAGAAGCTCGGAGATGCCAAGCCCCGTGGCGATATCGATTGCGCTGATGACGATCAGTCTCCCGCCCAGCACCAGAAGCCCCGATCCCACAAGGACCAGCATAACGTTCTTCGTGACCGATGTCGGCTTCGCACGGGCATCATCCTCGGAGTACGCCTCGAACTCCTTGAGGATCTCGGGTGTTTCGCGCCGTGCCGAGCGCAGCAGAGCGCCCAGATAGAGCACGAGCACGCCCAGGAGAACCGCACCGTCCAGGCGGGACACGGCATGGTCCGCGATCAGCGGATAGGCCAGCAGGGTGATCGCGAGCATGGCCGGAATCTCGCGTACCACCATGCGCCGGTTGACGCCGAGCGGTTGGACGATCGCGGTGACGGCGAGGATCAGACCGACGTTGGCGAGATTGGAACCGAGGGCGTTGCCGATCGCCAGGTCGGAACTGCCGCCGATGGCCGCGAGCACACAGACCACCAACTCGGGTGCGGACGTGCCCAGGGAGACCACGGTCAGGCCCACCACGATGGGCCGCGCCCCGATCGTCCGCCCCAGGCCGGCCGCGCCGAACACGAGCCAGTGGGCGCCGAGATAGAGGCCGATCACACCCGCCAACAGCCCCAGGGCCGCGAGGTACAATCCGGTTACCTGGACGGGGCCGTGGAGCGGCGGCTGGAGGTGCGATTCGGGGGTTTCATGCCAAGAACGATAAAAGCGCCGCCGAAATCGCGCACCGGTGGAGGCAATTGGGGCGCAAGCCGGGTTGCGGACACCATCGCCCGCGGATCCGGCACGGACGCCAATCCGGGATTCCGCTCGGCTATTCCTCGAGCAATCTCAGGAAGGCCTGCTCGTCCAGCACCGGGACACCCAGCTCTTCGGCCTTCTTCGCCTTGGATCCCGGCTTGCCGCCCCGTACCAGGTAGCCGGTGGCCGTACTCACGGAAGAGACCACGCGCCCACCGAGGCTCTCCACGCGCCGCTTCGCCTCGGATCGCGTGATCGAGTCCAGCCTGCCGGTAAAGACGAAGCTCCGGCCGTCGAGCGCGCGGCTCTCCTGTTCGGGTGGCGGGATGAGCTCGAAGCCCTTGGACAGAATGGCATCGACGGAAGCGGCTCGCGCATCGTCGTTGAAGAATCGCGTGATCTTCTCCGACATGATCGGCCCGATCCCCTCCACCTCCTCGAGTCGCTCCGGCGCGGCTTCGCGCAGGATCGCCAGATCGCGGAACTCTGCGGCCAGCACCCGCGCCACCGTGGCCCCCACCTCGGGGATGCCCAGGCCGTAGATGAAGCGCGCGAGTTCCGTCTTCTTCGCGCGCTGAATCGCCTCCACCAGCTTGCGCGACCTGGTCTCCGCGAAGCCTTCCAGCTCGAGGAGGTCGGCGGGAGTGAGGTCGAAGAGGTCGGCCGGCTGGCGCACCAGGCCCTCACCTACCAGCAGCGCAACCGTCTCCGAGCCAAGCCCCTCGATGTCGAGCCCGCCCCGCGACACGAAGTGCTCGATGCCGCGTTCCAGCTGGGCCGGACAGCCCAGGCGGTTCGAACACACCACGAACGGCCCCTCCTCCACCACGGAAGCTCCGCAACGGGGGCACTCTTCGGGCATCCGAAACGGTTCGCCGCGCGTCCGCCCGGGTTCCTCCACCCGCTCGACCACCTGCGGAATGACGTCGCCCGCGCGCTGAATGCGGACCAGGTCGCCCGCGCGCACATCCCTGCGCTCCAGCTCCTCGCGGTTGTGCAGCGAGGCGCGCGACACGGTCACGCCCCCAACCTCGACGGGGCGCAGCAGGGCGAGCGGAGTCAACTTGCCCGTGCGGCCGACCTGCACGGTGATGCGCTCCAGGCGGGTCACCTCCTGCCTGGGCGCGAATTTGAACGCGAACGCCCATCGCGGATGGTGGGACGTGCTCCCCAGCGCGTCGCGCGGAGCCAGCGCGTTCAGCTTCAGCACCACTCCGTCAATCTCGTAGTCGAGGTCGTCCCGGTCCCGTGCAAACTCGGCGTGATAGGCGATGGCCTCCTCGATGTCCGCGACCTTGCGGGTGCGGTCCGGCAGCCGCAGCCCCCAGCCCTGGAGGGCCCCGGCCGCCTGCTCGTCGGTCTCGAAGGCCGCGCCCGTGTTGGTGTCGAGGGCCGCGTCAGCGTCCCCCCCAAGCCGCGAATCGTCCCGCCATTCGACGTGGAGGATGTCGTAGGCGAAGAATTCCAGGGGCCGCGTCCGGGTGATGCGCGAGTCCAGCTGGCGCAGCGCGCCCGCCGCCGCGTTGCGCGGGTTGGCGTAGGGCTCGAGACCGGCTTCCACACGGGTCCGGTTCAATTCCTCGAAGGAAGAGAGGTACATGAGCACCTCGCCCCGGACGGCGAGCAGGGATGGGGTGGGGAGGGCGTCGGCCGACGCCGACGGACCACCATTGGAGGGATCGAGCGTCGCCGGGTGCTCTGCCAACCTCAGTCGCAACGGCACCGAAGGGATGGTGCGCGCGTTCTCGGTCACGCCTTCGCCCTCTCGCCCGTTGCCGCGGGTGACCGCCCTGTCCAGGACACCATCCACGTAGACCAGCTCGAGCGACGACCCGTCCAGCTTGGGCTCCGCCAGGTACTCGACCGGCCCCTCGACCGCCTTGCGCACCCGCTCGTCGAACCGGCGCGCGTCCTCCGCCGCCTCCGAGGAGTCAAGCGAGAGCATCGTTGCCACATGCCGAACCACGGGGAGCTCGGATAGCGGATCCGCCCCGACGCGCTGCGTGGGCGAGTCGGGCGTCTGGAGGTGCGGGAACGCCTCCTCGATGGCACGCAGCTCCCGAAACAGCTTGTCGTAGGCACCGTCCGAGATCTCCGGCCGGCTCTCGACATGGTAGAGGTGGTCGTGGCGCCTGATCTCGGCGCGCAGGCGGTCGGCTCGGCGCCGAACTTCCCCCTCGGTTGCGGTCACGTCCTGGTTCTCAAGGGGTCAGGGAGGCTCCTCGGGCTGGTCTGGACATGGATTGTGCCCGCCATCGATGACGAATGACACAACGATAACCTCAACGCCATGGCCATGCTCTGGGAGCGTTCGCCGCGCAGCCGGAGCGGGTCAAGGATCACCGTCCCGGCACCGCCCCCGCAGCCTCACGCGCTGTGATACTATCTGTCCTCTCGCAATAGTATCACAGCGGTGATCGGGCCCTGCGGCGACGCCCCTCTTGACCGGACAGAGCCGGCACACTTCCTTTCCCGCCACGCTGCAGCCCGGCGCATCATCACGCGAAGCCAAAGCCGACTTCCTTCGGCCGCCGATCCCGGTTCTCGCGCCGCGAGAAGCTCTCGACACTCTGTTGCGAGCCAGACCTCCACGCGGATGAGACCATGCTGGGACGCTACGGAAAGATCTTCGCCCTCGGCCACCGTGCGACGAAGGGACTGCTCGACAAGCCCGTCGTCGTGGAAGAGAAGGTGGACGGCTCGCAGATCAGCTGGGGGCTGGTCGGCGAGCCGCCGCGCCTCTCGGCCCGCTCCAAGCGGCTGACGCTCGATCTGGACGAGCCGCCGAACCTCTTCGCCCCGTCGGTCGCGTCGATCCGGCGGATGGCGGAAGACGGCCTGCTGTCGCCGGGCGTCGTCTATCGCGGCGAGGCGATGGGCCGGCCGCGCCACAACACGCTCACCTATGGCCGTGTGCCGCAGGGCCACATCGCTCTCTTCGATGTCGACGCCGGCACTCAGGACTACCTCGGCTACGAGGAGAAAGCCCGGGTGGCGACCCGGCTGGGGATCGAGGCGGTGCCCCTCCTCTTCGAGGGGATGCTGTCGAGCGCGTCCCGGCTGGAGAAGCTGCTGGAGCTGGAGTCGTTCCTGGGCGGGGCCAGGATCGAGGGCGTGGTCATCAAGCGTGCCCACCAGGTTCCCCTCTTCGGCGAGGATGGTCTTCCGCTCCGGGCAAAGTTCGTTTCCGAGAAGTTCAAGGAGGCCCATGCCCTCAACCCGGACTGGAAACGCGTCAGGCAGACCGAGTTCCTGAAGGTCCTGGCGGAATCGGTTTCCGGCCCGACCCGGTGGGAGAAGGTGGTGACCGGGCTGTTGGCCGAGGGGCTGATCGAAGGAGGCACCCCGGTGGAGATCGGCCGGATCATCCGCCACATCCGCGAGGACGTGCGCGAGGAATGCCTGGACGATCTCAAGGACCGTCTGTGGAAGCACTTCGAGAGGCGTTTCGACGGCGCGGTCACCAAGGGGTTCCCCGAGTGGTACAAGAAGCGGCTGGCGGAAGCCGCGTTCGGGGACTGAGGCGGCAGTTCTTGCGGCGATACGGTAATACGGCTAGCATGGTAACATGAAAGCGACCATCAACATCCCGGACGACCTGTACCGAAGGGTCAAGGCGGAGGCCGCCCTGAGAGGGCTTACCATCCGCGAAGTGACCACGCGGCTCTACCAGCGCTGGCTCAGCGAGGAAGAGCCGAGGGCAGATGAATCGAGCCGGACGGATTGGCCCCACTCCTGGTTCCGAGCGGCGGACGAAGCGATGAGGAGCGCTCCACCGGGGCCCACCGCGTTGGAACATCTGCAATCCGACCGGAACCGGCTCGAACCTCGGTGAGACCTCTGGTCGTTGACGCCAATGTCTGGGTGTCGGCCCTGGATCCCACAGAAGTGCGGTCGGATGCGTCGCGTGCCTTCCTCGGGGCCGTCGGTGCACGTCGGCACCCGATCGCACTCCCCGAGTACGCCGAGATCGAGGTTGCGTGCGCGCTGTCCCGGCGCCTGCGCGACACGGGGCGGGGCCGCCTGATTGCGCGCCAGGCACTGGACTTCCCACTGATCACCTGGCACTCGCTGACCCGTCGCATGGTCCGCCGGGCCGTGGCGGTCGGCACCCGTCGGTTTCTTCGCTCCGGCGATGCCCTCTACGCCGCGGTCGCGGAGGC
>JAJDVR010000002.1 GCA_022826025.1 Gemmatimonadota bacterium | reverse complement strand
TTGTATGGAGACCCGAAAAACTGCCCCATGTCGCGGATTCGGACCCGGTATGCTCTGACCTGTGCCTCCCGCTCAAGCGCCGCTCCGGCTAACCCGTTGATATTGCGCTCTTTTTGTTCCCCGTCGTTGATCTCCCGCCATGCGGTTCCGTCTTTACGGCGGAGCCGGTATTCTTCCACACCCGACGCAGTTGACTGCCTGTCGCGCCCTGTCTGCGCCCGGATGCGCAGTTCGAGCCCCTCGACCCCCCTCGCACCATGGAAAAGGTGTATGCTCTCCGAAACACGGCCGTATACCGGTCGTGTACCGGTCCAAACACATGCCTGCGATTTCAGGGACTTGGCGGACTCCAAGGTGCGACGCAAAGTCCGACGCACGGCCATCCCTTGGCGAAAGTCCTCCAGCTTGTATCCTAGGGCCGGTACGGGCGGTCACGCCCGCTGACGGACCAAGGGTGGCCTTCCCATGACAGCCCCGGCGCGACAAGGCTGTGCAGACGAGGCACGGTCGCAGGCTTGCATGCCCAAGGCCATGAACCCCGCGGCGTCAGCGCCCTCGTGCGCCGGAGTATGGAGCATACGGACGGATGCCCTGGAGAATCCGCTGCCGGGATCGCGGTTCCCTGGGGAACCTAAACGGGCAAATGAACGACAGGCTGCGCACGGGCATGAACGGCGGCGGGCCGCTTGGCCCGGGAGCGGGAGGGGGTGGAATCCCCGGCCCGTTCTGGTGGCGATAACGGGGTTCCCGGATTGATCCGACGTTGGGTTCTTCTCGCCGGCGACGACCTTGAGGCCAGCCGTAGAAGGGGAGGTGCCTACAATTCGAGGTCCAAGTCGAGCAACTTTTCTTCCGGATCGAGCGTCGTCTCCTGTACGGGCTCGCGTTCCGGCCCACGCGAGCGGTCCTCCTCGGGTTCGGTTTCCCGTTCCGTGTCCCAGGATTCGAGACCGTCCGCGTCCAGTCCGGCGCTCCGTTCCGGCGATTTCAGGTCGTCCTCCCAGTCGAGGTCATGCCACGGTTGATGCCCGCCCCCGTGTCCCGTGTCCGGCTGAAGCTCGGGTTCGTACTCGCGTTCCATGCGATCCGTGTGACCCGCGTCCCGCTCCTCGGGCGGTTCGAGGCCCAACTCCGGCTCATGCGCCGCCTCTCTGGCGACTCCATCCAGCGCCGAGATCCGCTCTCCAGTCGCTCTCTCCAGTTGGTCGGAGAGCTTCCGGGCATCGTCGGTGACCAGTTCGGCATGGTCCCGGGCTCGGCTGATGGCCACGTAGAAGGCTCTCTGGTTGGTCAGATTCGGGTTGCCGGCGGGCATTGCAGCCACGATATGGTCCACCGTCTTCCCTTGAAAAGAGTGAACCGTGGACGCCCACGCCCGGTCCATATAGCGGAGTTGCGGATCGTCTTCGTCCAGTCCGGCTTCCTTTCCGTTCTCCAACCGGAACCGGACTCCCTCCTTTTCGATGGACTCCACCACCGCCGCCTCCCCGTTCACGAGTTCCGAGCCCGGATCGTTGCGCGTCCAGCGGACCCGGTCGCCCGCCCGAAGCTCCATCTCCTCGCTCCTGTAGACCTCCACGCCGCCCTTGGCGGCGGCAATCCGGTACGGCCGCCAGGCCACAAGATCCCCACCGCCGCCGTCCAGCCAGACCGTGTTGCGGTCGTAGTCGACCCGCGCGACCTTGCGCTCCTCTCCCTTCTCCACCCCGAGCGTCTTGTACCGGCGGTTGAAAATCACCGTGTCTCCTGCCGAGTAGTTCGAGGCCCGGGCCGTCTCCGCCCGGGTCAGGCCCCTCGACACGAGCTTCTTGCCCTGGCGGGCGGGTCCCGAGACCACGCCTTTCGCGATCAGATTCTCGCGGATCCTCGTGTTGATCTCGTCCCTCAGCGCCCGAGTCGGCGCGATCACTCCGGCCGCCGCGCGCTCTTCGGGAGACAGTTTCAGCCACCGTTCGGCGGCATCGAGGCCGAGTTGTTCCCTATCCACCTGCACAACCCGGTCGCCGAGCTTCTCGAACGCGGTCTTCACCTCGCCCGCCAGGCCCGCCCGCACCGCTTCCTTGAGCTCCATGTCCCGCTGGCGAAGGATGTCGTCCATTACCGCGGTCTGCATCCCCGCGCGCCGAAGTTGCTCGAAGGGCTTGCCCGCCTCCACAGCCCCGAGCTGCTTCTCGTCTCCCACCAGCACCACCCGAGGAACCCGGAGCGTCGTCGCGGCCTTGAGGAGATCTCTCATCTGCTCGCTTGATGCGAGCGAACTCTCGTCCACCACAAGGACCGTCCTCGAGAACGAGGCGCGCAACTGGCGAAGACCTTTCACCGTGCCCCGGCCTTCGATGACTCCCGCATTGCGAGCGAGGAACCGTTGGAGTGTCTCGGACTCGATCCCCGATTCCCGCTCAAGGGTGCGCGCGGCCGAGGCCGAAGGCGCAAGGCCCACCGTTCGGTGGTCCCGGCTCTCGCCGAGCGTCCGTAGACGTTTCAGCATCGTCGTCTTGCCCGTGCCCGCGTAACCCTGCACTCCTACCACCCGGTCCTTCGACGAGAGAACCATCTTGACCGCTTCCCTCTGTCCCTCGTTCAGACGTCCTCCGTGGAGTTTGGTTTCCGCGACCCAGCCCCGCATGATCGCCTTGCCCGAGGCTTGGCCCGCGTGCATCAACGCGATGGTCTCGGACTCCCGTCCTATCGCCGCGTCCGTGGTCCAGTGTCTGCCGTGGTCGAGACCCCTGGCAGCGTGCAGTCCGCCCTCACTCTCTAGCTCCGAGACGGCCCGTTCCGCCGCCTCTACCGTGACCGCGCCCGGCTCGCGTGCGAGCGCCGCGGCCAGAAGGTCCCCATGGCCGAACACCGCCTGGCGTTCGGAAAGGTGATCCACCGCCCAACTTGCCGCCTCCGCCGCTCCCTGTCCCCGATCCGAAAACAGGTCCGGCGCCGGAAGTTCACGCTCCGACTCCCTGGCCTTGGCCCGTATCGCCACCACGGAGAAGCCGATTTCCGAGGCCTGGCGCTCCCATGATCGCCGAAGCTCCGCCTTGTCCACGTCCCGCTTCCTCGCGCGCGTCATCAGCGCTGCACGGTCCGCAAGCTTCGGGTTCTCCATCGACACGCCTTCGTTCCGGGCCAGCATCGCCCCCTCTATCTCCGCCCGCCGCGTCGAGAACTCCTCCACTACCTCCCGCGATACCCCCGCGATCTCGAACCGCCCGTCCGAATGCGTCTTCTCGATCCCGTAGCCCAGGTCCTTGAGACCCTGCGCCAGCTCCGCCCGGTAGATCGCTCCCATCGCCATCTTGTTCCGGTATAGCCCGTCGTTCGCCATGGTCCTCCACTTTCCATCCGTGCCCTGGACCATGTTCGCGATCACGGCATGAGTGTGGAGTTGAGGGTCCAGGTTGCGGGAGGTGTCGTGGCGGAAAGTGGCGGTCACCATCTTCTGGCCGCCCGCGCGGATCATCGCTCCGCTCGCCTTGTCCTGCATGCGGGTTTCGACCGCGTTCCGCTCCACCCATGCAAGCGTGCGTGTCACGGCTCTGTCGTGTGCGGTCACGATCCGCTCGTCGCCTCCCACCATCGCCATGAGAGAGACCGACTTGGGCGCCGACAGCGTCACGTCCCGCCCCGGCCGGTGGTGGATCTCGCCGTCCTTGTCCTTCTTGCCCAAATGGGGACCGTCCGGCACCTTGCCTTCGAGCACGGCCTGGAAGGTGCCCGGATCGACCGGGCCCGAAAGCCCAAGCTCCCCGGCCCCTCTGCCCGCCCAGGCGCTCGCTTCCCTGTGCGCGGGATCGTCTTTGACGTAGTAGCCGTCCTTCTCGTAGTACGACACGCCCTGCGACGGCGAGGCGATCACGCCGATGGAGGCTACCATTGCCGAAGCCTCCCGGCGATCACGTATTGATGCCGGTTTCGTATGTCCATGAGGCCCGGATACGCGCTTTCCGGACCAGGGACAAGGGCTCAACAGCCCTGTTCACAGGCTTGTCCGCGCTTGGCGTCAATTGTCGTGTTGCACAGTCGCGGCCAGTCCGTGCGATCCACGTCGCTAGATGTCCTTTTCGTGGTGGCGCGCATAGCGAACTTGCGATACGCTCATGGAGCATGAATTGGACCAAGAAGGGAGAAGAGCTATGAGTTTGAATCGCCGTGACTTGATAAAGGGTGGTCTCGTGGCCGCGGCCACTGCTCCATGGATTACTAGTTCGCCTGCCGCCGCGGCGTGTCCTGGGACGTATCCGAGGATTGGGCACCGCGTCTTTGTTGGTTCCGACAACCGTGTATTCGGTCTTAGCATTTGGAGCATGGACGCCCGCGGTAAAGTGCCCTCGGAAGGCACCGTATCGTTCTCTCAAGAACCCATCACGAGGCTCCTCCAGGTGTCCTTTCAGGGAGGCGGCGCTGATCCGAGAACAATAAAAGATACTAACCGGGATGTGCAACAAGCGGCTAGGCTGTGGGATGAGGAGAGCAGAAAGAAAAGCGGAGAGAAAAGTCTCTTACGGGATTCCAATCTTTATTGGGTTCAGACAAATCCCGTATGGCTATATGCGTTGGGCAGCTTTGGCGCAATGTGCATCTACCCGTTTGTTCAGGAATTGTCTGGTGAGTTGGGATCGAGAATAGGATCGGAAATCGGAGACTGGTTGTTCGGACAACGACAAGCATGACGGCGTCCCCCTCAATGGACACTTCGTCGGGCGATTCAGTCCCATCTCATCGTCCCGACTAGCGACGGGAGCACGCGAGAGTCCACGGAGACGGCGTACGATGAGACTTGGCGCAGCGTAGCTTTGCGGATAGGGTTGGTGACCGGGGGCTTGTGGCTGAGTTTCGACTCAGCCAACGTTATCCATCAACGTTATCCATCGAGGCTCGTCGCAGCCGTCGACCCAATATTGAGGTACGGAATGCCATCTCGAAGAGTTCAAGCATCCATCCAGCGCGCGCGCAGCAAACGAGAAAAAAGAAATGTGAGGCAATCCCTTGGCACTCTGGTTGCCGAAGGAGACTCTTGGTTTAAGTATCCAGGGACAGACATTCTCTCGGCACTGGACGACATAGGGTACGAAACCGTCTCGGTGGCAAACGCAGGAGACACCATCGAGTCAATGGCTTACGAAGAGCATCAGTTGGATGCGCTCATTGAAGAACTTGACCAGCTCGCCGACGCCGGTAAGGCGCCACGCGCCGTCCTGCTATCTGGAGGTGGCAACGACTTTACAGGGGGTGCCTTGGAAATGCTGCTCAACTACAGCCACCCAGATCTCACGGCACTAAACGAACCGATCATGGCTGCCGCGATCGACGAACGGCTGCGAAATGCGTACGAATACCTGATCGGCGAACTGAAAGAGGCAACAGAGACGCTATTTGGTTCAACCGTCAAGATGCTGATACATGGCTATGCGCATCCCGTCCCGGATGGCCGAGGCTTTTGGGGCGGGTTTTGGTTACTTCCCGGCCCATGGCTGAAGCCAGCCTTCGACAAGAAAGGGCATCAGAAGGAGGAGACC
>JAJDVR010000166.1 GCA_022826025.1 Gemmatimonadota bacterium | reverse complement strand
CTCCAAACTCCAACTGCGCTGCGCTACACTCCGTTCCCATGAGGCTGCGTCTCCTCGTTCCGTAAGTGTCTGTCACAACTGCATTTTACAACGGGAACGCGGCCTCAACTACTTCCCTGGTGAGAAATCCGGGCTAGCGGGAGGGCGATCAAACGGGCTCGGGGGCCGCAAGCCCGCTCGCCGACTTGAAGCCCCTCGGGGCGCGATGCGAGTATGGGCCGCGCCCGCGCTGCCGTAGTCTTCGCCAAATGCCCCTCATCCAGGACATCGCCGTCCGCAAGGAACACCTGACGCGGCTCCGGCGGGACCTGCATCGACATCCGGAACTCGGCTTCGAGGAACACCGCACCGCCGAACTCGTGGCGGAGCAGCTCGAGAGCTTCGGCGTCCAGGTGCACCGCGGCATCGGTGGCACCGGTGTGGTTGGCGTCCTGCGGGAGGGCAACGAGACGGCCTCCGTCGGGCTGCGGGCCGACATGGACGCCCTGCCGATCCTCGAGGAGAACACGTTCGCGCACCGTTCGACCCACGACGGGCGGATGCACGCCTGCGGCCACGACGGCCACACGACCATGCTGCTCGGGGCGGCGGAGTACCTGGCCCGGACGCGCAACTTCCGCGGCCAGGTCAATTTCATCTTCCAGCCCGCGGAGGAGGGCATCGGGGGCGCCAGGGCCATGATCGCCGACGGGCTCTTCCGCGACTTTCCATGCGACCGGATCTTCGCCATGCACAACGCCCCGGGGCTCCCGGTGGGCAGCTTCGCCGTGAGTAGCGGGGTGGTCACCGCCGCCGGCGCGTTCTTCGACATCGACATCGCTGGCCGCGGCGCCCACGGCGCGCACCCGGACCACAGCGTCGACCCGGTCGTCGTCGCCGCCCAGCTCGTCGGCGCCCTGCAGAGCGTGGTGTCGCGGAACATCCGGCCCACGGAAGCGGCGGTCGTGTCGGTGACCCAGGTGCATGCCGGGGACGCCTACAACGTGATTCCGGCGAGCGCCCGGCTCTCCGGAACGGCCCGGTCGTTCTCCACCAAGGTCATGGAACTGGTCGAGACGCGCATGACGGAACTCGCATACTCGGTGGCGGGGGCCTTCGGCGCGACCGCCGAAGTCGACTTCCGCACCGTGTTCCATCCCGTCGTCAACGACGCCGGGGCCGCGGAGTTCGCCGGGGAGGTGTGCGACGAACTGGTGGGCGAGACGCGCGTCCACCGCGGCCTCCCGGCGGGAATGGGGTCCGAGGACTTCTCGTTCATGCAGGAGGAGGTGCCGGGCTGCTACCTCCTCATCGGCAACGCGGACGGCACGCACCAGCGCCCGGTGCACAATCCGGGCTACGACTTCAACGACGAGGCGCTGCCGTACGGCGCCAGCTTCTTCGCGCGCGCGGTCGAGAAGCAACTCGCGCCGTAGCCGGGCGGCCCGGATTCCGCGGCCGATCCGAAGCCGCGCACACCGCATTCTGGTAGGCTCGCGTCCTTCGTTTACACGGGTCATCCGGGAGGGACCGTCCATGAAAACCCCAGTCTGCGAGATGTTCGGCATCGACTTTCCGCTGTTCGCATTCAGTCACTGCCGCGACGTCATCGCCGCCGTGAGCAACGCCGGCGGGTTCGGCGTCCTGGGGGCCGTGGGCCACACGCCGGAGTCCCTGGACATCGAGTTGACGTGGCTCGACGAGCACGTCAACGGCAAGCCCTACGGGGTGGACCTGCTGGTTCCGACGAGCCTCGACAGCAAGGAGCACGCGCTGGCGGCCGCCGAGATCGAGGCGCGCATCCCGCCCGCGCACAAGCGGCATGTCGAGTCGATCCTGGCGCGGCACGGGATCGACACGAAGGGCCTCTGGGACCGGGACCTCGGCGACAACTTCGGCGACCACCTGCGTCCGCAGGGGGCGTCGGTGGTGCTGGACGCCGCGCTCGAGCACCCGGTCAAGTTCGTGGTGAACGCGCTCGGCGTCCCCCCGCAGTTCATGCTCGAACGCTGCCGCTCGGAAGGCGTCCCGGTCGGCGCGCTCACCGGCGCCAAGGAACATGCGGTCAAGCACGCGGAGGCGGGGACGGACGTCCTGATCGTCTCCGGCACCGAAGCTGGCGGCCACTGTGGCGAAGTGTCGACCCTCGTGCTGATCCCGGAAGTGCTCGAGGCCCTGAAGCCCTACGGGGACATCCCGATCCTCGCCGCGGGCGGCATCGTCACGGGCCGGCAGATGGCGGCCGTCATGGCCATGGGTGCCGCGGGCGCCTGGTGTGGCTCGGTGTGGCTGACGACGCCCGAGGCGGAAACGGCCCCCGCCGTCAAGGAGAAGATGCTGGTCGCGAACTCCCGCCAGACCGTGCGCTCGCGCAGCCGCACCGGCAAGTACACGCGCCAGTTGCGCTCCGCCTGGACGGACGCGTGGCACGGCGAGGAAAGCCCCGACCCGCTGCCCATGCCGCTGCAGCAGCTCGTCAGCGAGCCGGCGCTCGGCCGCATCGGCAAGCTCGCCGAGGGCGGCCACGAGGGCGCGAAGGCGCTCGCCACCTACTTTGTGGGCCAGGGCGTGGGGCTGATGAACACGACGGTCTCCGCGCGTCAGGTCGTCTACGACTTCATGGAGGACTTCGCCGACGCGACCGAGCGGCTGGCGGGGACGATGGAGTAGCGGTTCGGAGGGGTCACCGACCCTTGGAGCCACGCGGCGGTATTGCACGCCGGAGGTAGTGCTCCGTCTTAGCGACCGTTGCGGCCATCAAACTCGAAAGGGTGGGTGGTCGTCAGTCGGCGACCAGGCGGATTTCGACCTTCCTTCCCACGGCCTGAGCGTATCGCTCCAAGGTCTTCAGCGAGGGTTTGTGTCCACCCTCAAGACGCGCGACCGTGGGTTGGCTGGTCCCCATTCGAACCGCCAACTCGCTTTGGCTCAGGCCGGCCTGAATCCTGGCTTCGATGAGTTCTCGGGCGAGGCGGAACTCGGGACGGAGTGCTTCGATCTCCTTTCGGAAGTGAGGGTTTCCCCCTCCATCTCTTACGCAGATCTGAGATTGGGATAGCCACTGAACCGATAGCTGGGATATTGAGTGACTGTCGCGATTCGCCAAGGCAGCGCCAGCTCCTCTCGCCAGCGCGAGTCCAACATACCAATTTCGAGATGTTCCGCAACGTGGACGCTCGCCGTCGCCCCGCACCGGCCGGAACGAGCTTCCTGACCGGGTAGCCCCCGGCACGCGCTTGCATCCCGCCTCGCCCTATTGCAGTTTGGCGCCGCACCTGACACAGCCCGTCGAGGCGCCGACACGGACCCCAGGACGACCGCGTATGTCCGCCACCGCCCCCGAGACGCTTCCGGAGCGTACCCCGCAACCCGGCGAACTCGTCCAGGTCCGCTCTCGCCGGTGGCTGGTGGAAGAGACCGTCGAGTCCCCCAACCCCGGAGAGTCCGCCAGGATCACGCTCGCCTGCGCCGACGACGACAACCAGGGCCAGACCCTCACCGTCTTCTGGGACTACGAACTCGACCGCCGCATTCTGGAAGACGAGGGCTTCGATCGGCTCGCGACGCAGGGCTTCGACCCGACGCGCCAGTTCGCCGCCTTCTACAACACCCTACGCTGGCACTGCACCACCGCGACGGACCCCAACCTGTTCCAGGCTCCGTTCCGCGCGGGAATCCGGATCGACGCGTACCAGATGGAACCGCTGCGCAAGGCCCTGCTGCTGCCCCGCGTCAACCTCTTCATCGCCGACGATACCGGCCTCGGCAAGACCATCGAAGCCGGCTTGATCACCCGCGAACTGATCCAGCGCCGCAAGGCCAAGGTGATCGTCGTGGCCGCGCCCCCCTCGGTCATCGAGCAGTGGAAGGCGGAACTCGAAGACCGCTTCGGCCTCGTCTTCGAGATCCTCGATCGGGCCTACGTATCCCGAGTTCGCCGCGAACGCGGTTTCGGCGTGAATCCGTGGCGCACCCACAGCCGCTTCCTCATCTCGCACAACCTCCTCATCGATCCCACTTACGCCGAACCGATGCGCGAGTGGCTCGGCGACCTCCAGCCCGGCAGCCTGCTGATCCTGGACGAAGCGCACCACGCGGCCCCGTCGAGCGGTGGCCGCTACGGCATAGAAACGAAGTTCACCCGCGCCGTGCGCGACCTGAGCCAGCGTTTCGAGCACCGCCTGTTTCTTTCGGCAACACCCCACAACGGTCACTCGAACAGCTTCTCCACCCTGCTGGAGCTGCTTGATCCCTATCGCTTCACCCGCGGCGTCAAGGTGCGCAAGGGTGCCCTGAACGACGTGATGGTGCGCCGCCTGAAAGAGGACATCCGCGAAGCTCAGGGTGGCTTCCCCAAGCGAAACGTGCGCCGCCTGGTGATCAAGGGCCTGCCCGAGGACGCACCCGAGCTCGTCCTGTCCAACCTGCTGGACGAGTACCGCTCCGCCCGCGAAGAGCGTCACGCCGCCGCGTCGGACCGGGCGCGGGCCGCGGCGGGCCTGCTCGTCGTCGGTCTCCAGCAGCGGCTGCTTTCCTCCATCGAAGCCTTCGCTCGCAGCCTGAGAGTGCATCGACAGACGGTGGAACGGCATTGGCGCGAGGGGCGCGGCCGAAACAAGCCCAAGTCGGCGGAGCCTGCGGAGGCGGTGGAGACGTTCGCCCAACCGCCCGGCGCCGACGATGAGCGCGGAAGCTGGACCGATGACGACCTCGAGGCGGAAGACAACACGCAGATCGAGACGCTGACGGCGGTCGCGGACGCAGCCCCGGCACCGGATGAAGCGCTGTGGGCGGCGGAGCAGGCGCTTCTGGACCGCATGCAGAAGGTCGCCGAGGACACGCGCCACCTCCCGGACGCCAAGACTCGCCGCCTCATCGATTGGATTCGAGAGCACCTGTGCCCGGCGCTGCCACTGTTCGGAGAAACCGCCTCGGGCTCGCCCGCGACCTGGACCGACCGCCGCGTGCTGATCTTCACCGAGAATCGCCAGGGGACGAAGCGCTACCTCCGGTCCATGCTCGAACAGGCCATCGAAGGCACGGACCGCGCCGACGAGCGCATCGCCGTGATCGACGGCCTGACCAGCGGCCCCAGGCGCAAGGCCATCCAGCGCCGTTTCAACAAGGACCCGGCGGAAGACCCCTTGCGAATCCTCCTGGCCACCGACGCCGCGCGCGAAGGCTTGAACTTCCAGGCGCACTGCACCGACCTGTTCCACTTCGACCTGCCGTGGAACCCGGGCCGTATCGAGCAGCGCAATGGCCGCATTGACCGCAAGCTGCAACCGGCCTCGGAAGTCAACTGTCACTACTTCGTCCTTCCCCAACGGGCGGAAGACCGCGTGCTCGAGGTGCTCGTCCGCAAGACCGAAACCATCAAGCGCGAACTCGGCAGTCTCTCCCAGGTGATCGACGACGACGTGGAGCGCCGCCTGCGCGACGGCATCCGCCATCGCGACGCTGCCGCGCTCAGTGCCGCGATCGAGAAGGCCGATCTCGACGAGGCCAGAAAGCGTGTCACCAAGGAAGAACTGGAAGCCGCCCGTGAACGCCAGGACGCCCTGGACGCCCAGATAGAGCGTTGCCAGACGTTGCTCGAGCGGTCCCGCGACTGGACGGGCTTTCGACCCGCGCCGTTCCGCGACGCCCTTTCCTGCTCGCTGGAGTTGCTGGGCGCCCCGCCCTTGACCGAAGGGAGGGATGACCACGGCAATCCCACCTGGACATTCCCCCAACTTGGCCGCAAGGCCGCCACGGACCCGAGTTGGACGTCGACGCTGGACTCTCTGCGGGCCCCGAGGGAGATCGACCAGAAGCTGCCCGACTGGCGCCGCGACGCGCCGATTCGCCCGATCGTCTTCAAGGACGCGGGCGTCGTCACCGAGAGCACGGTCCACCTGCACCTCGAACAACGCCTCGCGCAGCGCCTGCTGGCCCGGTTCCGCTCCCAAGGCTTCGTCTACCACGACCTCTCGCGGGCATGTCTCGTGCAGACCGAGGACTCGGTCCCCCGTGTCGTCCTGCTGGGCCGGCTGTGCCTCTACGGCCAGCGGGCGGAACGGCTGCACGAGGAGGTGGTGCCCGTGGCCGCCCGCTGGATCGAGCCGTCGCGCCGCGGAACCCCGCTTGCCCCCTACGCCCGGGAAGCGCAGACCCGCACGCTCGATCTCCTCGAATCGTCCTTGAACGGCGCCACGGCGACGCCGGGTGACGTGATTCAGCGTCGACTGCTGGGGGGTGCCGCACAGGACATCAAGGAGTTGCGCCCGCAACTGGAGGTGATGGGCAAAGCCTTCGCCGCGGACGCCAGGGAGCGCCTTGCGCGCCGCGGCGAGGACGAAGGCGCGAAGCTCCGCGAGACCCTGGAAGGACAACGCGCCCACGTCGCCGCCGAACTGGCCCGCCACGAAGCGGAACACCGGCAACTCACCCTGGGCTTCCTGCAGGAGGAAGCGCAGCAACTCGATGCCGACATGCGGCACTGGCGCCGCCGCCTCGACCTGTTCGAGCGCAACCTCGAGGACGAACCCGACCGCATCCGGGCCTTCTATGAGGTGCGCGCGGAGCGCATCGAGCCGGTGGGCATCGTCTATCTGTGGCCGGAGACGAACTGACGGTGGCTCGACCAGACCCGGACATCGTCGCGCACCTGGAGTGGATCGGCTTCGTCCGCCCCACGGGCCTCGTCGTCTCCGCCCCGGCCCTGGTGCAGGCGGGCGTGATCCTGGACCGCCGGGACACGGAGGGCCAACGGCGGCTGCGCGAGTGCGTGAACCCGGCGGAATCCGCACCTTGCCTGACCGACTTCCGCGCCTTTGCCGAAGCCGTGCTCGGATGGCGTTTTTCGGTGAACGGGTACGCAGGAACGGACGACGCGCCGTTGCCCCCGGAACTGGAGATGCCGGTGGCGGAAACCGGCGAGGTGCTGCGTCCGACGTTCGCCGTGTGGCGGAGCATCCGCGGCGGTCGCCGGGCCCAACCTCTCACCCCCGAAACCTCGGATGCGAAGGACACCGATCAACCTCCGCCTTGGCAACTGCTCGTTTCCGTCTGCGAGCCCCGTGAGGACTTCGACCGCGTAACGCGTCGTTCTCGCGGCGGTCTGGAAGCATCGCCCCACGGGCGCCTGGAACGCCTCCTGCGGCATTCTGGCGTCCCTGCCGGGCTGCTGTTCAACGGCGAGGCGCTGCGTCTCGTCTCCGCACCCCGCGGCGAAAGCTCCGGCTGGCTCGACTTCCGCGTCAGCGACATGCTGGAGACCGCCGGCCGTCCCATCTGCACCGCCATGTGCGCCCTGCTCGGCGAACAGCGGCTGTTGGGCGTGCCACCACCCCAACGCCTCGCCGGGCTGCTCGCCACCAGCCGCAAGTTCCAGAACGAGGTGAGCGAACGCCTCGCCGAACAGGTGCTGCACGCCCTCTACGAACTGCTGCGCGGCTTCCAGGCGGCCCACCATGCATCCCGGGGCGAGCTGCTCGCCACCGCGCTGGCCGACAACCCGAACGACGTCTATCGCGGCCTGCTCACCGTGGTCCTGCGGCTCGTTTTCCTGCTCTACGCGGAAGAACGCGACATGCTGCCGCAGGAAGAGACGTACCTCCGCGCCTATTCCCTGGCCGGTCTCTACGAGCGGCTACGGGAAGACGCGGCCATGCACCCGGACACGATGGACCAGCGCTACGGCGCATGGGCGCAGTTCCTCGCGCTCACCCGCATGGTGCACGACGGGGCCAGGTCGGGGGCGATGCGCCTGCCCGAGCGCCACGGCGAGTTGTTCGACCCCGACCGCTACCGCTTCCTGGAGGGACGCAAGCCGGACGCCGGCGGCGCCCGAACGTTGACCGAGCGCATCGAACCACCGTTGGTCTCGGACGGCACGCTGTATCGCGTGCTGGAGAAGCTCATCGTTCTGGATGGCGAGCGCATCTCCTACCGGGCCCTCGATGTGGAGCATGTCGGTGCCGTCTACGAAACCATGATGGGCTTCCGTCTGGAGACCGCTAGCGGCAGAACGGCGGCGATCAAGGCGGCCAAGAAGTACGGCGCGCCGGCGGCGGTGGACATCGAGGCCCTCCTGGAGGAAGACCCCACCAAGCGCGCCAAGTGGCTGCAGGACCGCTCGGACCGCAAGCTGACCGACAGGGGGCGCCGGGCGGTGCAGGGCGCGGACACTCTCGAGGCCCTCCACGCCGCCCTCGAACCCGTCATCGACAAGAACGCGACGCCGGACCTCGTGGACGCCGGTGCGATGGTTCTCCAGCCGAGCGAGGAAAGACGGCGCTCCGGCTCCCACTACACGCCCCGCGAACTCACCGAACCGATCGTGCGCGTCGCTCTGGACCCGGTTCTGCGGCGCTTGCGCGAAATAGGGGAAAGGCCACCACGGGCCGAACGGATTCTCGATCTCAAGGTCTGCGATCCCGCGATGGGCTCTGGCGCCTTCTTGGTCGAGGCCTGCCGGCAACTCGGCGACGCGCTCGTCGAGTCTTGGCGCGCCCACGACGACATGCCCGACATCCCGCCGGATGAAGACGAGGTGATCTACGCGCGGCGCCTGGTCGCGCAACGCTGCCTGTACGGCGTGGACCGCAATGCGGCGGCGGTGGACCTCGCCAAGCTCTCGCTGTGGCTGGTGACGCTCGCGAAGGACCATCCGCTCACGTTCCTGAACCATGCGTTGCGGCACGGCGACTCGCTCGTGGGACTCTCGCGTGCGCAGATCGAGGCGTTCCACTGGAAGGGTGGTTCGCCGCAGATAGGCATGGAGGAAGAGCAGATTCGCGGACACCTGCGAAGGGTGGGTGAGTTGCGCGAGCGCATTCGCAAAGCGAGCGACGAGACCCCGGATTGGGAACTGCGTCGAAGTTGGGACGACGCGAGGTTCGCCGCAGGGCAGGTGGGCCTGCTTGGTGACTTGGCGTTGGCGGCGTTCTTCGAGGGCAAAACGAACAAGGAGCGGGAGGAGCTTCGAAAGGACTTCACGGGGGCGGTGCTGCAAGGCGAGGCGGATAGGCATCGGGGTTGGGTTGAAGGACTGCGTCGGGGTGACCCGCCCCTGGTCCCGTTTCACTGGGAGATCGAATTTCCGGAAGTGTTCGAGCGGGAAAATCCGGGGTTCGACGTTTTCGTTGGGAACCCGCCGTTCGCGGGAAAGAACACCGTCCGATCCGCTAACGCCGCCGGCTACCCGGATTGGCTCAAGGAGGTGCATGCAGAGAGCCATGGCAACGCGGACTTGGTGGCGCATTTCTTTCGTCGGGCGTTCACTCTTTTGCGGGAGAGGGGCACGTTCGGGTTGATCGCCACGAACACGATCGCGCAGGGGGATACGCGGCACACCGGCCTGCGGTGGATCTGTGAGCATGGTGGCGAGATTTACCAGGCGCGCCGGCGTTTCCCGTGGCCGGGGCAGGCCGCAGTGGTTGTCAGTGTCCTCCACGTGCAACGCGGGAGTTGGGACGATGTGAAGCTGCTGGACGCTCATGGAGTTCCTGACATCACAGCGTTTCTGTTTCATCGTGGTGGGCACGAGGACCCCACCCGGCTTATTGAGAATGCGCGGAAGAGCTTCCAGGGGAGCATCGTACTCGGCATGGGCTTTACGTTTGACGACGCGGATCGAAACGGGGTTGCTAGTCCACTCTCCGAGATGGAACGGCTGATTCGAGAAGGCCCCCACAACCGGGATTTGATCCTGCCATACATCGGGGGCGAGGAGATCAACACCAGCCCGATCCATGCGCACCATCGCTACGTCATCAGCTTTCGGGACTGGCCGTTGCGCCGCGTGGATTTCGAAGAGACTTGGTACGAGGCTGACGCCGAAACGCGGCGAGACTGGATGCGTGGTGGGACCGTGCCGCTTGACTATCCGGGCCCGGTTGCGGCGGATTGGCCGGAGTTGCTTGCGATCGTCAGAGAGAATGTCAAGCCGGAACGAGACCGTCAGAACCGCAAGGCACTCCGGGAGCGGTGGTGGCAATTTGCCGAGAAACGCCCCGGGCTCTACACGGCCATCGAGGGTCTGGATCGGGTGTTGGTGATCAATTGCGGTGCAACGCCTCATTCAGCGTTTGCATTTCTTCCTTCGGGGACGATCTTTGCTAACACTCTCGCGGTCTTCGCCTTGTCCACCCACGCCACCTTCTCCGCCCTCCAGTCCCGCCCTCACGAAATCTGGGCTCGCTTCTTCGGGTCGTCCATGAAGGACGACCTCCGCTACACCCCTTCCGACTGCTTCGAGACCTTCCCGTTCCCGCACGACTGGATCGACCACCCAACGCTGGAAGCGGTGGGTAGGGACTACTACGACTTCCGCGCCGGTCTCATGGTCAAGAACAACGAGGGCCTGACCAAGACTTACAACCGCTTTCACGACCCCTACGAGACCGATCCAGAGATCGCCCAACTCCGCAACCTGCACGCTGCCATGGACCGCGCCGTGCTCGACGCCTACGGCTGGCGGGACATCCCCATGGACTGCGAGTTCGTGCTCGACTACCCCATAGACGAAGCCGAATGGGGCAACAAGAAAAAGCCCTACCGCTACCGTTGGCGCGATGAGGCCCGCGACGAAGTCCTCGCGCGGCTGCTCGAACTCAACGCCCAGCGAGCGGCTGAAGAACGGGACGACGAAGGCGAGGGGGAGAGTTCGTGACGCGTGAGGAGATCGTGGTTCCGGGAAATCCCGGCATCGTGCTGGCCCGCGTCGCGCCTTTGATCGGGGCGTGGTTCGGTCGGGATGGTTGCGTCCTGGGTGGCGGAACGGTGCTCGCCGCTCGGTGGCATCATCGGGTCAGCACCGACATCGACCTGTTCACTGAGCGTGAACGCTATACGGAGTGCGTCGCGAGTCGCCGGAAGTGGCCGTCGGATTGGAAGCCTTGGTCGCTGCGGCGGGGGAGGGCGCCGTGGAAGTAGAGCGCGGTTGGCTGCGCGTCCATTTCCCGGAAGGCCCCGCCGCTGTCATGACCATCCCGCGCCCCACGGTCCGGGACCCCTACGTCCAATACGTGCAGGGAACCGACATTCCGACCGAGAGCACTGCGGAGATTCTGGCGAGGAAGCTCCAGAGCCGCATCCTCGACCTCGGCGTCTTCACGGACCGGGACCTGTACGACCTGCTGGTCGCCCAGGAGCACGACCCCGACGCCCTGCGCCGCGTGCTGGTCTCCGTCACTGCCGAGGAAAGAGCCGCCATCGCCAGCGAACTCGGTGCGCTACCTCGCCACTGGTCCAGCGGAGAACCGGTCCGTGAGCCCTCCTATCCGGAGCTTCTCGACGACTTGGCATCACGGGCGCGGCGGTTGTTCAACGCCGACGTCGACCCTGGGGGGAGCCATGCGGGGGCCGCGCCATGATCGACTTTGAGGCCGTCCGCCACGCCTGCTACTCACCACCGCCCCCGGACGACCACGTCCCGACCATCGAGGAACGCGTGGCGGCCTTCGAGCGCCAACGCATGGGACAAGCTCGGGAACGCGGCATCGATCCACGCGCCATCGGCCTGGGCGAACACGGCTCGCTCATCGGCGGCCCCGGTAAACGCCCGACCCGATTCGAAGGCGGACGCCGCGCGGAGGACATGGTACGCATGCTGCCCATGCCCCTCGCCTGGTTCGCGCACCCCAATGCCAACCGCCGCACTCGCTGCGCGAACCCGCATCGCTACCTAGAGACCTTGGCCGCCGACCACCTCGCGGGTCACCAACCTCGCCCCGACGGACGCACGCTCCATCGGCTGCTGCGGGCCGAGCACCTGACGGACGCGGAAGCGCATCTCGTCGAACAGTTCCTTGCCCGGCTGCGCATGATCGAGATGGCCGGCCTCCTGAGCCGAGCGGGACTCACCATCTACGAGGTCGCTAGCCCGGATTTCTCACCAGGGAAGTAGTTGAGGCCGCGTTCCCGTTGTAAAATGCAGTTGTGACAGACACTTACGGAACGAGGAGACGCAGCCTCATGGGAACGGAGTGTAGCGCAGCGCAGTTGGAGTTTGGAGGT
>JAJDVR010000126.1 GCA_022826025.1 Gemmatimonadota bacterium | reverse complement strand
CGGCGCCAAGGTCCCGCCGAGGGCGCCCGCCTGCCCGGTGTGCGGCGATCTGGGACGTTGCCCGTGCGGCCGCGTCGCCGATCTCGTCCGCGCCGGCAACCAGCGGCGGTGCTGGCGGTGCGACGAGGGTAAGCGCAAAGGCCGGCCGGGTGCCAGCGGCGAGCCATGAAGCGCTCCGAACGGACGCAGGCCCAGGTGGCCCAGGACTATCTGCACGCGACCGGCAAACGCCTCAACACGCGCGGCCGGGAATGGCGCGGACCCTGCCCTGCCTGCGGTGGCGACGACCGGTTCCGGGTCGCGCCTTCGGGACACTTCCACTGCCGCAAGCACCCCGGCGATCCGCAGCACTTCAAGGCCATGTGCGAGGCGCTCGGATACCGGCTCGACAAGCCTTCCTCCGATTGGTACGAGGCACGGGCCGAGCGGGCGCGGCGGGAGCTGGCCCTGACCGAGGACATCGCCAACGGACCCCTTGGCCGGAAGGATCCGGACCGCGATCGCATCCTGGCGGAATCGAGAGCCAACGCCGAGAAGGCCGCACAGGCCGCCGAGCTTCACAGGATCTTGGCCGCGGACGCCGTGAGCGCGACGCCGAAGGAGTTGAGCGGCGAGGTTCGGCTGGTGCGTGCCTGCGTGCGCAAGAGCGTGCTCGGCGACTTGGCGGTGGGACCCGGACGCTCGCGCCTCTACTGGACGGGATCGGTGTGGGTGTGCGGCTCCGGCCAAGCGAGCCCTGGCAAAGCGGTCGCCCGGGTCTGGAACATCGGCGGCAAGCGCGCCCGGACGAAAGTCGCACGGGCCGCGCTCGATGTGCTCTACGCCCATGCGCGCGAGCTGCACCCCGACGCCGATCCCATGCTGTGCGGCCTGCCCGGCCGCGCCGTTCTGGACCTCGAGCGGATCGAGGACCGGCCCGCCAGGAGGGAGGACGGTGTAACGCGCTCGCTCGGATGCACGCCCTCGGGCGGGAAAACGGAACGGTTCGACGCGTTCCTGCACGAGATGTGCGCCGGCGACGCGGATGTCGTCCGCTGGCTCTGGCGCTGGTTCGGTTATCTGCTGACCGGACGGACCGTCGTCCACCGGGCCGTCTTCCTCTACGGAAGCGGCGCCGCGGGCAAGTCCACCCTCGTCGAACTGCTCACCCGCATCCTGGGCGACTACGCCGCCCGGATTCCCCCCGACGGGCTGGTCTCCACGCGGGGAACCTCCGACCGCCATCCGGAATGGATGACCGCGCTCGACGGATCGCGGTTCGCATCCGCCGCCGAGATCCCCAGCTCGGGCCGCCTGAAGGCCGGACTCTTCAAGGCGCTCACCGGCGCCGACACCATCCGCGCCAACCGGATGCGCGCCGACGGCTACTCGTTTCGGCCCACCGCAAAGCTCATGCTCTACGGCAACGCGGAACCGCGACTGCCGGGTTGGGACTCCGGACTCAAGCGACGGCTCGTCGTCATTCCCTGCACGACGGCCAGGCGACCCGACGAGAGACTGCCCGAGACGCTCTGGAGGGAGGCGCCCCGCATCCTGGCCCGCATGATCGGCGAAGCGAACGCCGGCTGGCGGCGGCACCAGGCGGGCAGGCGATGGATCGCACCCACGCTCCCCCAGGGCATCGAGGCCGCGACCGCCGATCTCTTCGACTCCATGGACCCGCTGGGCGAAGCGCTCGACACGCTGTTCACCTTCGGCGAAGCCTACGCATCGGTCCCGGCAAAGAAGATCCGGGAGATGCTGGCCGACTACTTCGAGGAAAACGGACTCGGTGCCGTGCCCTCCGCACGGGCCATCGCCGCAGAACTGCGGAGACGCGGCTGCAAACGCTCGAAGCGCGGCAGTGCAAGAACCTGGCTCGGCTGCAAGGAAGCCTGAATGGGACGGATGCGGCCGATTGGACCCCTTGGTTGGGTTGTGTCGTGGGCGCGCGCGTACGTAACGGAAACCTACGGAAGGGCCTCAAGGGTCCCTATCGGTCCCAATAGCGACTTTTTCGCGCCGGATTCGTACAATCGTGCCGGTTTCCGCCGTCATCCGGTCCCTCCGATGTCGTCTCGTGCGGCCCAAGCCCCGGATCTCACTGGAACGCCGGTCCATCGGCGGCGAAACGGGCGAACCGAAACCCTTCCTTCCGCCGGTTCCGCCCCAACCCACCTGCGCCACCCCCGTGTGCCCCTGCACGCAACCCCCAAGCGCAATCCTACCGCAACAACGCAGGTCCGCTGATGACCAGGACCCACCAACCGTCCATCGGAGACCTTCCCGCCGCGTGGCGGAGAAAGGCGAAGACGCTCCGCAGGTACGGCGGCCAGGCACTCGCCACCGCGCTCGAACGCTGCGCCGACGAGCTCGAAGGCACCATCCAGGAGCGCGACGACACCACCTACTCGTTAGTCGAAGCCTCACGGGAGAGCGGCTACTCCGCCGACCACCTCGGACGCCTGGTTCGCGAAGGCAAGATCCCCAACGCCGGACGCCCCGGTGCCCCGAGAATCGCACGGGTCGATCTGCCCCGGAAAGCGGCGCCACCGGCCGAGCCGCAACTGGCGGCGGCAACCCAACCAAGCGACGTTTCAAATGCGCAGATCGTGCAATCCATCATCACGAGAGGAATCGAATGATGGCACGCACGAAACGTGACCGGCGCTCCTACAGCGCCGGCGAGTGGGGCCGGAACCGGGTCAGGGTGTTCGCTGATCCCAAGACCGGGCTCTTCCAGATTGAGTGGCGCGAGAACGGCCGGAGGCTGCGCAGGTCGCTGAAGCACGGCGACTTCGCGCGGGCGAAGCGGCAGGCGGACGAGTTCGCCGCGGGCTTCGTGAGGCCGGAATCCGCGGGCGCGGCGGAAGCCGAACCGGAGCCGCTTACTCTGGAGCGGCTTTTTGAAATCTACGGTGAAGAAGTGACGCCCACGAAGAGTGAGCGATCCCGGAGGTACGATCGGGTCGCGATGAAGATGTTCCTCAAGTTCTTCGGGCGCTCGCGGATGCCGGCCACGCTTTCACAGCGCGACTGGGATAGATTCATCCGGGCGCGTCGCATGGGAACCGTGGGACCCAGTGGGAGACCGGTGTCGGATCGGACCATCGAGTACGATCTCAGATTCCTGCTCGCGATCCTCAACTGGGCTGCGAAGTCGCGGGACGAAGAGGGCAAGCTCCTCTTGGAATCGAACCCTTTCCGAGGCTTGAAGGTGCCCAAGGAGAAAAACCCGACTCGCGTGGTCCTGAGCCAACCCGAGTACGAAGCTCTGCTCCGGGTTTCGTTGACGATGGACTGGCGGTTTCGCGTGGCGCTGGTTCTCGCGCACGAAACCGGACACCGCATCGGTGCCATTCGCCAGCTTCGCTGGTCTGACATCGACATCGAGGGCAGAGTCATTCGGTGGCGGGGCGAGCACGAGAAGACCGGGTACGAACACCGGACACCGGTCACGGAGGAAGTGGTCGCCGTGCTCGGCGAAGCGCGGAAGCACAATCCCGGCATAGGAGACGTTCCCCTCTTGCCCGCGCCCAAGAACCCCGCCGTCTGCATGAGGCGTTCGCTCGCACGCGATTGGTGGCGGAAGGCCGAGAAACTCGCGGGTCTTGAGCCGAAGCAGCGCCGGGGATGGCACTCGCTGAGGCGGAAATTCGCCTCCGATCTCATGAACCAGCCGCTGAAGGTGCTCTGCGAGCTGGGGGGGTGGAAAACCGCCGAGACCGTGCTCCAGTGTTACCAGAGGGCCGACGAAGAGCGGCTCAAGAAGGCGCTCGACGAGCGACTCCGGGTCACCTCCCCCGATTAGCGGGAGTCAAACGGCGGGAATCACGCCCGCAAATCACGTAACCTCAAGCGGGGCAAGCGAAAGAGATCCCGTGACCTCCTGCCATTATGTCATGTCCAGTATACATCTGACGCCTCCAGGGCTGCGCTCTGCGTGGCTCCTCAGCCCAATGGCGCTGCTACCCGTCCCTCGTCGCGCCTTGCCCGCCCGGCGCCTCGCCGCTCTCGGTGCTCGCGGGGCTTTATCCACGGACCACTAGGGACGGCATCTTCCCACCCCGATGCGAACTTCCACCACCTTCGTCGCCGTCGTGAAGGACGAGTGCGAGACCTGCCACCTCGTGGTCCCCGTGCTGCGCGAGATCGCTCGCCGGGCGGGCGGCCCGCTCACCGTGTACTGGCAGGACGACGGCGCCTTTCTCGGGTCCGGCCTCGCCGCGGGGTCGGCCGACGACCGCGAACTCGAGCAGTCGTTCCGGCTGGAAATCGACACCGTTCCGACGCTGATCCGCCGCGACAACGACCGTGAAGCGGGCCGCACGGAGGGCTGGAACCGGGATGACTGGCGCGCCCTCACCGGCCTGCCCACGCTCGGCGAGAGCCTCCCCGCACACCGGCCCGGCTGCGGCTCCCGCTCGGTGGAGCCGGGCGTTCGGGAGGCGCTCCGGGTCCGCTTCGGCGACGCGGGGATACGGGCGCGCGGGATCAAATTGGGCGCGGGCACGGATCCCGCGGAAGCGTGCCACGACCGCGGCTGGACGGACGGTCTGCCGGTCGTCCCCCCCACCCCGGAGCGCATCCTGCGGATGCTGGGCGGCACCCGCCGCGATCCTGCCGAGGTCGTCGGCCTCATCCCCCCCGACATGGCGCCCTGCACCGTCGAGAAGGTCGCGATCAACGCCGTGATGGCGGGGTGCCGGCCCGAGTACATGCCCGTCGTGCTCACCGCGCTGGAGGCGGCGCTCGACCCCGGCTTCACCCTGCACGGGGTGACCTGCAGCACCTGCTTCTCCAGCCCGGTGATCATCGTCAACGGCCCCGTGGCCCGGCGGATCGGGATGAACGCCGGGCTGAACGCCCTCGGGCAGGGCAACCGCGCCAACGCGACGATCGGGCGGGCGGTCAACCTGGTCGTGCGCAACGTGGGGGGCGGGCGTCCGGGCGAGACCGACCGGGCGACGCTGGGGTCCCCGGGCAAGTATACCTTCTGCTTCGCCGAGGACGAGACGGACGAGGAGTGGGAGCCGCTCGCCACCGCGCGCGGAGTGCCGCCCGGGCGCAGCGCGGTCACCGTCTTCGCGGGCGACGGCATCCAGGGCGTGACCGACCAGAAGGCCCGCACCCCGGGCGAACTCACCCGCTCCCTGGCGATGGCGTTGCGGGCGGTGGGACACCCCAAGCTCTGCGAATGGGCCCCCGCCGTGCTCGTGCTCTCCCCCGAGCACTACGCCATCTACCGCGAGGGGGAATGGGACCGGACCCGGATCACCGCCGAGCTCCACAGCGCGCTGCTCGTCCCGGGCGGCGACGTGGCCGCCGGCACCGCCGGGGTGGCCGAGGGGATGCCACCCTCCCGCGCCCGCGAATCCATCCCGAAGTTCCACCCTGGCGCCCTCCTGCTGGTCCGCGCCGGCGGCCCCGCCGGCCTCTTCTCCGCCATCCTCTCCGGCTGGCCGGGAGGACGCCTCTTCACCGAATCCCATCCCGTCACCAGAGAGATCACCGAATGAACAGCGCCCCCGTAACCCTGCACGACCCCACCGCCGAAACCACCCCCGCCACCCGGCCCCGCCGCCCCCCGCTCCCCACCCTGCGCGGCAGGACCGTCGCGCTCTTCGACATCGGCAAGTCGCGCGCCGGCGAGTTCCTCGACCACCTCGAGACGCGGCTCCGCGCCCGGGGCGTCACCACCGCCCGCTTCGCGAAGCCGACCAACGCCAAGCCCGCCACCGCCGCCATCCTGAGAGACATCGCCGCCGGAGCGGACGCGGTCGTGGAGGCCCTCGCCGACTGAGGCTCGTGCGTATCATGCGGTCTGCATGACATCAAGGCTCTCGACGACCTCGGCCTCCCCGGCCTCCTGGTCGCCACCACCGCGTTCCGCGATGCCGCCGGGTACCAGGCGCGCTCCCTGGCCTTCGACCCGGCGATCGTGTGGCTCCCGCACCCCGTCCAGAACCGCAGCCCCGACGAACTGGAACGCCTCGCCGACCAGGCGCTGGCGCCGGTGCTGGACGCGCTAACCGGGTGACCGGCGCCGCGCTGCCCGCCTAGCAGCCCGTGGACAAAATCCCCCCGGCATTCGAGCGGCGATGCATCCGCGCTGGCCGCTTCGCCTCACCTGTCCACGCTGTAAGGTACACATTACATTATGTCATGTCCACTGTACATTTTGCCACTCCAAGGCTCCGCTC
>JAJDVR010000260.1 GCA_022826025.1 Gemmatimonadota bacterium | reverse complement strand
TGGTGGTGGGCCCGCCGGTTATGCCCAACCGCGACGCCCCGTTCGCGCTGGCGCCCGACCCGCCGCACGAGGGGCGCCACGTCCACGTTGAGGGGCGGGCCCCAGTCGATCTCGTCCTCGATCACGCACCCGCCCGCTCCGTCCGGCGAGAAGCGATGCGTGTGCACCCAACGGTCGAAGGGGCCACGCACCTGCTCGTCCCGGAAGAGGACCCCATCCTCGCAGGCCGTGTGGCGGACCGTCCAGGCAACCCGCAGCGGCCCGGGGCCTGCCCGGACGGTGACCGTGCCGCCGTCGGCGATGCCGCCCTCGCGCGCCACCACCTGCACGTTTTCCCACGGAGGAAGCAGGCGCTCGAGCGCGCCCGGGCGCATGTGCCACGCGAACACTTCCGCCGGTGAATGCGGCAGCCGATGCGTGCGGCGGAAGATGGCCATGACCGTGGCTACGGCTTCAGCCGCCCGGGGTTTCCACGGCGTCTCGGATCGCGGAGACCCCGGCAGCCACTCCCTGCGGATGCCCGTAGATGGCCGATCCGGCGACCAGCACGTCCGCGCCCGCGCCAGCGACCCCGGGGGCCGTCGTGGCGTCGATCCCGCCATCGACCTCGAGCGCCGTCTGCTCGCCCCCGCAGGCGTTCAGCAGTTCGCGCGCCCGCGCCAGCGTGGCGAGCGCGGAGGGAATGAAGGCCTGTCCCCCGAATCCGGGGTTCACGGACATCACCAGCAGCAGATCGATGTCGGGAAGGATGGGCGCGGCCGCGTCCACCGGGGTGGCCGGGTTGAGCGCCACCCCGGGGCGCACCCCCGCCGCGCGGATGCGCTGGATCGTCCGATGCAGGTGCGGGCAGGCCTCCTGGTGCACCGTCAGGTAGTCCGCCCCCGCGTCGGCGAACGCCTGGATGTAGCGGTCGGGCTCCTCGATCATGAGGTGCACGTCCACGGGCAGCCGGGTCGCCCGCCGCACAGCCTCCGTGATCGCCGGACCGATGGTGATGTTGGGGACGAAGTGGCCGTCCATCACGTCGACGTGGATCCAGTCGACGCCGGCCTCCTCCGCCTCCACCACCTGCTCGGCCAGCCGCCCGAAGTCGGAGGCCAGAATGGACGGGGCGATGCGAACCTTCATGCCGGCTACCTCCTCAGCGTGTATCCCCGGGCGCCGCGGTCCCGTCCGGCTCGATCGTCCGCACGCCGCCGGGTGCTGCGATCAGGGCCCTCGTGGTCATCCCCAGAAAAAGCCCGTTCTCGACGATACCCGCCCGCGCGCGCAGGGACCCGTTCAGCGCCACCGGATCATCGATGCCCTCCGGGAAGCGCGCGTCCAGAATGTAGTTGCCGTTGGACGTGACGTAACGGCTCCCGTCGGCGGCGCGGCGCAGCGCGACCTCCGCCCCGAGCCCCACCACGAAGGCCTGATGCCTGGAGGAGCCGAAGCGGGTCACCTCCACCGGCAGCGGGCTGCGCGTACCCAGCCGCTCGACCACCTTGCTTTCGTCCACGATCACGATGAACCGGTCGGACGCCTGCGCCACGATCTTCTCGCGCAGCAGCGCGCCCCCCAGCCCCTTGATCAGGTTGCCCCGCGGATCCACCTCGTCGGCGCCGTCGACCGTCAGATCCAGGCGTGGCTGCGCGCGCAGGCGGGAGATCCGGATCCCGTGCCCTCGCGCGATCTCCGCCGTGCGCCGGGAGGTCGGCACCCCCACGACGGTGCTCAGGTCGCCGGCGCGCACGCGTTCCCCCAGAAGGTCGAGGAAAAAACGGATGGTGCTGCCCGTGCCGAGCCCCAGCACCATCCCGTCGCGGACGCTTTCGAGCGCCCGGGCCGCGGCGGCCCGCTTCAGGGCGTCGGTGCCGGAGGTCATGCCCCGGATTCCCGTACCGCGCGCTTCCGGTGGAAGATCGTCAGGACGGGAACCGGCTCAGGATGTCCTTCACCTGGCGCACGATGTCGAGCGCCTCCTCGAAGGGACGCTGCCACATGTTGCGACCGAAGATGAGCCCGGTAGCGCCCGACTCCATGGAGATCCTCACCTTGTCCAGCATGTCCTCGTCGGAAAGCTTGCTTCCGCCGCTCACCAGCACCATGGTGCGGCCCGCGGAGCGGAAGACCCGCCGCGCGCCCTCCGCGTAGGTGTGCACGATCCCGGCATACTTGCCCGGCTGCGCAGGGTTGGGGCCCACCGCGGGCGGGATCACCAGCTTCGCGATGTCGGCGCCGAGCTCGAGGGCCGTGCGCGCAGCGTAGTCGACCGCGTAGAGCGAGCTTGCGCCCCCCTTCGCGTCGATGGCCTCGCCGCGCGGATACGACCACACCACCAGCGGCATCCCGAAGCGCTCGGAGTCCTGGCGCACCCGGCGCAGCTGTGCGAAGTCGTCGTCCTGCCGAGGTGTGCCCACATACAGCGTGTAGCCGACCGCGTCCGCCCCGATGCGCACCGCGTCCTCGACGGTGGAGGTGAGGGGCGACAGCGCCTTGTCGGCGGGCGGGATGTTGGTCTTGCCGTTCAGCTTCAGGATGAGCGGCACCTGGCCCGCGTACCTCGGCATGTACTTGCGCGCGAGCCCGTAGTGGCAGGCGATGGCGTTGAAGCCGCCCTCCACGGCCAGCCGCCACTGGAATTCGGGATCCTGCGACGGAGGGTTGGGGAAGAAGTCGATCGGTCCGTGCTCGAGTCCCTGGTCGATGGGCAGGGCGAGCATGGTGCCGTTCCGCAGGCCGTTCCGGTAGAGGATTCTGTGGAGGCGGGCGCGCTTGCCCAGGTCGATGTCGAGATCGTGGAGCGAGGGGCGGGTCGTTGTCATGGAATCGTTCTGGAGGGGGCTGTCGTGACCGGCGTGTTGGCTATATTGGGGCGCCGAACGCGCCCGGAATCTATTCGGGCGCCACAGGAGCGGAAAGGCATCCCGACACCCGGGGACCCCGCGCGCGGGCACTCGGGCTCCCGGAGACGCGCACAGGCCTCGAAGCGGAGAAACAGATGATTCTCGTCACCCGCAAGGGCATCACCGAGGAGGAACTCGACCACATCCGCGAGCGCGTGGAGTCGCTCGGGCTGCGCACGCACGTGTCGCGGGGCGAGACGCTGACGGTCGTGGGATGCATCGGCGACGAAGGGCGGCTCCAGCACGTTCCCCTGCTCTCCATCCCGGGGGTGGTGGCCGCGCACCCGGTCATGAAGCCCTACAAGCTGGCCTCCCGGGAGTTCGCGGCGGATCCGACGAGGATTCCCCTGGGGGACGTGGAGGTGGGAGGACGCGGTGTGGTGGTGGTCGCCGGACCCTGCTCGGTCGAGGGCGGCGACATGTTGAGGGAGACGGCCGGGCGGGTGCGGGCCGCCGGAGCACATGGCATTCGCGGCGGCGCCTTCAAGCCCCGCTCCTCTCCCTATTCCTTCCAGGGCATGGGCCAGCCGGGGCTGGAGTTGCTTGTGGACGTGCGCGAGACACATGGACTCCCGGTCGTGACCGAGGTAATGGACACCCGGCAGGTGGAACTGGTGGCGGGGTACGCCGACGTGCTCCAGATCGGCACCCGCAACATGCAGAACTTCAACCTGCTGACCGAGGTTGGAAGGGTGCAGAGGCCGGTCCTTCTGAAGCGAGGCATGTCGGCGACGATCAAGGATCTGTTGATGTCGGCGGAATACATCATGCAACAGGGCAACAGCCAGGTGATCCTGTGCGAGCGCGGCATCCGCACCTTCGAGACGGCGACCCGCAATACCTTCGACCTGGCCGCCATCCCCGTTCTGAAGAAGGAAACCCACCTGCCGGTGATCGCCGATCCCAGCCACGCCGGCGGACGCCGCGACCTGGTGGCGCCGCTGGCGTTCGCAGCCATTGCCGCCGGGGCCGACGGTCTCCTGGTGGAGGTGCACCCTGATCCCGAGTCCGCGTGGTCGGACGGAGATCAGTCGCTGGATTTCGGGGAGTTCAAGCGGATGATGGGGCAGCTGGCCCCGTTCGCGGAGGCTGCGGGGAGGAAGCTGGCTACGCTCTAGCCTCCTGTCAGAGCGCCGCGCGGAGCGCCTCCCGCGCCTGCTCGAGCTGCGCGGCCACGGCCTCGCGGCCGGTGCTTCCGCTCACCACGCGCGCATCCGCGGACCGGACCGGGTCGAAAACCTCCGTCACCCCGGGACCGAAGGCCTCGTGCTCCTGCGCGAGCGCGTCGGTGGACAGCTCCGCGATCGAGCAGCCCAGCGCCTCCGCGCGGCGCACCACCCGTCCCACGACCTCGTGGCTGGTGCGGAAGGGCACGCCCTTCCTGACCAGGTAGTCGGCCAGGTCGGTGGCCAGGAGGGCGGGGTCCAGCGCGGCCTCCATGCGCGCCGGCTGGAAGGCCGCGCCGCCTATCGCTCCCGCCACCGCCGGCAGGGTGAGTTCCAGAGTGTCGACCGTGTCGTATAGGGCGGCCTTGTCGTCCTGGAGGTCACGGTTGTAGCCCGTCGGCAGGCCCTTCAGCTGGATCATCATGGAGACCAGGTTGCCCACCAGGCGCCCGGTCTTGCCGCGGGCTAGCTCGGCCACGTCGGGGTTCTTCTTCTGCGGCATCAGGCTCGAGCCGGTGCAGTAGCCGTCGGAGAGCTTCAGGAACCCGAACTCCTCGGAGGCGAAGAGCACCAGATCCTCGCACAGGCGCGAGACGTGCACCCCGATCATAGCTCCCGCGAAGAGGACCGAGACGATCCAGTCGCGGTCGCCCACCGCGTCCATGCTGTTGGGGGTCACGGAGTGGAAGCCCAGTTCGCGGGCCATCGCGGCGCGGTCGACCGCGAAGGGACATCCGCCGATCGCCCCCGCGCCCAGCGGCAGCACGGCGGTCTCCTCGACAGCGGCGCGCAGGCGGGCCCGGTCGCGCACCAGCGGCCAGACGTGCGAGAGCGCCCAGTGGGCGGCGCGCACCGGCTGCGCCCGCTGCAGGTGCGTGTAGCCGGGCATCACCAGCTCCTGCGACTCTGCGGCCAGATCAACCAGGGCACTGCCCAGCCGGACTACATGACCGTCGAGGGAAGCCACCGCGTCCATGCCCCACAGACGCACGTCGGTGGCCGCCTGATCGTTGCGCGAACGGCCGGTGTGCAGCCTTGCGCCCGCCTCCCCCGCCTCCTCGACGAGCAGCCGTTCCACCAGGGAGTGGATGTCTTCGTCCTCCACCGTGGCGGGATCCATCCCCTCGAGCCGGGTCGCCACCACCTGCAGGCCAGCATCGATGTCCCGCCATTCCGCGTGAGACAGGACCCCTGCCCGCAGGAGCGCCCGCGCCCAGGTGCGGCTGGCGCGCACGTCCTGGCGCCAAAAGCGGAAATCCATGTCCAGCGAGCGGTTGAGCGGCGCCATTTCCGGCGCCATCTCATCGGAGAATCGTCCCCCCCAGAGCCCGTGACCCGAAGTGCCGGTTCCCGCTTCTTCGGGACCCGTCACCGTTCGCCCGACTCCTCCCCCGCCTCCGGGTACTCGAGCGAGAGGCTGAAAAGCCTGATGAAGCCGGCGGCGTCGCCGTGATCGTAGTCGCCGGAGCCGGATTCGCCGAATGACGCCAGATCGCCGTCGTAGAGGCTTTTCGGGCTGGTGCGGGACACGCTGCGCGCCGATCCCTTGTACAGCTCCATCGTCACGGTGCCGGTCACGCGCCGCATGAGCACATCCACCAGCGCGTCGATGGCCTCGCGCTCCGGCGTCCACCAGCGGCCCTCGTAGACCAGGTCCGCGTACCGGTCCGCCACGAGGTCCTTCAGGGCGATGGAGCGCCGGTGCAGCGTCAGTTCCTCAAGCTCCTTCAGGGCGGCGTACAGGATGGTTCCGCCGGGGGTTTCGTAGACGCCCCGGGACTTGATGCCGACCAGCCGGTCCTCGACGATGTCGGCCCGGCCGACCCCGTGTCGGCTGCCGGCGGCGTTCAGCGCCAGGAGGAGCTCCACCGGGTCCAGCCGTTCCCCGTTGACCGACACAGGATACCCTTCCTCGAACCCGATCTCCACGCGCTCCGCGTTGTCGGGCGCGTCCATCGGGGACACCGTCCACAGGAACATCTCCTTCTCGGCCTCGAAGGTGGGGTCCTCGAGCGGGCCGCCCTCGTAGGAGATGTGCCAGAGGTTCTCGTCGCAGGAATAGAGCTTCTCCTCGTCGACGCCCGTCAGATCGATGCCCCGCGAGTGCGCATAGCGGAGGGCGTCCTCACGCGAAGCGATGTCCCACTCGCGCCAGGGGGCGATGACCTCGAGCTCCGGGGCGAGCGCGCGGTAGGTGAGTTCGAAGCGCACCTGGTCGTTGCCCTTGCCCGTGCATCCGTGCGACACGGCGTTCGCGCCCGCGGCCCGCGCCACCTCCACCTGACGGCGCGCGATGAGCGGCCGAGCCATCGAGGTGCCCAGCAGATACTTGCGCCCGTAGACCGCCCCCGCCCGCAGCGTCGGCCAGACATACGAAGACACGAAATCTTCGCGCGCATCCACCCCGTGGAAGGCCACCGCGCCGGTGGCGAGCGCCTTCTCACGCAGTCCCTCCAGCCCTCCCGGCTGGCCCACGTCCACCGCAACGCAGACGACTTCCGCGTCGTAGTTCTCGATGAGCCACCGGGCGATGACCGAGGTATCGAGCCCGCCCGAATAGGCGAGGGCCACCTTCAATGCCATGGCGCTGCTCTCTTCATGACCGGGCGCTGGCCTCGGCTTCGACGGCGTCGCTGACGAACCCGCGAATGACGTCCGGCTCGAAGCCGAGGCTGCGGCCGATCTCCTCCCCGTCCCGGAACAGCAGGATCGTCGGCACGCTGCGAATGGCGTAGCGCTGGCACTGCTCGACGGCGCGGTCGCTGTCGATCTTCACTACCAGGAGCCTCCCCCGCTCCGCCGCCGCGATCTCGTCCAGGAGGGGCACGACCAGCTTGCAGGGACCACACCAGTCCGCGTAGAAGTCCGCGAGCACCGGCACGCCCGCCCCGAGCACGGTAGCCTCGAAGTCCTCGGCCTCGACCTTGACGGGCCGATCGATGAGGATGGGCCGCGAGCAGCTCTCGCACCGTGGACCGGTGCGCGCCTCGGCGAGACTGATCCGGTTCAGTGAGCGACAGAACGCGCATCTCAACGTGGTGAACTCGCTCAAGGCCGGATCTCCCCGGGGTGTGGCTCACGGCAGGTCGGATCCCGCTTCCACCTGCGCGCCAACGTTACCACGGGCGCACACTCAACGGAAGGCATAGGTGAGGCTGGCCACGACCAGCCGCCCGATCTCGGGCGCGCCGATGAACTCCTGGTGGCGGTCGTCGAGGAAGTTGCTGGCGGTGAGCGCGGCGCTGGCGCGGGGAAGTCCCGGCAGCGGAAAGCGTACCTGGGCATCGAGCACCGTGTACCCTTCCAGGTCTCCGGCATGGACGCCGGCGTTGGCGTAGAAGCCGCGCTGGCGCCTCATGCGCGCTTCGGCGGAAAAGCCGGAGTCCGGGGCCTGGTAGCGGATCGAGAAGCGGCTTCGCGTCTTCGGCAGATTGAGAGAGATGTCCTCCAGGTCCGAACAGTCCGTCGCGGCACGCTCCGCGAAGTCGAAGCACTGCTCGCTGACGTGCGCGTACGCGCCTTCGATGGAGAGCGCGGGAGTCAGCGCGACCTCCGCCGAGAGCCCGGCTGTCCAGAAGTCGACCCTGCCGTAGTTGCGATAGGTGAGCAGCAGCCCCGGGCTCGTGACCTGGTCCGGCATGATGGTACCGACCGGGAGCTGCGAGACGAGGTCGGTGAGGTCGTGAATCAGCAGGTCCCGCAACTCGGGAAAGACGATCCCCAATCTGACCATCGGCTCCACGCGCTTCTCGATGAACGCGCGCGCGGATGCCGGATCGAAGAAGACGGTCGGGGTCCCGACCCGGAGCGGGCCGATGAAGTTGTCGACGGAGGAATGCCCGATCCGCGCCGAGATGCTCCCCCGCCCTTCGGCCTCGATCCGATACTCGAGCGAGAGCGAGCTGATGATCGTGGACTGCAGCGGATCGACGGGATCGGCGGCGACGGGACGGCCCAGCACGCCCTCCCCCAGGAACGGAGGCCGTCCGGCCGACCACTCCTTCTGGTTGAACAGGAGCAGCCGGGGCTGAAGTTCACCCGGTTCCGGGTTTCTGAAGAACGGCCGCAGGGGCCCGAGCGCGAGCGGGTCGCTCGCCGCCGCGATCTCGACCAGCGTATTCCAGAGCACCGCCGGATCGGCCGGCAGCTTCTCGCCCGGAGCCAGCGGTGAGCGCATGCAGAGATCCTGGTAGCCTCCGGGGCAGCGGTCGTTGAAGGTGAAGCCGCCCCGGGGGACGCCGCGCGCCACGATGTCGTAGATGAGCACGCCGGCCGTCATTCTCCCCGCACCGACATCCAGGAGGAGGTGATCCGTGGCAGGCATGAATGCGATGCGCGCGCCGGTTGCGAGAAAGCTGTGGCCGCGGGCGGGCCGGAAGATCAGGCTCACGACCGGGGACAGGTTGACATCATCGACGCGGGAGTGGCCCTCGACCTGCACGATCGCCGCCACGTCCAGCCACCTGGAGACGCGGGTGAAGGAGTCCAGGTAGCCTCCGGCGACCAGAATGTCGTCCGCGTCCTCATGGACCCCTGTCACCGTGCCGCCCGTGGAGGGGCGCACGCCCCGGACGTCGAGGCCGTACCGCAGGTTGTGCCGGCCGGCGAGGCGGGTCGAGTGGCCGATGCGGCCGGCGAAGAAGAGCGACCGGTCCTCGATGTCCCGGGCGGTGCGGTAGAACACGGCTTCACCCGCCCCGCGTCCGCGCACCAGAGCGTCGGCCGACAGGCGGTCCCGGCGATAGCGTGCGTGCCCGTGCCAGCGGGTCCAGCTGCGGGCATGGGCGGTGCCGAGCTCGGTGAGCTGGTTGCCGCGCAGGCGGTCCAGGCCACCCTCCAAGACCCAGCCGTCCGGGTCGTCCGCGCGCAGGTCGTAGCGGACCCCGGCGCCCCATCGCTCCAGCCGGTCGTCGCGCGCCGGGAGGAGCGCACTGCTCGCGCGCAGCCGCTCCTCGACCGGGTCCGCAAACGGCCAGTCGTTACCGCGCAGGTAGTGGCCGGCCGCCTCGAAGAGAGCACCGCCCTCAACCCCGGCGGCATGCCGGAATCGTCCGCCGGCAAGCGCCCGTCCACCCCCGAAGAGCGTCGCTTCGGTACCCGTCGAGTCGCCACGCGAGGGAGGCTCAAGGCCGTAGGGGAACGAGAACCGGGTCCACTGGTCGTCATCCCGGCCGGCCGGCAGGAGGCTGCCCGCGAACGCGTCCGTGAAGTGCGGCCCGATGAACACCCGCTGCACCAGCCCGGCCTCGAGGGGTGATCCAGGGTTCAAATGCAAACCCTGGGCCTCGGCCACCCGCGGCGTCGGGGCGAGCGCGAGCCACGTCAGCGCAAGGGCGAGCGGAAGTCGTAGCGGCAGCGGGCGTCGTGGCACCGCCGAGAGTCGCAGGATCGGCGGGTACTGCAACGAGGTCGGCATGGCTGGGGCGCAAGTATCCCGCCAGACGACGGTTGTTCCCAATGAGCCTCGGACGGGTGGGCGTTCACTCACTGGCACCGACGCGGGACGTGCCGCATCATCCCCGATTGCCGCTCCGGTCCCTGGCCGGCGTGTCAACACTTCGTTCACGGCTCCACCGCCCGGGAAACATATTGTCAGTAAATGACATCATGTTGTCAGTAACTTGTCACCCGCATCCCCCGCTCCCCGGAGCTCCGGAATCGAACCGCTCGTAACGCTCGACGCCGTCCAGGAAGCCCGGGCCCGCATCGGCGCCCGGCTGCACCGGACGCCGGTGCTGTCGTCGCGGCGCTTGAGCCGCCAGGCGGGCGTCCCGCTTCGGCTCAAGATGGAGAGCCTGCAGAAGACCGGCTCCTTCAAGGTGCGCGGGGCGCTCAACAAGGTGCTGGTTGCCGGTAAGGCGGCCCGCAGCGGGGTGGTTACGGTGTCGGCCGGGAACCACGCGCAGGCGCTGGCGTGGGCGGCGGGATGCGTGGACGTGCCGTGCGCGGTGGTCATGCCCGCGGGCGCCTCCGAGACCAAGGCGCGGGCGAGCGCCGGCTACGGCGCGGAGGTGGTGACCGCCGACGACGTGCACCAGGCCTTCGCGCTGGCGGAGTCGCTGGCGCGCGACCGGGGTATGCTCTTCACCCACCCGTTCGACGACCCTGCCGTCATCGCCGGCCACGGCACCACCGGGCTCGAACTCGCCGAGCAGGCCGTGGACCTGGAGGTGCTGGTGGTGCCGGTGGGCGGAGGCGGTCTGATCGCGGGGGTGGCGGCGGCGATGAAGCGCCTGCGGCCGGAACTGCGCATCTACGGCGTGGAGCCGCGCGGCGCCGCGGCCATGTCCGAGAGCCTGCGCATCGGGCGCCCGGCCCGCCTGGAGCGCGTCGGCTCCGTCGCGGACGGACTCGCCCCACCCATGGCGGGCGAAATCACATACCGGCATGTACGCGCACTGGTGGACGATGTCGTGCGGGTGAGCGACGCCCAGATCACCGCCGCCGTGCGCGCGTTGGCCGAGACCACCAAAATGGTCGTGGAGCCCGCAGGGGCGGCCGGGGTGGCCGCGCTCATGTTCGGACGCATTCCCGAGCTGGGCGGAGGCCCCGCCGGGGTGGTCGTCTCGGGCGGGAATGTAGACTCGAGTCTTTTGGCGGAGATCCTCGACCCGGAGCGCGCGCGGGGTCCCGCGTCCCCCCGCTGAGTTGCACGCGCCACATCCCCGGGAAAAACTTCATCTCCGAAGACGCCAGCCGATCATCCTCCCAGGGAGAGAAAAGGACCTTGTGCCGATTCGTATGCTACTCCGGCGAAGAGATGCCCGTCCGCCCGATCGTGTTCGGGGGAAGCCACACCCTGGTCCGGCAGAGCTACGACGCCAGGGAGATGGGCCACGGGGTCCACAACGCCGACGGGTATGGCGTAGGCTGGTATCACCAGGGGCGCCCGGTGCGGATCCGGGAAGCTCGCCCCATCTGGCACGACCCGGACCTTGAGGACGTGCTCTCCTCCGTGCGCTCGACGTGTTCGCTGGCCCTCGTGCGGAGCGCGAGCCCGGGCATCCCGCTGGACCGGGGAGAGGTGGCCCCGTTCGTGTTCGAGCGGTGGTCCTTCGGTCTGAACGGCTACGTGCGCAAGTTCCACACGCACGCGATGCGCACGTTGCGCTCGACCTTGCCCGACGAGCTCTACACGCAGATACGGGGGACATCCGACACGGAGACCCTCTTCCTGCTTGCGGTCGCGGAGGTCTGGAAGGGGGCGTCGCCCGGAACGGCGCTGGCGCGGGCCGCGGAGCGCGCGTGCTCGCTGGACGTGCGCTGCAAGCTCAACATGATCCTGGCCGACGGACGGAATCTCGCCGTGATCCGCACCTCGAACTTCGACGAGACCAATTCGCTCTACGTCGCCCGCCGACATGCGCTCGCTCCCGGAGGCACGCTGATCGCCTCGGAGCGGCTGGACGAAGCTGACGAATGGGAAGCCGTGCCGCCCCACTCGGTGATCGAGGTCACGGGAGGAGGCGAGCCGCGGATCACGGAAACGGATGCACTGCTGCGGGGACGGGCGCTGTCGCCTGTCGGCGCGGCCGGGGGCGGGGC
>JAJDVR010000051.1 GCA_022826025.1 Gemmatimonadota bacterium | reverse complement strand
CACGATCTTGCGTCAATCCGTCCCTGCACAGGCTGAACCACTACCTCCGGTAATCCCTGACTTCCCCCGAAGACAGTGCGTTTTCGGCGTAAAATTCAACCTTATAATCCCCCCAACGGGGGCTCTTGCCATGTGCGGGTTTTTCAAATGCGCCCCGATCACGAAGTCACTCTGGAGCGCGCAGGACCAGCAGGGATCAGGCGAAGCGGTGTGAGGATGTGCGAGCGCCGGGGCCGGGTTTTGAGGCGCAGACGCGTGTGGGGGCCGGTGGCGGCGCATCCCCTCGCCTGATGGCTACCTGTGGGGATTACAGGTAGCCATCTACCACGGGGAGGAGTGGGTGTCACGATGTTGCTCTACAACCCGCTCATCGTGAATCCGTTCGCTGTCCGCCACGGCGCGGATTGGCGGGATGGACAGCGCGGGCGACGGACACGGCCCACGGCGAGGGCTCATGTGTCCTCAGCGCGCGCCCCCCCCACCCGCGACAGTTGCCCTCAATTGCGGAATGAGCGATCTCACTAGCAATCTCGAAGGAGTCCGCGTTAGCAGCGTAGGCGGCCAAGTCTGCGGGCTGCCGGTAGAAAGACAACACGTTTTCGGAGGTCCGGCCGATGTTGCGTCCCATTCAGCGCCTCCTCGTGGCGTGTCTTCTGCTTGTCTTCCCGGCCGGATGCGCCGATACCGAGCCGCAGGACCGCGCGAAGGGCCGTCGCATCCCCACCAACGATCTCTGGATCGCCGCCCACGCCATGGAGACCGGGGCCGATCTGGTGTCGGCCGCTCACCACTTCGAGCATGTGGACGGGATCGCGTGGATTCGGCTGAAGGGCGAGCGACGTCCGACCTGGCCAACGGTGTAGAGCGACTGCCCGAGCAGCCCCATCCAGCCATTCGCTCGCCCGCGGATTTCGGCCAGATTGGAGCCTCCCCGAATCGCGGAGACTCCGTGCACGACCCCTTCCTCAAGTCGGTCTTCGCCAACCGTCGCATGGCCGAGATCCTGATCCGCGACCACGTGCCCGAATGGGCCGACGAGATCGACTTCTCGACCCTGCGGGAAGAGCCGACCGAGCTCGTCAGCAAGAAGACCCTTCAGCAGCGCCATCCCGACATGACCTGGTCCGCCGACACGGCCGATGGTGGGAGGGTCCTGTTCCTGGTCGAGTTTCAGCGAAGGCCCGAGCGGCTCATGGCGCTGCGAACGACCACGTACGCGGCGTTGGCGCTTGAGAGAATCGTCGGCGAAGGGGACACCCGGGCGGAGGATCCGCTTCCGGAGTTCGTCTATCTGGTCCTCTACCACGGCGACGCCCCCTGGAGCGGTCCAGATCATGTGACCGACCTGCTCCAGCGTTCCGACCCGGGCCGCTTCCGCCTGGTCTCGTGGAGAGAATGGGCGGGGGCTGGTCGGCCACGGGACGACACGACGGCCCTGGTGCTGAGCCTGGCCCGCCGCCTCTCCTTTGAGGAAATGGCCGCGCAGGTGGCGGCTCTGCGACTCAGGGTCTTGGAGCGCGGGGACGCGAGCCTGGACGCGTTCATGGTCGGGCGAATGGACACCATGTTAGTTTCGAGGAACTACCCGGAGGAACTGAAGCTGGGAGGAGCGAAGACGATGACCGAATTGGTGGACAGGTTTCACCGAAGCCTGGACGAGTTGGTCCAGCGAGGCGCTCGGCAGGGTCGCCAACAGGGTCAAAAAATGGTTCTCCGGCGGCAGATCGTCCGGAGGTTCGGCGAGAAAACGGCGGGGCAGGTCTCGGATGTGATTGAGAGGCTACGCGGCCCTGAGGGCATCGACCGTGTGACTGACGCACTGCTCGAGTGCGGCACGGAAGAGGAGTTCATCGAGCGGGTGCGGACGGCCTGAATCTCCGGCATCCGTCGGAGGTGCTGCTGCCGGCGGTCGTGCTCAGGGTGTCTGCCGACCGCCGCTTCGAGCATGTAGACGGGATCGCGTGGGTGCGGGTGAGCTGCGGAGCAACTCCTTCGCTCTCTCATACATCTCTTCGTCCTCCGGGAACGACATCATTCGCGCCAGGTCCGCTTCGGAAATCTGCCACGCCTCCGCAGCCCCCGCTACCCACGAACGCAGCGCCTGGTGCAACTCGGCGAACTCCGGCTCTCCAAAACGACGGGTCAATCCCCGCATCACCCGCTGCAGGTTTTCCGGCGTAGGGTCCCGCTCCACTATCCCGAGCGAAGTCACCAGATCCCGCGACTGGGGATCCTGCTCGCCCATCCGCTGCAAGTCCAGCAGGAGATACCTGAAGCTCGGCAGATACTGCGCCAGCGGTGCCGTCACGGGGGCGATCAGCTCAGCGATGTCCGTGGCGGCGCGCCAGCGCGGCCGACCGTTGTAGACGGTGACCGGCAGCAGCGGCGGCAGCTTGTTCCCCGGCCTTATCTCTCCCCGACGGATCAGTTCCTCGTAGGTGAGGCAGGTGTACGTGAGGATGCGGAGCGCCATGAAGGGGTCGTTCTCCGATTGAAACTCCAGGAGGATCAGCAGGTACAGCCAGCCGCCCCGAAAGCGCACCTTGCAGAGCAAATCCGTTTGGCGCTGGACCAGGCCGCCGCTGATCCGATCGGTTGGGAGAGGATCCAGCGTGTCGAAGTCGAGTTCGTCGGCCAGCCGCTTGCCCACGAAATTGCGGATGAGTTCCTCGACCGCCGCTCGCTGCGAAAAGATGAGCTTGTAGGTCTCATCGTGCTTTCGAGCCAATCCAGACTCCGGCGAGGCGAGGTTCGCGTGACGGCCAGAGGGGCGTCCTGCGAGGCTGTCAGCCCGGTGCCGCCGGTAAGTATCGGATCGTCGGCTGGGCGAATACATGGCGGAATGAGACGGATTACTCCAGACGGTCGATCCGGGGTGCTGGGTACACGGCGGTGCTCTACCGCAGTCGAGCGAATGGACACCATGTTAGAATTGAGGGACCAGCCGGAGGAGATGACGCGGGGAGGAGCGAAGACGATGGCTGATGTAGCAGACAGGTTTCAACGAAGCCTGGACGAGTTGGTCCAGGAAGCGGGGCGCCGGGGAATTCGAGAGGGAGCTCGATACGGGCGGCAGGTGGGTCAGGTGCTGCTCCTGCGACGACAGATTGCCCGGAAGTTCGGCGACGACACGGCGGGCCAGCTGTACGGGCAGCTCCATGACCTGACCAGCCTGGACAACATCGACAGGGTCACCGACGCGCTGCTGGAATGCGGGACCGGAAAGCAGTTCATCGAGCGGGTGCACTTCTCGGCTGCGAGCCACGCATCCGACCGGCAATCAGCCGCATCTCCAGCCGACACATCGCCGCTTGATGTCCCTGATGTCGGCAAGGTCCGGGATGTGGACGCCCGCACCCTCACGCCCAGCGCCAGCGCGGCTCTCGGAACGATCCGCAGAGAATGGGGAATGGGCAAAGGCAGCACGATCTGGGCGGACTTGTGGAGCAGGCAGGAACCCAAGACGCTGGAGGAACTGGTGGACAGATTTCAGCGCGGTCTGGATGAGTTGTTCGAGCGGGGAGTTCGGGAGGGAGCCCGGCAGATCCTGCGCCGGCAGATAACCCGAAGATTCAGCGAGCATACGGCTGTGCAATTGTCCGGACTGCTCGCTACGCTGGCCGAACCCGACAGGATCGACGAGGTGACCGACGCCTTGATCGAATGCGGCACGGGAGAGGAGTTCATCGAGCGGGTGCACTTCTCGGCT
>JAJDVR010000148.1 GCA_022826025.1 Gemmatimonadota bacterium | reverse complement strand
CATGTGCCAGCGCGGTGCCGGTTGCTCCTCCAGCGCCTCCACCTTGACCTCGAGTTCCTCCACCCGGTTTTCGCCGATGTCCCGGATGCCGGCCCCGAGCGCCGCCTCCACCGCCGCCAGCGGGTGGCTCTTGGTCACCGCCACCAGGGTCACGTCGGCACCCGCGCGCCCGCTCCGGCGCGCGGCCTCCTCTACCTCGTGGCGGACGCGCGGCAGCGTCTCCCTCAGCCTTTCCGGGTACATCGATCCATTCCGTCGCCCTTAAGCCAGTCGCCCACAAACCAAAGGAACCCCGCCGGAAGCTCCGGCGGGGTTCCTGTCCGGCTCGGACCGTCCGAAGCGACTAACGCGTCTGGAAGGTAATGGGAATCGCGATCCACACCGGCACGATCTTGTCCAGATTGAGCGCCGGGGTGAACCGGAACACGTTTGCCACGCGCAACGCCGCCTCGTCGAGCGAAGCGTGTCCCGAGGTCTGCGCCACCAGGGTTCTTTGCACCATGCCTTCCTCGTCGATGAAGAAGTGCACGTTCACGGTGCCGCCGATGCCCGCATCACGCAGGATCGGGGGGTACTCCCGCTCCAGCGCGCGCTGTACCTCGCGCTCGTTGGTCAGGTCGGGACGGACGGTATAGGGCGTGAAGGTGGGCGCCGCCGAGATGTCGACCGCCTCCTCATCGGGCGGAGGAGGCAGCTCCTCGACCGGATTGTCCTCGAAGGTGGTCGGCGCGATCGTGATGTCCTCGCTGATGTCGGCCGCGGCGATCACGGGGGTCGCGGGCCGGCTGATCGCCTGGGGCGGCGGGGGAATCTCGATCTCGGGCGGCAGCTCGATCGCCACCAGCTCCTCGGAGTCGAAGGAGACGTCCTCCGCGGTCATGCTCGGCCAGAACATGAACATCACGAAGTGAACCACGGTCGCGGCCAGCACCGATCCCCAGAACCAGGTGTTGAACGACTTCTTGAAGCGGTCGTTCGCGGTCTCGTGGGGAATGGACTCCTGCTGCACTTGTTCGAATTCGCTGTCGCTCATCGTCTCTCCCTCGTCATGCGGCGTTCCAGCTCGGTCGCGAATACCACGCGGACCACGTTTGCTTCCTGCAGTTCCTCCTGGACCTGGTTCACGAACTGATAAGGCACGTCCGTGTCCGCGCGCAAGGAAATCACCAGGCGCCGGTCCGAGGCCGCGTACAGCGGCGCTACGATGTTTGACAGGGTCGTCATGGTGATGCTGCGGTCGTTCACCCAGACGTCGCCGTTGCGCTCAACCCATACGTGGAGGATGTCCTCCCTCTTCTCGTCGATCTTCTCGCTGGCCGCGGCCGCCGCCCACTCGATGGGCCGCTCCTTGCTGGTGCGGAAGACGGTCGTGACCATGAAGAAGATGAGAAGGAGAAAGGCGATATCGGCCAGCGACGAAGAGGGGATCTCGTCGGAAGCCTTCGATTTGCGCGAAAATCCGCCCGCCTTGATACCCATCGGCTAATCCTCCAGCAGCTGCAGGGAAATGCGTTCCGCCCCGGCGCTCTGCAGGGCGTCGAGGACATCCACCATGAACCTGTAGGGCGCGTTCGGGTGGGTCTTGACCGCGGCGATCAGGTTGGGGTTCTCGGTGACCCCCTGGCGCCAGATGGCTTCAACGTCGTTGGCGCGCACCTGCTGAACCTGAGTGCTCTCGCCCCGCTTCACGTCCACCAGGCCGTTGGGGAGGACCGAGAGGTGCAGGATGTTGCGCTGGCTCACCTGGACCTCTTCCGCGGACTCGGGAAGCACCACGGCCAGCCCGCTGTCCTTCGGGAAGACCGTGGTCACCAGAAAGAAGATGAGGAGGAGGAAGGCGATGTCCGCCATCGAGGAGGTGGGAACCTCGTCGCTGACCTTGGATTTCTTGTTCTGCAGTACGGCCATCTTCGATCCTCCCGCCGTTCGCGGCTGTTCCGTAATCCTTAAGTTACCAATCCGTTCGCCGTATCGTTCCCGTCACGCCCGCATCAGGCGGGCAGGCCCGGCGGGGGCGGGGAGAGCGCAGTGATCGGATCCCTGGCGACCACGGTCAACTGGCCGGCGTTCTCCAGATCCCAGGTGACGTTCAGGATCGCCTGCGTGCCCTGCTCCATGTCGACGATCAGCTTGTCGATGCGCGTGACGAAGAAGTTGTATCCGATGTTCACCGGAATCGCAATCGCGAGCCCGGATGCGGTGGTGAGCAGCGCCACCTTGATCCCGCCGGCGACCAGCGCCGGATCCACGCTGCCCGCGGCCTCGATCGACGCGAAGGCGAGGATCATGCCCGCCACCGTGCCCAGGAAGCCCATGAGGGGCGCCACGTTTGCGATGGTCGCGAGCACCACCAGGCCGCGCTCGAGGAAGCCGAGCTCGATGGTGCCGACGGTGCTGACGGCCTGCTCGATCTCTCCCTCGCCCACTTCGCGCCCCTTGATGCGGCGCAGCCCGGCCATGAGGATGGCCGACGCGGGCCCCCGCTTGGAGCCTGCCGCCGCGATGGCGCCGTCGATGTCCCCGGCACGGGCCAGCTCGTCGACGTCTGCCAGAACCTTCGCGGTGTCCTTGTGGGCCGCCCACAGGGTCCAGAACTTGGCGATCATCACGCCGAGCGCGATAAGCGAGCACAGGACCAGCGGATACATCATGAATCCGCCGTCGGCAAACAGGGTCAGAAGTCCGAATTGGTCGTTGGCCACCGAAGCCTTCCTTTTGACTGGATTCGACCGGGATCGCAGAAGCCCGGGCAGACGGAACTCTAGCGGGCACGCACCGCGCGCGCTACTTCAGCAGTGCGAAACTATCCGCCCATCCGCCGGCCTGTCAACGCCGCAATCCCGCCAGGAGGCGACGCCATGAACGCCATCTTCCGCACGACCGGCCGGGACGCCGCGCGCGTCCTTTCCGTGATCATGTTCCTGCTCCTGCTCTCCGCTGGCAGCGCGGCTCGCGCGGCGGCCCAGGAGACATCCGATCGGCCGGTCTGGCGCCCCGTCATCCTCGGCACCGAGGCCATGGTCGCGGCGGAGCATCCGCTGGAGGCGCTGGCCGCCGAGGAGGTGCTGCGCGCCGGCGGGAACGCCTTCGACGCCGCTTCGGCGGTCTTCTACATGACGACGGTCGTGGAGCAGCACCAGGCGGGGATCGGGGGCGACGCCTTCATGGTCGCCTACCTCGCCGCCGAGGACCGCGTCCTCTTCGTCAACGGAACCGGGTACGCGCCCGCGCTCGCGACGCGCGGGTTCTACGAGGAACACGGGGGCATTCCCGGCGCCGGGCCGCTGTCGACCGACGTCCCGGGCGCGGTGGGCGCCTTCGAGCTGGCCCACGCGCGCTACGGGAGCCTGCCCAGGGAACAGGTGCTGGCGCCCGCGATCCGCGCCGCGCGCCAGGGGCATCCGCTCGACTTCTGGGTCGCCGGGCACCACGAGCGCTCGGTGGAGAAGATCTCCCCCTACCCGGCCTCGCGTGAGCTGCTGATGCCGGGCGGGGAGCTGCTCGGAGTGGGCGACCTGTACGTGCAGGAGGATCTGGCACGGTCGCTGGAAGAGATCGCGCGCGAGGGCGCGGACGCCTTCTACCGGGGGCGGCTGGCCCGGATGAGCGCGGACTACTACGAGGAGCAGGGCGGGCTGCTGCGCTACGAGGACCTCGCGGGCTACGAGGCGGAGGAGGCGGATCCGATCCAGGTGAGCTACGCCGGGCTCGACGTCTACCAGAGCGCGCCCAACTCGCAGGGCATCGTCATGCTCATGGCGCTGAACATCCTCGAGGGTTTCGATCTGGAGGCGATGGGCCACAACTCCGCGGAATACGTGCATGTGGTCACGGAGGCGATGAAGCTGGGCTTCGCCGACCGGAACCGATACGTGGCCGACCCGCGCTTCAGCGACGTACCCACACAGGAACTGCTGTCGAAGGAATACGCGGCCGAGCGGCGCGGGCTCATTCGCATGGACCGGGCAATGAGCGTGGCGCCGGCCGGCGATCCACGGAGGATGGCCGCTGTGGCCGAGGGGCAGGCCGCGGAGTACGAGAGCGGGGCGCAGGATGTCTCCCGGCCGGAGGTTCTCTACCGCGAAGACGGGGAGACCTCGTCGTTCTCCATCGCGGACCGCTTCGGGAACCTGGTTTCGGTGACGCACAGCGTGAACTCGAGCTTCGGCAGCGGGATGGTGGTCCCGGGCGGCGGCTACTTCCTCAACAACCGCATGCCCTACTACGGCCTCGAGCCCGACGACGTGAACGTGCTTGAGCCGGGCAAGCGCACGCGCCATACCATCAACCCGGCGCTGGCCCTGAAGGACGGCCGGCCGTACCTGGCCTGGAACACCCCCGGGGGCGACAACCAGCCGCAGGCGATGCTGCAGGCGTTTCTGGCGGTGGTGCACTTCGGCATGAACGTGCAGCAGGCGGTGGAGGCGCCCACGGTTACGAGCACCGCCTTCCGCGCGTCGATGTATCCGGGGCGCATGCGGGGCATGCTGACGATGCCGGAGGTGCTCTACCAGGGCGCGGGCGAAGCGCTGGCCGCCCTCGGGCACCGCGTGGAGGTGAGCCCGCTGCAGCAGCCCTACCGGCAGGCGGCGTCCGGGGCCGGAGCGGTGAAGATGGTGATGATCGACCCGGAGACCGGCGTGATGTACGGCGGCGTGAGCCCGGCCAAGAGCGACTATGTGATTGGATGGTAGGAGGAGAGAACCATGAGCCCTCGACCCCAGACGCCCGAGCCCACGGATGACGAGCTCAACGCCTACATCCTGACGCGCTATCGGCTCCTCGGCATCGACATCTCGGTGCTGCCGGAATCGGACGAGGATGCGCCGATGGACCAGGAGCGGCTGCTCGAGAACGGCCGCTCGATCCTCCGGCAGGACGTCGAAGCAGCCAACTTCCACATCGATCCCCAGTTCAACCTGCCGAACGCCTTTCCGGCTCCCCTGGTGGCGTGGACCGAGGAGGGAGGATCGTGAGCGGGGGTGGCGCTGGCCGCGCGGTGAGCGGCCGAGCCCGGGAGGCCCCGGCTCCCCAGGACGAGCGCGTTTCGCGCCGCTGGTTTGTGGAGCGCATGGCGTGGGTCTCGTCGGCGGCTGCGGCCGGCACCCTGTTCGCGCGCACGCCGGCGGTCGCGAGCCCGCGCGGCCCGGCCATGACCCCGGAGGCCTTCGGGGCGGACATCCGCCCGCAGGAGGTCGACGACCTGACGCAGCTCACCATGTCGGAGTCGATGACGCTGATCCGAACGGGCGCCCTTGATCCGCGGGAACTGGTCGAGGCATACGTCGACCGCATCGAGGCCTTCGAGGGGACGTACCAGGCCTACGCCGACCGTCCGTCGCGCGAGACGCTCCTCGCGCAACTGGCCCGGACGCCCGATGACGAGCGGCGCGCCCCGCTCCGGGGCATGTGCCTCGCGCCGAAGGACAACTGCTACACGGCGGATCTGCTGACCGAGGGCGGATCGCTGGTGTTCGAGGGCTTCCAGCCGGACTACGACGCCACCTGCGTCTCTCTGATGCGCGCGGCGGGCGGCCTGGTCGTGGGCAAGGCGCAGATGGGCAACCTGGCGGGGGGCAGGGCCCGCGTGTACGGAACCACCACGCCGACCACGCGCAACGCCTGGACCCCGGACGACGTGCGCTACAGCCCGTCCGGGTCCTCGTCGGGCACGGGGACGGCGGTGGCGGCCCGCCTCGCGGTCGCCGGACTGGGGACGCAGACCGGGGGCTCGGTCATCGGCCCCTCCACCGCGCAGGGGCTGACCGCCGTCAAGCCCACCTTCGGGCGCATCTCCCTGCACGGCATCATCCCGCTCAGCTATACGCGCGACCACGTCGGCGTGATGGCGCGCGACGCCATGGACGCCGCCATCCTGCTCCAGGTGTGCGCCCAGCCGGATCCGAACGATCCCCGGACGCTCGGTCTGCCGCGGCCGCCCAACTACGCTCTCGCGGCGACGCCGTTCGGGGGTGACCGGCCGCGCGTGCGCTGGACGACCCGGGTGGGGGTGTGGCCCGAGTATCTCGACGGAGACAACGAGCGCGTGAACGAGCTGAGGCGCGACTTCCTCGCCGAACTCGAGCGTACTCCGGGCGTGCAGATCGTGCCGAATGTGACGCTTCCGGATGAGTGGGAGGAGCTCACTTCACCGCCCCTGGGCGGGTCCCACGGCGATCCCACCGCCTTCTTCATCGAGCACCTGCGAGAGGACGTGCGCAACTTCGCCGACCGCCTGCCGCGCTTCCTCAACGGCATGCTCCAGAGCGCCGACACCTACGTGAAGGTCCAGCAGGCGCGAAACCTCCTGCGCCATCGCATGGTCACGCAGCTCTTCAACCAGTGCGATGTCGTGGTCACGAGCGCGGGCGGTTCGTTCGACGGGGTCGGGCTGCCGCTCGCGTGCACGCCCATCGGCTTCGACACCGACGAGACCACGGGGGCGCGGGTGCCGCGCGGGGCTACGCTCGGGGCGCCGCCCTTTGGCGAGGAGCGGCTGCTGGCGGTGATCGCGGCGTACCAGGCGGTGACGGAGTTTCACCGGGAGCGGGCGCCGGATCCGGCGGGGTAGTGAAGCTGGCTTACGCCTGGTCGCTCAAGCCAGCCCTCGTCCTCCGCTGTCCCTGCACGACGTAGAGAAGGAAGCCGGCGGCGGCCACGAGCAGCCCGACGCTGATGGGCGATGAGATGAAGATGAGGGGATCTCCCTCCGACAGAATCAGGGCGCGGCGGAAGTTGGACTCGAGCATCGGGCCCAGAATGAGCCCGAGGAGCACGGGGATCACCGGGTAGCCGAAGCGTCGCAGGATGTAGCCCAGGATGCCGATGCCCACGGCGACGTAGATGGCGAACGTCGTCCGCTCCGAGGTGAAGGCCGCGACAACGGCGAGCGGGGCGATGGCCGAGAAGAGGATGCTTCGCGGCACGCGCGTAATGCGCGCGTACAGGGGAAGCAGTGTCAGGCCGAACACCAGGATCAGCAGGTAGCTGGCGAAGAAGGCGGCGAAGAGCGGGGTGATGAGGTCCGCGGACTCGGTGAAGAGCTGGGGGCCGGGAGTGATGCCGTGGATCACGAGGCCGCCGAGGATGACGGCCGTCACCGAGTCGCCGGGGATTCCGAGTGCCAGCAGCGGAATCAGGGCGCCTCCGGTCACGGCGTTGTTGGCGACTTCGGGAGCGACGATGCCCTCGGGCGCGCCCTTGCCGAATCGTTCGGGGTGCCGCGAGCTGCGGCGGGCTTCGCTATAGGCGAGAAAGGCGGCCATGGCGCCGCCGGCGCCGGGCAGGGCTCCCACCGATGTCCCGATCACCGAGTTCTTCACGAACGGCTTCCATCCCACGCGCTGGACCTCGCGCCACCACGCGAATGCGCCATCAGCGCGGTCGGAAGGATGCTCGTGGGCCCGCGACGGGGGCCGGCCCGCCTGACGGAACAACTCGGTGAACGCGAAGATGCCGATCACGACCGGAATCAGCGGCAGACCGACCAGCAGGTTCACCGAACCCAGTGTGAAGCGCGGGACCGGCACCAGCGGGTCGATGCCGACCGTCGAGAGCATCAGGCCGATGACCGTGGCTGCCATCCCCCTGGCGAGCGACTCGCGCGAGACGGTCGCGACCGCGACCAGCGCCAGCACCACCAGGGCGAACATCTCGGGTGACTGGAAGCGCAGCGCGATGCGCGCCAGCTGCGGGCTGAAGAGCACAAGCACCAGGCCCCCGGCCAGGCCCCCCACGACGGAGCTGAAGGTTGCGATGCCGATGGCGGTGCCGGTCCGGCCCTGAAGCGCCATCGCGTGCCCGTCGAGCATGGTCATCGCGTTGGCGGGCGCTCCGGGAATGCGGAGCGCGATGGCCGCGATCGAGCCGCCGTAGAGGCCTCCGGTGAAGATCCCGACCATCATCACGATCGCGTTGGCGGCCGAGAGCTGGTAGGTGAGCGGCAGCAGCAGGGCGATGGCCAGGGTGGCGGTGAGGCCGGGGATGGCGCCGATGGCGATGCCGAGCAGTGATCCGGCCGCGAGGGACAGCAGGAGGATCGGGTCGAGGAGGACTTCGAGGCTCATCCGAGCAGCCCTGCCGGCAGGCGCGCGCCGAGGATCACGCGGAAGAGGAGGTAGGTGAGGAGGGTCACACAGGGGACGATTGCGAGGATCGTTCGTCGCCGGGCGCCGAAGCGCTCCGCGACCGCGCCGGTGTAGAGCAGGGTCGCGAGGACGTAGCCCAGGAGCTGGAAGAGGCCGGCGTAGAGGACGGTGAGGCCGATGACGGTCCCGGCGCGGGTGGGGCCGGCGCGCCGGGTCCAGAGCCGGTCGAGGGCGGAACCGGGGCCCGTGGAGGTCGGGTGAGCGCCCTGAATGGTCGCGTGGGCCGCGCGCTCGCGACGCAGCTTGCGCCATCCGGAGACCGCGATGCCGGCCGACAGGAGCGCGAGGGCGGAGGCCAGGCCGATCGGGACGAGGGCCACGTCCGCATCACCCGAGGAGGCGAGCCCGCTGGCCCCGACGCCGTAGGCGAGGGCGACGACGAAGAGGCTGCCGCCGGAAATGAGGTCGGTTCGGGGAGAGGGGGCTGCGGAATCCGAAACGCGCTCTGCCCTGTCGGACTCGACCCCTTTCTGTTTCACGCGATCAGCGCCCTCACGCGATCCATTTCGAGACCGGGGCATTGGCTTCCTCAAGCGGCTGCGTGACGACATCCAGGAGGAAGGGGCCGGGGGCGGTAAGCGCCTCCTGGACGGCCTCGCCCAGCTCGGCGGGGTCCTCCACACGCCGCGCCCGCAGGCCGTACGCCCGGGCGATGGCGGCGTGGTCGGAGTCCTTGAAGTCGACGGAGAAGTAACTGCTGCCGCGGCTCTTCTGCCCCGCCTTGATCCAGCCGTAGCCGGCGTTGTTGCACACGATGAGCGTGACCGGGAGGTCGAGCCGCACCAGGGTCTCGAGTTCGCCGGCGGAGATGCCGAAGCTGCCGTCGCCCATGACGCCGATGACGCGGCCCGCGTCGAGTCGGGCGTAGTGCGCGCCGACCACGGCGGGAAGCGCGTACCCGAGCGCCCCGAAGGCGCGCGGGCTGACGAACCAGCGGCCGGCCCGGGGGAGGCGCCACCAGGCGGAGAAGTACGGGCAGGGGGTGCCCGGGTCGGCGAGGATGATGGCGCGCTCGGGGAGGCGCGGCAGCAGTTCGGCGAGCAGGCGCTCGGGGCGGATGGGACGCTCGTCCGAGGCGAACAGCCCGGCGACGCGGTCACGGTGGGCGCGGCGGGCGGTGGCGATCTCGGCGGGGTCGAGGCGGGGGGTGGCGGCTGCCCGGTCGTGCAGCTCGGCGGTGAGGGCGGCGAGGCCCTCGCGCGCGTCGGCCACCATGCCTGCGGCGAGGGGGTAGCTGCGCCCCAGGACGCCCGGGTCGACATCCAGCTGGACGAAGCGCGCGTCACCCGGGCGGGGGAGGGTCCACTTCTCGGTGGTCACGGAGCCGGTGGAGCATCCCACGTAGAAGACCACGTCGGCCTTGCGCACCAGGTCGTGGCGCCAGGGCAGGCCGCCGTTGCTGCCGATCACCCCGAGGGAGAGGGGATCGGTCTCGGCGATGCTCCCCTTGCCGGAGACGGAGGTGGCCACGAAGGCGCCCAGTGCGCGGGCGAGCTCGCGCACTTGGTTCCAGGCGTCCGACCGCAGCACGCCGGCGCCGGCCACGATCAGGGGACGGCGGCTGCGGGCGAGCTCGCGGGCGACGGCCCGCACCTGGTCGGGGGCGGGGGCGACCCGCTCGGCGGGATAGCGGCCGTAGCAGCCGTCCCCGTGCACGGCCGAAGCGGGGACCGAACCGCCCTGGGTGTCGAAGGGGAGGGCGATCTGGCAGGCGCCGAGGCGGCCGGTGGAGGCTTCCCGGAAGGCCGTGCGCGTCATGCCGGGGAGGTCCCGGGGGGTGGTGGGGGAGAACACGCGCCGGGTCACGGGTGCGAACAGCGCGGCCTGGTCGAGATCGGTCAGGGTGCCCACGCCCCGCTCGGTGGTGGCGATGTCGGAGGTGAGGCACACCATCGGCACCGAGGACTCGTTCGCCTCGGCGACTCCGGGAAGGATGTAGGTCGCGCCGCCGCCGCTCGGACCCTCGCACACCCCGACGCGGCCGCTCAGGCGGGCGTACGCGTCGGCCATGAAGGCGGCGCTGCGTTCGTCGCGGGTGAGGATGTGACGGATGGTTGGGGACGCCGCAAGCGCCTCGTACCACGGGAGCGAGGTGTCGCCGCATAGGCCGAAGATGGTGTCGACGCCCAGGTGCTCGAGGACGCCGACCAGGGCCTGGCCGCCGTTCACGCACCCTCCAGCGCGGCCAGGAGAGCCTCGACCCGCGGCGCGAGATCGTTCAGGTATTCGCGCACGGTGGTGCGTCCGAGCCACGTCGCGCCCACGGCCCCGGCGCGCGCCCACTCCTGGAACTCCGGCGACTCGGCGGCGGCCCGGCAGGCGCTCTCCAGCACGGCAAGCCGCTCATCGGGCGTGCCCGGCGGCGCCATCAACATCCGGAAGCTTCCGTACTCCAGGTCGTAGCCCAGCTCCGCAAACGTCGGCACGTCCGGCACCAGGGGACTCCGCACCGGCGCCATCAGCGCGAGCACCCTCAGCTCCCCGCTGCGCACGTAGGACATCGCTCCCGGAAGGCTGGACACGACTGCATCGACTTCATCCCCGAGAATCGCGCCGATCTGCGGACCGGAACCTCCCTCGTAGGGGATGTGCCTCAGCTCGACGCCCATCGCCTGCTCCATGGCTGCGGCGTGCTGATGCCAGACCCCCTTCTGCCCGACGTTGCCGACGGCGATGGTGGCCGGATTGGCCCGCGCGTCCGTCTCGAAGTCCGCAAGGTCCGCCCATCGATCCGCGGGAACGATCAGGGCGCTGGGATGCTCGGTCACCATGCACACCGGCTCGAGTGCCCTCCAGTCCACCGGCGCGAGGCCAAGCAGCTGGACGCTGAGCGCATCGTAGGTCATGGTCCCGAGCGTGTACCCGTCCGCAGGGGCGTTCTGCACGACGGTAAGGCCGACCGAACTCAGCCCTCCCGGGACGTTTTCGGTGACCACTCCGACCCCGATCTCCGCCTCGAACCACCTCATGAAGCCGCGCATCGCGGTGTCGGTGCCGCCGCCGGCCCGCCACGGGATCACATGGCGGATCTCGCGGCTCGCGTCGGGATACGCCGCCGATTCGTCGGCCGACGGCAGGCGCGCGACCAGCACGACCAGCGCCAGCAGGGCAAGCACGATGAGGGGGATGCGGAGGGGCAAGGTGCGTGGCAGCGATGCAGGGGACTCGGCTTAGCGGGCAAGATACCAGTTGCTCCCCACGGATGCGAAGAGGCGTGTCTCGCATGGCCGAATGAGCCTGCCCTGCATGGCCGGAACCCCAACGCGCGCGTAAACTGGCAGGACGCTCCACACCCGCAGTTTCGCCCTTGCCGCGAGAGGTCGTCATGTCCGGCACCCGACTTTTTTCCGCACGTTCACTGGCCGTCTGCTTCGCACTGCTTGCGCCGACGCTCCTGCTCCCGGGCCACGCGTCGGCCCAGGACGCCGACGCCCCCGTCAACGCCTCCGACCACCCGCTGCTGCGACCCTTCTCGTGGCGGTCCATCGGGCCGTATGGGCAGGGCGGGCGGGTCGACGACCTGGCGGTGAATCCGGACGACCCGCACACCTACTACGCGGGCTTCGCGACCGGCGGGCTGTGGAAGACGACTAACAACGGGACCACCTTCGAGTCGATCTTCGACAGCTACGGAACGCACTCCATCGGCGCGCTCGCGGTAGCGCCATCGAACCCGGACATCATCTGGGTCGGGACTGGCGAGGCCAACAACCGGCAGAGCTCTTCGTTCGGGGACGGCGTCTACAAGTCCGAAGACGGCGGGAAGACCTTCACGCACGTGGGGCTGCGCGAGACGCAATCCATCGCGCGCGTGATCGCCCATCCCGACGACGCGGACGTGGCCTGGGTCGCGGCCAATGGCCATCTCTTCGGCCCCAACCCGGAGCGCGGCGTCTTCAAGACCACGGACGGGGGCCGGTCCTGGAGCCATGTCCTCAGCGTGGATGAGGACACCGGCGCCACCGATCTGGTCATCGATCCGTCGAACCCCAACACGCTCTTCGCGGCCACCTATCAGCGGCGCCGGACGGCGTGCTGTTTCGTGGGCGGAGGCCCCGGAAGCGGCATCTGGCGCTCCGACGACGGGGGCGAGAGCTGGACCCGCCTGAGCGGCAACGGCCTCCCGCGCGGCACCATGGGGCGGGTCGCGCTGGCGATGACTCCGGCCGACCCCGACGTCCTCTATGCCCAGATCGAGGTCGCGGCGGACAACGAAGACCCTCTGACGGACGAGGAGAGGGCCGAGTGGGAGCGCCTGGACGACGAGGACGCACTGCCCCCCGACCCGCAGTACAACGGCATCTGGCGCTCGAGCGACAAGGGCACGAGCTGGGAGTTCCGGTCGAACGAGAACGGGCGCCCGATGTACTTCAGCCAGATCCGGGTCGACCCGGCGGACCCGGACATCGTCTACATCGTCGATCTGCGCATCTACAAGTCGCGCGACGGCGCGCGCACGTTCGAGCAGCTGGACGGCTACGGACACGTGGACCAGCACGCGCTCTGGATCAACCCCGGGGACAGCGATCACGTGATCGCGGGCAACGACGGCGGGGTCGACGTCAGCTACGACCAGGGCGAAACCTGGGAGTCGCTCCGGCGCTGGGCCGTGGGCCAGCCCTATCACGCGTCCGTCGACATGCGGCGCCCGTACTACGTGTGCACCGGGCTCCAGGACAACGGCAGCTGGTGCGGCCCGAGCGCCGTCCGGACCGGCGAGATCCTCTCCGAGGACTGGTATCGGGTCGGGGGCGGGGACGGCTTCTACACCGCCGTCGATCCCACCGACCACACCGTCGTCTATTCCGAGTCCCAGAACGGCAACATCCGGCGCCTGAGCCTCGCGACCGGCGAGCAGGTCAGCATCCGGCCGCGCGCGCCGAGCGAGAACAATCCCTCGTCGAACATCGTGCCCATGCCGGACCGGGGCACCGAGATCCGCTGGAACTGGAACACGCCCTTCATCCTCTCGCCCCATAATCCCGAGGTCGTGCACGCGGGCGGAAACCGGTTCTTCACGTCGATGGACCGGGGCGAGACCTGGACGATGAGCCCGGATCTGTCGAGGAACACGGACCGCGACATGATCGAGCTCATGGGACAGGCCAACGCCCTGCCCCGATGCAACCAGATGGACCGCGGCCAGGAGTGCATCCTCTCGCGCAACGACGGCGTGAGCGCCTGGGGCGCGGCCGTGTCGCTCACCGAGTCACCGCTGGTGCCGGGGCTCCTCTGGATGGGAACAGATGACGGCAACCTCCAGGTGAGCCGGGACGGCGGCGCCAGCTGGAGGGAGGTCGGGGAGAACATTCCCGGAGGGACGAAGGGCTACTACATCTCGCGAATCGAGGCCTCGTATTTCGACGCGGGCACGGCCTACGCGTCCGTGGACGGCCACAAGAGCGGCGATCTCGCGCCCTACGTCTATGTCACGCGCGATTATGGCGCCAGCTGGGAGAATATCACCTCGAACCTGCCGGAATATGGCAACGTGAACACCGTGCGCCAGGATCCGCGCAACCGGAACCTGCTCTATGCGGGAACCGAATTCGAGTTCTTTGTCTCGCTCGACGAGGGCGGGAGCTGGCACCGGTTCATGACCGGCCTCCCGGTGGTGCGCATCGACGACGTGCTGGTCCACCCCCGCGACAACGACCTGGTGGTGGCCACGCACGGCCGCAGCGTGATGGTCATGGACGACATCACGCCGCTGCAGCAGTTGACCTCCGAGGTAATGGAGGCTGACGCGCATCTGTTTGAGCCGCGGGAGGCGGTGGCGTGGAAGCAGAACCGGATGCGTTCGCGCTCAGTGACGGGCGACAAAGTGCTGGTCGGGGACAACGCGCTGCCGGGGACCGCGATTCATTACTGGTTGGGAGATGACACGGACGCGGACGATGTGAGTTTGACGGTTACGGAGGTGGCGACCGGAGAGGTGTTCCGGGACTTGGAGGCCACCGGGCACGAGGGGATCAACCGGGTGCAGTGGGATCTTCGGGGGAATGTGCCGGAGGAGGCGACCGGCGGCGGGTTTGGTGGGCCGCAGGCGCCGGTGGCGGGGCCGGGGTTGTATCGGGTGACGTTGACGGTGGATGGGGAGGAGTTTAGTGAGATGGTTACCGTGGTGGAGGATGTGTGGATGGGGGGGTGAGGGGTCGCTCATTCTCTTGTAGAACAGTAATCATCCTACAGATGTCCCCCTACTAGGGGACGGTGGCCAGACCGACCGCACCAAGGTCTCTTCTGTGAAACGCCGTGGTTGGGTGGCGGGGTCACGCAGCGGACTCGATGAGCCTCCATCTCGACACCGCTCTTCCGCAGCCGCTGTAGCAAGTGGTGCATGGTACGGTCTCTGTCGCGTTCACTGAAGTGATCCGATCCGAGGTCCTCATGGCGGGTTTCGCGTGACAGCATGTGCCAGATGGCGACCAGTATCGCGTCTTGCGCGACAACGATGGAGTACAGGGCGCGTTAGCAGCTGCCACGGACCCGGGCCGCAGCCCGAGCGACTTGCGAAAAGAACCTGCGGTGGTCCCGCATCAGCCCGGGTGACCTCGGTGAGCTGGGTCCCGCTTGCGGCGGAGAGCGCCGCGGGCCACCCCGGCCAGCGCTTGCACTCCAGCCACAGCAGCTGAAGCGTCACCCCGTGTGGCGCTGCAGCTCCCGGTGGAGGTGCCCCCCAAGTCGGGTTTTGCGAATATCCCCAACCTCAAGACACATCCTATCGTTCCCTTTCAAACTTCGTCGTGTCTCGAACAAAGTACGCGGCAAGCAATCCATAGTAGCTACCAGCACATTCATCTCTCGCCGACTCCTCTTTTTCCTCTTTCTGCCATCCACAAAACGGCATTGTGGCGTCCCAAAATTTTTCAACTCCTGGATATGTGACCGTATCTATCTTGCTCGTCCATATCTTCTGTGGCTCCACTGCACCCAATCGACCTGCAAATGTGATTTCCTTGACGGCATCCATTCCGCATTTATCCGACCATCCAAACACGAACAGTCTACGGCACGAACGGCGGTCCGCATAGTTGGCGTGCTTGCTAAGCGCTACGAAGATCAGAGGCGTCGGTGCGCTGATCTCTGCACTCACACTAGCGATGTAGCACCCGCTCGCATCTCCATCACTCCCCCAGTGAGCCGACAAACATATTCCCTTTAACCTCCACGTGTGAGATTCCACTCCGTCGTTCGTATCGCCTACTCGTTCCACTTCTGCATATATGAATTCGGAATCACCCTCGTGCCGGTTCCAAGACGGCGTTGGCCCTGCTCCGGGATCGTTGTGATATCCCAGTGCGTAGAACAATCTTACTAGAGATGTGTCCTTGGGCGCCACTTCCCAGTATGTTTCGCGACGGTCAGAGCTTTCGTCTTTGTGCATACTCAGTCTAGGACGGAACGCCGTCGCGATCGCACGTTCGCAGCCGTCAGCAATGCCGTCAACATCAATATCCAAGAACTCTCCCGATACTGCGCATTCAGAGCTCAGGTCTCGTTCAGGCCATGCCCACGCGGTGTCGGGCCAGGGGCATGGTTCACTGGGTGTACATTCCCACGGGTCAGGCGGATCGCTCCCTACCAAGTTAGCATCTTCCAGAAAGCCAATGCCGTTTTCGGGATAACGGAATTCGAATACATCTTCGATGCGGGTTCTCTGGATTACCGTGTCTTCGGTTGCGCTAGGGCGAAGTTCAGGAACAGTCGTGCGGTCGTCGGACTGGCACGCATCGGATGGAGCGACAACCACCAAAGGTAGGGGTAGTCGGTCAAATGGATGGTACCGTAGGGTGGGTTGGGTAGTGTCGGAAGGATACGCGATCCTTCTGAATATGCCGGGACTGGTTGGCCCTTCTTGGAAGCCCGTGGCTGCCGTGACTAAGACGTGCCCCGTGGAATCGGCTCTTACTCGATCCCAAGCGATGGGCATCTGGACAGCAAGAATAGAGAATTTGGCTCTATCGGCGTCGGAGAGCTCAAGATCCATGGCACCTAGGCAGTAGGTGATCGGAGAACGAAGCTGATTGAGGACACGAATACGGACAGTGTCACGAGACATTGCTCGAGCTAGGACTCGCGCACCTTCTCTTGCTTCTGGGGGCATACACCCGAGCCATCCGGCTAACAATGGAATCATGCACAGGATCCACGCACCTCCCCTCCGACGTTTCTTGAGAGATGGTTGTGTCACGTTTGTCGTATCGTCGGGTGGTGCGTGATGATCTGATCTCATTGGAAAGCTCCTTGGCTACGACGGCTGGACACCTCTCCAGGGGCCCAAGTTAACTGTGAACTCGCTACTCTCTACCAAGCAACTCGGTGGTCATAGCGCTCAATTCATTCGCTAGTCTCTTTGATTCGTGGCATCGACTTCGCTTGTGAAATCCTTCTTTTGCAGAGGTCAAGAATCCCCCTGCACCTCCTCCCACCGCAGCAACGGCTGCTTGGCTCCGCTCCTCGTTTCTGTCGGCGACGAGAATGGAAAACATCGTTACGCCAACAACTAGGTCGATTATTGGGGGGATCCAACTCACGCTGCATTGGACATCGATTCTCAGTGCCTGCTGCACGCGAGATGAGTCCCCTTCCTGCACCGCCCAGCCGCCTGAGTCCGCAGGAGGTTGCCCCTTAGATGTCATCGCGTAAACGAACTTCGGCGTGGTCCCTCGCATTGTGGCAGAACACCCCCCGCAGATTACAGCTCCCAATACCAGAAATAGCATTCTCGTGTTCAACGTTTCGTGCTTCTGCGGCTTCACGATCCGGCGGTGATCTCGTATTAGTCCAATCACTCCCATGGCTGTCTCCCTCTGAGCGGCCTCCTCTGTTGCTTGCTGGTGCCTCGGTGTCACGGGACACGCCCTGGAGGCGACCGAGCCGCTGGGGATGCGAGCCGGAGCGCCGTCAAGTTCGCGGCAGCACCCACGTCGCCAGCGCTCCCGGATCCGCCAACGCGTCGCCCGTTTTCGAACCGGATCGTCCGCAGCCGACTACCGGATCGATCATTTCCTGTCCAGGTGCCGTGTCGCTCGCCCTTCACGTAGGGACCAACCTCACGGCCTACGTCACCGCCCTCGCGGTAGACGGTCCATGTGCCGTGAAGCTCGTCCTTCACGAAAGGACTTGTCCCACAGCTCCCATCGCCATAGACATAGGTCCAGTTGCCGTGTCGCTGGCCATTCATGTACGGACCCTCGGCTTCAAGCGTCCCATCTGCGGCGCGGACGACGGTTGAGCCGTTGCGTCTCCCGCCTTGAAGACTTGTCTCCTCGATCTGATTGAGCGAACTACGCTGATACCAGTTGACCCATCCATCTCCCTGAGCTAGTCCGTTCGAACACTCTGCCCTCCAGTTCACGGTCTCATCACCCACGGGATTGAGGTTCCACAGGTAGCACCCGGTGTGGTTTGTGGTCTCTAGCCAACGCCCTTCTGAGGACGCGACCCCCTTGTAGATTTCAACCTCCGGAATGTCTGGCCGCGCGTCTGCAACACTCCACCTCTCCCTCAATAGCACTTCGTATCCACTGCCGTCGTTCCGGCTGCTGAAGCGCTGGTTGACCGTCGTTGCCCGAGCTTCGGCTGCATCGTCTTGGCGAATGACGCCCGTGTAGTCACCTCGTAGATCCCAACCGCGAACGCATCGTCGATGGCCACCTGCTGCTGCCCTTCGTTCTTCCACCGGCCCGCCTCTGAATCCGCCGCCGTTCACGAAGCTCCCTCCAAGTACGACCACCATTTCCGGACAACACCTCGCAGTTCCGGAAGACTTCGCCCGGCGCCTGTGCGGCCACGGCGCCTTCCGCAGTCGGCACGACAGCGATCATCAGAGTCGGCAGCGGCCTGATCGCCTGCGCGGCGAACGGGTGCTGCGACCAGCGAGATGGCCAACAATGCCAACGTGATCCACCACCGGCGCACCTCGGCCAGTCGACCGGACGCACGCACGGCCTCCTGCATTGGACCTCTCGTGGCGCCGAGGCAACGCGTGTCCGAAGTGCCAAGAACCTGCATGGTGGAAACTTCCCCTTTTGCCCCGGCAATCGACGGAGTGCTGACTACGTTACAGGTAAAGAGAAGGACTGTAAGCCCGATCCGCAACGTCAATAACGCGCGTCATATACGTCAATAACAGACATTCATGAGACGCTATCGCCACCGGAGCCACGCTGCGCACCGCTTCGACCCTGACGCGCGGCGGCGCGCCGGGAGACGAGCTGGACACTTCCTGCTTCTAGGGTCCGCATCGCGCGCGTTGTTGCGCCAATACGCCGAGTCCCTGGCAAGACGCGTCGCCTATCGCGAACTCCCGTGCTCAACGCGCTCGAGACGGCATCAGGCCTACCTCCTGGCTCCCGCCAAGCGGGCGTAGGCGTCCCTCACAACCGCCTCGGCGAGCTTGCCGCGCGCGGCAAAGCTCCTCCTGCCGAGCCAGTATTCGGCCCACATCGCATCCGTGGCGATCCAGTTGTCCCAGAAGAAGGCGCCGTTGACGAGGCCCGGATAGCGGGTGCTGGTCTGGAAGAACGCCTCAAAGATGTTGGCCTGAGCCTCCTCGCCATCATCCAATCCGTTTCGGTTCCGATCGACCAGCGTCTTGATTTCCGAGTGGCGTTCGCCCGAACTGGGGTCCGCTGGAGCTTCGACGACATCCATCGAGCCGTATTCGGTGAAGACTATCGCCCGCCCGGGATTCCGGTTGGCTAGCGGCACCAGATAGTCCTGGAAGATGGCGTCGTAGCTCGCCTGCAGTTCCGCCACACTCAGAACGGTGGTCGGGGCGCTCTCCGTGAGCGGAAACCATCCGCTGATCCCGACGACATCGAGGTCAAGATCCTCCCAGAGGTGGCCGGCGCCCGATCCTCGACCGTAGTGGTCCGCGTACATGATGGTGCTGTAGTGCATGTTGTAGGTCAGCCGGCCGGAGTATACCGCACGCACGCGATCCACCATGGACCGCAGTTCAGCCCCGAAGTCGTTGATCATGTAGCCGGAATCGGGCCGCGTGCGGAATAGCGCATCCGTCTCGGTCCCCAGAGAGAAGAGAGCCACTCCCGCATCCTCCGCTATGGAGGCGAAGTGCTCGGCCTGCCGCGTATAGGTCTCCCAGAATTCGGCCGTGAATCGCTCGTGATCCGGGTGGGTGGTCCGCCACGGCCAATTCTCCGGCTTGATTGGCCCCGTCGACCACTCGCCTGGCGGCACGCCGCCGGTGTGCGGAGGCGCCGGATCTCCGAGCTGCCCGCGGTGGAGAGGCCGGGCCGAAGCCTCCGCTTCATGCGCCTCGAAGGCCAAGGTCATGTATACGTCGAACCCGCGTTCCCGGAACTCGCGGATGACTTGCCGGAGCGACTCGTCCCGCCACGTCGGGACGTTGCGACTTCGGTCGGTCTCCCGGGAGACCGAGCTGTCCATGCTGTCCTCGTAGTGAAGCGCAACCGAGATCAGGACCCAGTTGACGTGCATGCCCCGGAGCCAGTTGATGAACTCGGCAGGGAGGACAGGCCCCTGTCGGCCACCGTCTTCCCAGGGCTGCACGACTTCACGGTTCGTTCCCCAATAGCCCGAGATCGCGATTGCCCGCATCGGGAACTGGAAGATCCCCAGCCCCGGACCTGGTTTGCGCCTGGGGACCACCGTGATCTCTGCGGTGGCGTGCGCGCTACCCGCGGTGGCGGTGACGGACGCCACGCCTTCGGCAAGACCCCGCACCAGTCCCGGATCGTCCGTCGTGGCCACCGACGAATCGCTCGACGACCAGGTGAACTCCGCGCTCTCGATTCGGTGCGCGTTCTCGTCGAATGCCTCCGCGACGAGCCGAAGCGTGTCGCCCACCGAGACCGTGCCCGCGGATGGCGATACGCTGACGGAATCAGCCAGTCGTATCACCGTCACGACCGCTCCGCCCGATGCGTCGCCCGCCGCCGCGGTGACCACCGTGGTGCCGTCTCCGGCGGCCGTCGCCAACCCGGTCGAGTCAACCTGGGCGACCATCGTGTCGGCGCTCGACCAGGACACCCGGACATCGGCCATCACGCGCCCGCCCTGATCGCGCACCTCGGCCGTGAGTTGAGCGACCTGCCCGAGAGCCGTAAGCGCAACAGTGTCCGGCGTCACCGCAACGGTCGTCGCCACTGGAGTCACAACCGCCAGGACAGCCCGCCCCGGCACCCCCGCCGCAGTAGCCGTGATTTCCGCCTCGCCCGCTCCGAGCCCGGTCACCAGACCCGCATCGTCCACGACCGCGACCAGCGTGTCGCTCGACTCCCACGCGAACCCGGCGTCCACCACCGCGTGGCCGTTCGCATCGGCCGCCACCGCCGCCAGGCGCAGCGTGTCGCCCGTCAACAACGTATCGGCTGCGGGTGCGACCACGACCGCGGCCACTGCTTGCACGACCGTCACCATTGCGGTGCTCGACGCCCGCCCCGCCGCCGCCGTGATGGTGGCGGTCCCATTGGCCACCGCGGTCACAAGCCCCGTAGGGGTCACGCTTGCCACGCCGTTGCTGTTGCTCGACCAAGCCAGGTTGGCCGCCGCCATCTCCTGACCGTGCTGATCAAGCACCCGCGCCGAGAGCTGGACGCTTGCGCCCAGCGCGGTCAGTTCTGCCATAGCAGGGCCGACAGTGATCGTTGTCGGGAGGCGGGGCTCAGGTTCCGCGGGGTCGCCACCGTCTCCGCATCCCTTCGCCATGGCCACCGCGGCGAGCACCGTGCAGAGCTCGAGCACGGTTCGGTGACGCCTGCAGACATCGAATATGCGAATCACGCCGTGCCCCCGACCCGGCCTAGCTCCCTGAGCCGCCAGCGGGCTGTCGCCGACTCCACAGCCTTCACCCCTCCCCAACCCCCTCCATGCGGTAGCCAACGCCCCGCTCGGTGAAGATGTAGAGGGGCTTGGCAGCGTCGTCGCCGAGCTTCCTGCGGAGCTTCTTCACGAAGGTGCGCACCGGCTCCGAATTGCCCCCGCGGCCGCGGTTCCAGATGCGGCGCAGGAGGGTGTCCGTGGCCACGACCCGGCCCGCGTTGAGCGAGAGCAGGCGCAGGAGTTCGTACTCGGTGGCAGTGAGTTCGAGTCGGCGACCGGCCAGGCTCACCTCGCGTCGGTCGTAGCGGATGCGCAGCTCGCCCGACACGAAGGGGTCGGCCTCCGCCCGCTCGCGCAGCGTCGTCCGCACCCTCGCGACGAGCTCCGTCGGCGAGAAGGGCTTGACGATGTAGTCGGCCCCGCCGGCCTCGAGCGCCCTGGCGATGGTCTCGTCCCTGTTGTAGCCGGAGATGAAGATGACCGGCAGGTCGGAGAGCTCGGGGATCTGCTCCATCAGCTCGATGCCGTCGGCGCCCGGAAGCAAGAGGTCGAGCAGGACAAGCGCGGGCTGCTCGATCCGGATCAGGCGCGACAGCTCCGCCGGGTCGCCCGTCACCAGCGGCGCGTACCCCGCCCGTGACAGGGCATCGCGAACGAAGCGCAGCGTCTGAGGGTCGTCGTCGACAACGAGGATGCGGGTGCTCTCGATCCGTGCCGGGGACTCGTCCCTGGATCCTCCGCCAGATCCGGGGACCACGACCTCGGCCACCGGAACGGTGAAAGTGAAGCGCGCGCCCTGGCCCAGCCCCGGGCTCTCCGCGCGGATGCGTCCTCCGTGCGCCTCCACCAACCCCTTGCAGATGGCCAGACCCAGGCCGTGGCGCACGGCCTCGTCCTTTCCGTCGCCGCGCGTGTGCTTGCGGAACAGGAGCGGGAGCTGCTCCGGCGCCACGCCCCGGCCCCGGTCGGCCACCGAGATGGCGACGCGCCCGCCGTCGCGCACCGCCTCTACGCGGATGGGAAATGACTCCGGTGAGTGGCGGGCGGCGTTGGTGAACAGGTTGTTCAGGACCTGGGCGATGCGTCGGCGGTCGGCCATTACCGGGGGCAGGTCGGGCGGGAGGTCGATGAGGATCGTGTGCCGGCCCCCGCCGCTGAGGAACGTGTTCCTCGCCCGGTCCACCAGGGCAGCGACCCCCGACGGCTCGGGCGAGACCGACAGCGTCCCCGACTCGATGCGCCCCGCATCCAGAAGATCGCCGACGAGGCCTCGCATGTGGTCGGCCTGCCCGACGATGATGCGGACGAACTCGCGCTGCTCGGCCGGATCCAGCTCGGCCAGCGTTTCGAGCAAGGTCATGGCTGCACCCTTGATGGAGGTGAGCGGAGCCCGCAACTCGTGGCTGACCAGGCTGAGGAACTCGGTCCGCGACCGCTCGAGCTCCTCCAGCGGGGCCAGATCCTGGACGGTGGCGACTACCGACTCGATTTCGCCATCTCTACCGTGGATCGGGGTGGCGTTGACCAACGTCTTGACGCTGCGGCCGCCGGGTACCGAGAACTCGATCTCCTCGGCGCGTATCCGCGTGGCAGTACCGAGCGCCTCGGCCAGCGGGAAAGCGTCCAGGGCCATCTCACGCCCGTCGCTGAAACGGCACGTCATCATCTTGAGCAGACGCGCCGGCGAGGCGCCGAGACGCTCGGCAAACCCTCTCGCTTCCCGGTTGAACACCGTGAGCTCGGCGGTCCGCGCGTCGAAAACCGCCACTCCCACCGGCGAGGTGTCGATCAGCGCCTCGAGCCGGGACCGGGCCAGATTCTCGTCCCGATAGGCGCGGGCATTCGCGATCGCCGCCGCGGCCTGCGATGCGAACAGCACCAGGATCTCTTCGTCCTCGTCTGTGAACGCCTGGCCGCCTTCCTTGTCGCCGAGATAGAAGTTGCCAATGTGGACGCCCCGGTGACGAATGGGCACCCCCAGAAACGTGCGCGGCAGAATCGGGTCCTCGGCGGGAAAGCCCTGCTTCGCAAGGTACGATGGCCAGTCGGTGAGCCGCAGCGGCCCCGACATCTGAAGCATGTACCGCCAGATGCTCCGTACCTTGGGCAGGTTCAGGATGTGCTCGTGCTCCTCGGGCGTTGGGCCGGAGGTGAGGAAGTCCTGCAACTCCCCGGCATCGTCCACGGTCACGATTGCCGAACCCGCGGCGCAAGTCAGAAGACGGGCGCTGTTTACGACCTCGCGCAGGACCGTACTGAGGTCGAGACTCTCGCTGATGCGCAGGCTCGCCGTGCTCAGGCGGGACATGCGGTCCCGACGCGCAGCGTTCTCTCGGATGAGCTCTTCGCTAGCGCTCAACGGTCCCTCCCCGACGCGTCCGGCCCGGAACCGCTTCCCGTCGTCTCCCGAGTCGCTCCGGGGATGCACCCGATTCCTGGCGCGCAACGCCGCTCGAAGCGCGCACCGAGCCAGTTACTCGTCGGAATACACGGTATCGCCACAATAAGTCCGTATTTGCCACAGCAAAACCACACAAAAAATCGTTATATTCTGAATAGGCTCGTTTCATAATGAGCCTGAAGCAGCTCTGTCTTTCCGGCCCGCAAGACGCCCCATGATCCCACTGTATCACGAGACGCGGGCCCTTCGGGAAGCTGTCGAGAAGGTGCTCGCAGATGTCCCGCTGGAACCCACGGCCTGTCGTCATGAGTTCGAAGCGCTCCTCGCCCGCGCACTTGCCGGGATCATTTGCTTTCGCAGATGCGCCGAAGCCGACGTGAAGTGGCTTCGCACGGTGTCTTCGCCGGGACTCCTCGCGCCGTCGTGCATCGTGATCACGCCGCTGTCGATAAGCCGTGTCAGGCGACTTCGCAGTATTCGATCCAGCCGGCTTCACGTGGTGTGGGCCGAAGAAGTGGACGACCGCCTGGTCGACGTAGTCGCGGAGATCGCACCCTGGCATGACGATCCGCTCCGGTGGCTGGGACGACGGATGCTCGCCGCGAGTTCGCCGCACCGGTCGGTTGTCGCGGCCGTCGAGCGCATCTGCAATCTCTCCGGCGATCACCCGCCCTCCCCACCAGACACGTCGGTCATCGAACTGGCCTCCAGCCTCGGCCTTTCGGCCGACTCGTTCCGCCGGTACTGGCGGGAAGGGACACCCCTCACCTGCGGCCCCAAACGACTGCTGAACTGGGCGGTGCTCCTGTGGGCGGTCCGACAGCGACCCCGGGTCAGGTGGGACACCATCGCCAAACAAGCGGGAGTTGGCAGACGTACGCTGGAGCGCTACGGCCAGCAGTTGGCCGGCTGCACGCTCGCCGAGGCGGGCCGGGACCCCCGCCTCCTCAAGCGCCGGTTCCGCGAATGGGCCACAAGCGTCTCCGAGCACATGACGGAACCCGCGCCGACGTCCGGCCGCCAGGCGCAACGCCGCGATCAGGCTCATTTATAGTCGCGTCCTCAGGTCAATGTGCACAGACGTCGGTGACTCGTGATTGCAGGGCAAGGTGGCGGATACGCTGGTAGGCTCGCAACGTCAGAAACGGACAGGATTACGACAATATCGCGCAGCTCTTGACATATCGACTGATCGTGCCTTTGATTCCGGGTCATTTTCCGCAATACCCTATTGTTTAGTAGGGTCAGTTCAGGCTCACTACCCAGGAAAGGCGCCCACCCCAATGCCCGTCTCCCCCGTCATCGTCATTCCCGGAATCACCGCTTCGGACCTCCACGACGAGTACGAACTGCCGCCCGAGGCCGTCTGGACCACGATGCTCAAGCGCCGCTACGACCGTGTCACGCTCCACCCGGAGGACCAGCGCTACGAACTCCGCGAGCCGGCCCGGGTCATGCCGCGCGGCCCATTCCCCCTCATCTACGAGGACCTGGTCGAGGAGCTGCGCGACGGGCTCTCGGAGGACCAGCCGGGTCCCGTGCCGGTGTTCCCGTTCGGCTACGACTGGCGCATGCCGCTGGACTGGACCGAGGAGCGGCTGGCCGCGTTCGTGCGCGAGGTGATCGACAGGACGCTACTGATGAAGCACTACCGGGACGAGGAGGCGTTTCGCGCCAACCCGGCCGTGTCCCTGATCGGCCATTCGATGGGCGGGCTGATCATCGCGGGGTACGTCGAGAGTCTTGTCGCCGGGCGCTTCGGGAGCCCCACGGGCGGCAGCCCCCTCGTCGACAAGGTCGTGACGATGGGGACGCCGTTCCGAGGCTCCTACGAGGCCATCCTCAAAGTCGCCACCGGAACCAGCGAACTCGGGGACGACTCCGGCAAGGCCCGGGAACGGAACATGGCCCGGATGACCCCCGCCCTCTATCACCTGCTGCCGGAGTCCGCAGGGCTGATCGCGTCGCACGGCGGCATGGCGGTGAACTTCTTCCGGCCGGAAGCGTGGCAACCGAACGTGGTCCGGACCATCGACCGGCAGGTAGGCGACTGGGACGTGTCCGGAGAGGAGCTTTTCCGGAAGATGCTCGAGGAGGGACGGGCGCACCGCAAGCGCATCTCGGGGCTGGAGCTGGCTGATGCCGGCGATGACTGGCTCGCCATCGCCGGTGTCGATTCGAAGACCCGCGTCGGGCTCAGGGTGGTGCCCGGCGAAGACGACGCGCCGCGTTTCGACCTGCGGGGCGCGGAACGACGCAACGAGTGGGACTCCGACATCGAGGGCGACCGGCGCGACACCGGCGACGGCACGATCCCGCTCGAGGGCGCGATCCCGCCCTTCCTCGACGAGTCGCGCGTGGTGTGCGTCACCCCAGGCGACTTCGGCTACTGGGAGATCCGCGACCGGGCGCTGTCCGCCGCCGCGGGCTTCCACGGGCTGATGCCCAGGATGAACATGCTGCACAGGCTCATCCTGCGCTTCCTGCAGGATCGGGCCGATCCCTACGGCAACACCTGGGGACGGCGGCTGCCCGGGGTTCCGGAGTGGAACCCGCCGCTGGAGTTGAAGGAGAAGAACTAGCAGGAGCGGCGTTATGTCGCTCGGGTGTCGCGATTTGACAGGGTTCCGGGCGGGGGATACCGTCACCTAGCGATGCATCCGCGACCCGCACCCGAACCCCGCGCGCTCATGATCGCGTTGTATTATGACACACGTGACCTGCGCGACCGGATCGAGAGGTTGCCCGCGGACGCGGACCTGTACTCGACGCCGGACCGCAACGAGTTCCAGTCGTTCATCGCCGCAACCGACATCGGCATCGCCGCCCTGCAACGCTGTTCGACCTCCGATGTAGCCTGGCTCCAGGAGGCTTTCGCCCAGGGTCTGGCGAGGCCTTCCTGCATTGTGGTTACGCCGCTGTCGCTGGCTCGCCTCCAGCGGCTCCGGACCGCCGAGTCGCACCGGCTTCAGGTCGTATGGGAGGAGGAGGCACACGACCACCTCAGGCCGACACTGGGCCGTGTCAATGTGATGCATCGGGATCCGCTCCGGCTTCTGGGGCGTCGCATGCTCTGGGACGGCTCGCTCCACTGGTCCATGGTGAAGGCGGTCGAGCGCGTCTGCAGGCTCTCGGACGAGTGGCGATCCAGCCCGCCGGCGAAATCGGTCCGGGATCTCGCGGAGGACATCGAAGTGCCCGCGGAAACCTTCAGGCGATACTGGAAGGAGAACATTCCGCTGCGGTGCGGTCCCAAGCAGCTCCTCAGCTGGGCTCTCCTCATGTGGGCGCTTGGCGAGCGGCCGAAGGCTCGCTGGGACGCCATCGCCAGCAAGGCCGGTGTGCGCCGACGCACGCTTGAGCGGCACAGCGCGCGCCTGGCGGGATGTACTCTCTCGGTCGCAACCCGCGAACCGGCCCTGGTTCGGCGCCGTTTCCGGGCCTGGGTCTCGCAGGTGTCGGACGTGAAGCCGCCCGTCGTCCCCCCGCTGCTGTCGGCCGGGCAGCGTACGCGTCCAGGGCGCGTCCAGCGTCAATGGGACGATGTCGTCGGCTCCCCCGGCTTCTTCGTCGCAGGCCGGCGCTGGACAGCGCTGCCGGGTTCACCGGGACGCCCGGACATGCCGGCGGACTTCGTTGCCCAGGCCATGATGGCCGGGCAGTAGCTGTTGGCCCCCGTTCAGGGAGATTGACGTCAATGAAGATCGAGCGCACGGGTTTGACCCTGTTGGTGGCCTTCGCCCTGGCCCTGCTGCCCGCTTGTGCGACCGAAGGTCCGGGGGGTGGGATGGCATCGGAATCGTCGGGTCCCGTGGTCAAGGGGGGCGATGACCGGACCGGCGAATACGACGCCGTCCCGGGCTGGTGGAAGCCGGCGCCGGACCATGTGGAGCCGTGGGGCTGGGGCCAGGTCTCCGGAGTGGCGGTCGACAACCCCGACCGGATCATCATCGGCATCTGGGGAGACCGCGACGCCCAGGGGAACGAGCGCGAGGGCAGCACCAACTACATGGTCGCCGTGGACCGCGACGGAAATATCACGGAGAACTGGTCCCAGTGGGACTCGATCTTCAACAAGCCGCACCAGGTCTACATCAGCCCGTACGACCCCGAACGCCACGTGTGGGTCGTGGAGCGCGGGGGCGGCAGGGGCGTCAACATGCAGCTCCTCAAGTTCTCCAACGACGGCAGCGAGCTGGTGATGCGGCTCGTGGACCCGGATCATCCCCGGACGCGGGAGGAGGCGCGCGCCAACCCGCACCCGGACCCGTTCGAGTACGGTGACCCGTCGGTGATGGCCTTCCTCCCCAACGGCGACTTCCTGCTCGGCGACGGCTACTGGCACTCGCGCATCATCAAGTACAACTCCGAGGGCGAGTACCTGATGGAGTGGGGCGAGCTGGGAACCGGGCCGGGGCAGTTCGACCTGATTCACGGGCTCGCGGTGGACCGCAACCGCCGCGTCTACGTGGGCGACCGCACCAACAACCGCATCCAGATCTTCACCGAGGACGGCGAGTTCATCGAGGAGTGGCCCGACATCACCGACCCGGTGGGCGTGTTCGCGGATGAGCACGACGCCATCTGGGTCATCTCGGCGGCGCTGAACCGCATCCTCAAGTACAACATGGACGGCGAGCTGCAATACTACCTCGGGGCCTACGGGGGCACCCGGGGCGGCTTCCCCGGGGGCCTGTCGCGCCCGCACCAGATGGACGTCGATCAGGAGGGCAGCCTCTACATCGCGAGCTGGGACGGGGGCTGGATGGACAAGTACATCCCCAGGCCGGACGCGGACCCGAGCAAGGTGGTGGGGAGGCCGCTGGTTCTGGACGACCAGGAGTAGCGGGTCACCAGGGGTAGCGGGCCGTCAGGCAGTAGCGCCACCAGGACTAGCGGGCCACCAGGGGCAGCCCCCGCTACCATGGGTAGCGGGCCCCTCTGCAGCGTGTTGCATATCCACAGATGCAACAAAACGTTGCTTTTCCGATAATGCAACACCGTGCGGAGGGGGTTGGATTGCGACGACCAGCCCCCCGGGGGGTCCTGCTGGGACGCGACGAAGCCCCGGCCACCTTCCAGCGTCCGGCGGGAGCCGTGGATTTGTTCGCGCTCGGGGGGATGCGTATCATGTCCTCCCCGAGTTGGAACCATCTGTCGGAGTGCAAGCCATGACTCGCCGAACATCGATCGCAGTGCCCACTTTTTTCTCCGTGCTGGCCCTCGGGATCATCCTCGCGCCCGCGCAACAGCTCGACGCGCAGACTCCAGGCACGGTCGCGCCGGCGGGCTCGATCGCCGAAGTTCGGGAGCCCTTCCTCAACGAGTTCGGAGAGGAAATCGTCGCCACCTTCTCGATCGTGGCACGCGATCCCGCCACCGATGAGCTGGGGGTGGCGGTGCAGTCGCGGGCGTTTCGCGCGGGGGCGATCGTGTCGTATGCGAAGGCGGGAGTCGGGGCGATCGCCACCCAGGCGGCCGCCAACCAGACCTACGGGCCGCGCGGTCTTGAGCTGCTGGAGATCGGGCTCTCGCCGGACGAGGTCGTGGAACACCTGACCGGTGCGGATCCCGGGCGCGACCGGCGTCAGCTGGCCGTGATCGACGCGCGGGGGCGGGTGCGGGCCTACACCGGATCCGGCACCAGCGCCTGGGCGGGGCACATCGAGGGCGAGAACTTCTCGGCCCAGGGCAACATCCTGGCCGGGGAGGCGGTGGTGCGGGCGATGGCGGAGGCGTTCGAGTCGTCGACCGGGCCGCTCGCGCTGCGCCTGATGGACGCCCTCGATGCCGGCGAGGCCGCCGGGGGCGACGCGCGCGGCAAGCAGGCCGGCGGGGTGCTGGTGGTAAAGCCCATCGGCGACTCGGGCCGCACCACGGACCGCTGGGTGGACGTGCGCGTGGACGACCACGCCGAGCCGTTCAGGGAGTTACGCCGCCTGGTGAACATGTCGGTTTCGCGCATCCACTCGCGGGACGCGCGCGAGTTGGCCGCCGAGGGCCGGTTTGACGAAGCCATCGCGGCGCAGAAGGAAGCGATCGCGATCGTGCCCGGGGAGGATCAGCTCATCTACGGGCTGGCGCGGCTTTACGCCCGCGCGGTCGATGCCGCGGGCGCGGTCGCCACGCTCGAGGAAGCCATCGCCATCGACGCGCGCTGGCGCGGGCTGGCCGCATCGCAGGCCGATTTCGACAGCATCCGCGGCAACGCGGAGTTCCGGAGACTCACCGGAGGAGACTCGGGAGGACCATCATGAGTGTTCGCACGTTTTCAGTACTGACCATCCTCGCGCTGTTCCCTGCCTGCGCCGGCGACGTGACGCTGGACGTAAACGCCGACGGGCTGCTGCGGGAGCGGAGCTACGTCAACCCGCGCTCGGCGGCCGATCCGGATGTGCCGCCCTTCAGCGCCGGCGTGATGGTGGGCAACACCTTCCACGTCTCGGGGACGCTGGGGCTCGGACCCAACCAGACCGTGCCCGAGACCGCCCAGGAAGAGGCCCGCAACGTCCTGACCAACGTGCAGAACACGCTCGAGGCCGCGGGGCTCACCATGGACGACCTGGTGTCGGTGCAGGTGTACGCGTCGGATGTCGCCGACTACGACGCCTTCAACGAGGTCTACCGCACCTTCTTCACCCAGGAGTATCCGGCGCGGGCGTTCCTGGGCTCGGGTCCGCTGCTCTTCGGGGCGCGCTTCGAAGTGCTGGGGTTCGCGGTGCCGCGTTAGGGGCGTCTCCCTGCGGGCACGCTCCTCAGAACGTACTCACCAGCTCCCGCATGCGGCGCTTGGTGGCCTCGTCCGGGAAGCGCCCCAGCGCCGAGTTCATGTTCTCCACGAGGTGCACCGGGTTCGACGTCTCGGTGAGCGCGCAGGTCACGGCCGGGTGCGACAGCACGTACTTGAGTGAGAACTGGGCCCAGCTCTCGCAGTCGAACTCGGCCGCCCACGCCGGGAGCTCGTGCGGGGCCACCCGCCCGAAGTAGCTCCCGTTCATGAAGGGCCGGTTGGTCAGCACGGCCAGCCCCAGATCCTGCGCCAGCGGCAGGATCCTCTCCTCCGCAAGCGGCTCCATGACCGAGTAGTTCACGTGCACGAAGTCGAACGGCTCGTTGCGCATGAAGGCCTCGAGCCGCTCGAAGTTGCGGTACGCGGAGACGGTCACGCCGATGTAGCGCGCTTCGCCGCTGTCCTTCCAGGCGCGCACGTTGGGCCAGTGGACATCGAGGTCGCGCAGGCTCTCGACCTGAAGCAGGTCCAGCGTCGGGCGTCCGAAGAGCTGCTGGGATTGCCGCATCTGGGCGATGCCCGCCTCCTCGCCCTCGGTGTTGATCTTCGCGGCCAGGAAGAGGCTGTCCTGAAACCGGGGCCGGGTGAGGATCTGGCCGAACTCGCGGTCGATCTCCACGGTTCGGGGCGAGGTGTCGACCACGCGGCCGCCCTGGTCGAGCAGCGTTCCGAGCACCGCCTGCAGCGGCTCCGTGCCCTCGGCGGGAATCTCGAGCACCGGTTTCGATGACCCGAAACCGACGATGGGAAGGCGCTCGCCGGTGCCCGGGATATCGCGGGTGGGGAAGGCCTGTTGGGGCGGGAGGGCACGCGCGGCGGACGAGAGCGAGAGCGCTGCGCCCAGCCCGGCGAGGCGGGTCAGGAACTCCCGGCGGTTGGTGTCGTCGGATTTCATCTCGCCTCCTCGCTGGGGTCCACCAGGTTCGGTGCTGACGGCACGCCCTGAACAATGCGGTCAAACTTCACGGGCCGCCACCGACCGATCCATCTCACTCGTCCCGGTCGTCCACTCTTCTACGGGTCAGGTTTCCAGCAACTCGTCCAAGGCCTCCCGTGCGGCCGCCTCGATTTCCCATGGGATGGCCGAGTCGCGATAGAGCGCAGCCCCGTTGGACAAGACAGCCGCTTCGCCCGTCGGCGGGGCGTCGGGATGTACCGATGGGACGGGAGGCAAGGCTGGCCTTGAGCACCGCTCCGCTGAATTCGCCCGGGATCGCTGCCTTGGCGCGTCGGCCAGCATCTTCCCGCGGGGTGTGAAGAACAGCACCGTCCCGTCGGCTGCCACCGATACCATCACCCGCCCCTCGTGAACGGCGCGGTGGTGGCGCCGGCAGAGCAGCACCGTGTTTCCGAGGCTCGTCTCCCCCCCGTCCGCCCAGTGCTTCACGTGATGCGCCTCCGTGAACCTGGACCCGCACCCGGGAAAGCGGCATC
>JAJDVR010000009.1 GCA_022826025.1 Gemmatimonadota bacterium | reverse complement strand
GCCCCCATGGGCCGGGCGGGCGCTGTCACCACCCATCGAGACCGCCCACTAAGCCGCAAACACCTCGAAAACCCACCCGGATCCCAGGCTAAAGGCTTGAAAACGTTGCGCTTACGAGCATAAAATGGACGGGATCTAGCTGGTTTACGACCCTCCCGGAGCCAGCACCAGCCGGTTCTCTGCCTGCGCCTCCACCGCCTCCCGCGAGAAGAGCATCGGGGAGTACTCCCGGTTGGCCCAGTCCTCGGTGAGGTTGCCGTAGTAGGGGCTTCCGGGCCGGCCCGACTGCCCGGGCGCGTTGGTGAACAGCGAGCCGTCCAGGTCGGCGAAGTCCACGATGTGGCGGTAGGTGGCCCCCGTCGCCGCCACCGTGCCCGCGCCGCCGGAGCGCTCCGCCGAAGGCAGGTCGTAGGCGGTCACCAGCGCGTGCGGGAACTCGTTGCGGTGGTCGCGTCCCCAGCGCCACTCGGCGGGGTCGTCGCCCTGGTCGCTCGCGATCTGGCCCAGGGCGGCCGCGAGAGCCGCTTCCAGCGCGGCTGCCCCGTCCCCTTCGCCCGCCACTTGCTCGAGCACGTCCCCGTCGATGCGGCGGTAGATCGCGGCCGCCCGGCTGTCGCGGTCGAAGACGCCGTTCCAGGCGGCCAGCTCGGCCCGGTACGGCTCCACGTCGGCGTCACTCGCCGTCCATCCGCCGAAGAGCGCCGCATGGCGCGCGCCCGACGCCGAATACGCGTCCTGCTGGAGCAGCCGGGAATCCTCGGGCGTGAAGTCACTGCCCGCGTTCAGCACCTCCTGCACGCGCGCGAAGCGGGCGAACGGGCCCGCGGTCTTGAAGAAGAGCGGCGGATCGTATCCGGGCGGATGAATGTCGTGGTTGGCCGTCCCTACCCAGCCGCGCTCCGGGTTGTACTCGGTGGGCAGGTCATCGCGGAAGCCATCCCATTCGAATTCCCCGGTCCCGGGCACCGGCAGCCGCCCGTGCCAGTTCGGACGGCTCGGCGAGAGCGCGGCGGCCTGCCAGGCGATGTTCCCGTCCGCGTCTCCGCAGATCATGTTCTCCGTCGGAGCCAGCCAGTAGCGCATCTCCTCCAGGAAGCCGCTGCAATCGGAGACCACGTTGAGCCGCAGACCGGCCAGGTATCCCGTGGTTCCGGGTTCGTGCATGGTCGAGCGCATGGCGTAGGCGAGGTTGTTTTCGGGATCCCGGTGGAAGATCGGGCCGTGCCGGGAGAACTCCAGCTCCAGGGTCACGGGGTCACCGTCCCTGACCTGTACGGTTTCCGTGATGGTCCGCAGCTCCTCCCAGCCATCGGCCCAGCGCACCTGTTTCGGGTTGTCCGGGTTCACCTGCTCGACGTACACGTCGGACTGGTCGGTGCCGACGATGGTCAGCCCCCAGGCGATGCGCCCGTTGTGCCCGATGGCCACCCCGGGAAGCACCGGCTCGGTCGAACCGATGGTGGTCCAGCCGGGCGCATCCAGGTGCACGACGTAGCGGAGCGACGGGTTGGTCACCCCGCGGTGCGGGTCGTTGGCCACGATCGCATGACCGCTCGCGGTCCGGCTCCCGTGGATCGCCCAGTTGTTGCTCCCCGGAGAGGTTTCTCTCGCGCCGAGGTTGAGCGCCATTTCCGATCCGGTCCATCCGTCATAGGGCGCGACCAGGGGCGGGCTGCTCATCGCGTTGCGGAACCCCGTCACACCGGCCAGCACGTCGCCCGAGATCAGCGTCATGTCGACGCCCGCGGGCACTTCGAGCTCCCGCCACGGAGTCGGATTCGCCTGGCGGTTGGCTTCCTCCGGTCCCAGCTCGGCCACCCGCAGCGCCAGTTGCAGCTCGCGCCGCACATCCGCCACCGGCATCGCCGTCTGCATGCGCAGCAGAGGCGTCTCGGCGCTCCAGTATTCGGGCTCGAGACCCGTGAGCAGGAACTCCACAGGCAGCTCCCCGGCCGCCGTCGCGTGATCGATGTACGCGTTGATGCCCGACGCGAAGGCTTCCAGGATGCGCCGGCCCTCAGGGTGGTAGGTGGTGAACTCGGCGTCGTCGAACGGACCCCGGAACATGAGCAGGCGCGCGACGTGATCGTGCTGCAAGGCCTCCGCGCCCAACACCTCGCTCAGCCGCCCCTCGCCGGCCCGCCGGTACATCTCCATCTGCCAGAGACGATCCTGGGCCTGAACGAAGCCCTGCGCGAAGAAGAGATCATCGAGGCCCGAGGCATAGATGTGGGGGATGCCCCAGGGGTCGCGCAGCACTTCGACTTCGGCGTCGAGCCCCGGGACCTCGATCCGGCCATCGATTTGGGGAAGCTGCGCCTGTGCCAGCTCCTCGAAGCTCGCGGTGGGTCCTTCAGCGCACGCGCAGATGAACGCGAGAAAGGCGAGGGTGGCGACGGTGACGCCGCCGGGGTGCCGGGCGAATCCGGAGACACAGATGAGGCGCATGGGCTTCTCCACGGGAAGTGTTGCGGCTGGACGCGATGCCGGAACGCGCGCAGGCTACTAGCTTCGGGACGAAACCGGGTCCACGCAAACGGGAACAATCGATGAACTGCGATTCCAGGCCGATGACGTGCACTTCGTCGGTGTCCGCACTCGTTTCAGGGTTCCTTCTCCTGTGCGGCTTCACCTTGAACGTGCCGCGCGTCGCGCACGCCCAGGAGCCGGAGATGGGCTTCGAGCATCTTGCGGGCATCGATGTCGTCCTCGCCTTCGACGACCCCACCGCCAATCGCGTGCTGGAAGCGGCGTTTCAGGAGTCGCTCGGACGGAGGACAGGCATCAACCTGCTCGCCACGGCGCAGCCGGATGCGCTGTCGGTGGTGGCGGTGGCGACCTGCGTGCCGCGAGACTGCGCGATCGCCGAGTACTACTCCGCGGCGCTGCTGCTGTCCAATCACTACGACGCGACCTGGGCCATCGAACTGCTCTCGCACGAGTCGCAGGAACTCGCGGACCTCTATGCCCCGAGGGTAGCCGAGCTCATGGAGCCGCTCGGCATCTGGGCGGAGGCCTGGCGCCCCGGCGAATACCGGGCGCAGGTGGACGCCTTCGTGGATCAACTGGAAGCCAGATGCTTCGGGCCGGCCCTGGCCCGGCGCGGGATCATCGCGGCTCTCGCGCTCGGGGACAGCGCGCGCGCCCAGCGGCTGGATCAGGTAGCCAGCGACGAGCGAGCGCTCTGTTAGGGACCCCGCCTACGCGCCAGCCGCTCTCCAGGCATCCAGAACCTCGCGCTCCCGAGCCCGGCTTATCCCGGCGCGCCGGTTGTTGCGCTCGTCTTCGGGACGCGTCCCGTCCCAGTCCACCGTGTCGCGGCTGGTCACAGCCAGCGGGCGGAAGGTTAGGCCGGCCGCGAGCGCCCGGTCGATGTCGACGTACATCAGGTCGGCTCCGGGCGCCCATGCGGGCAGGTCGCCGAAAGGCCTCACGCCCTGCGCCTCCAGGAAGTCCTCCGGTACCCAGGTGAACTTCACCGGGGTTGAGGTGGCCGCGCGAATGCCGTAGAGCATCTCGGCCATCGACATGCGGGTGCCCGGGCCGGTCGCGTTGAAGTCGCCGGCGACGCCGTCCTCGGCCAGTCGCACGATCCACTCGGTGATGTCGCGCTGGTCGATGATCTGGTTGGCGTGCTCCGGGTTTCCGGGGGCGAGCACCTCGCCGCCCTCGAAGATGCGCAGCGGCCAGTAGGTGAAGCGGTCCGTCCGGTCGCCCGGTCCCACGATCAGGCCCGGACGCACGATGGTCGCGCGCCCCGGGAAGGCGGCGTGGGCGATGTCCTCGCTAAGCGCCTTCATGAGCCCGTAATGGGCGTCGTCCCCGTCCTCCCAACCGTCGGGAGGCGAAAAGCGCTCCGAGTCCTCGTCGATGAGATGCTCGTAGAGAACGCGGTCCTTGTGCTCGTACGCGAGCCCGGGGCTGACATAGGCCGAAATCGAAGAGACGAAGATGTACTGCTCGGCGGCGTCCCGCAGCAGTTCCGTGCTCAACTGCGCCCAGCGATAGTTCTGCGTGTTGTTGTCGAGCACGACGTCCCAGTTGCGGCCCTCAAGGGCGCCCAGGTCGCCGTCGCGGTCGCCGATGAGGTGCTCCACGTCGGGAAGGTCCGCCTGCGTGCGGCCGCGGGTGAAGATGGTCACCTCGTGTCCGCGCTCCACCGCGTAGCGAACCATGTGCGGGCCGATGAAGCCGGTGCCGCCCAGGATGAGGAGCCTCTTGGGCGTGGGCGCCTGCTGCAGCCCCGCGCCGGAGTCGCTGCCGGCTCGACGCCTGCGGGTACGGTTGGGGGAGGCGAGGCCGATTCCGGGGGCGCCCAGCCCGAGTCCCAGTCCGGCCCCGGCGATACTGGTCGTGCGCAGAAAGTCTCGACGCGTCGGGTTCATGGTGTGTTCTCCCTGTTACTGACGCGCCAGCGAGCCCGAGAGGATGACGCGTCCGCAGAAATCGGTGTCGGCATGCTCGGAGACCTCCGCGCTTCTGCCGAAAAACCTCACGGTCGAGCTGAGCGTTCTGGTGGGGCCGCAGAACTCCTCGTTGACCGAGGCGGAAAAGCCTCCACCCGTCAACTCCAGGAATCCGGTGGCGTCCAGCGTTCCGGTAACGGCGGGAATCGACGCGGCTCCGCCGGAAACCTGGATCTCGCCGGTAATCGTCACGCTTTCCCCGGCCTGTTCGACGACAACCTGCATCGCCCCCTGTATGCCCTGCTGGTTCAGCAGGAACTGGACGATGAACGATCCGTTGTAGGTGCCCGCGACATCGGGAATCGGCCCGGTCAGCTCATCGTCGCCGCATGCAGCGCCGGACAGCATGAGTACGGCTGCCGCAAGGCATCGTCGCCATGGCTGCGTCATGATCGTGTCCGACCTCCTCTCACGTCCACCGGTTAAACGCCAGTTGCCTGCCCGGAACAGCCTAGCCGCAGGATGGGCGGGTTGCAACGGGTTCGAGCGGGGCTGGACGTTCCACTCGCGGCTCGCCATGGTGCCGGGGTTCAGCGCCGGGTGTTGGCTGGCATCTTGAAGGGGTGGAACGTGGAGAAAGGCCGGGATGGTGCACTCGCGTGGCGCTTGCGCGGCCATCTGTATCGACGTATCGGCGAAGCGGGATTTGTCCCCGGCCGTGCCGAACTCGGCGAGGGACTGGGTGCGGGAGCTGGCGAAGTGGACCGGGCGCTGGCGCTGCTCGCAGAAGCTCACGTCCTGGTTCTGGATGAGACCGGCGAAATCCGGATGGCCCATCCCTTTTCCGCCGTGGAGACGTCCTTCCGCGTGCGTACCCCCGGGACCGACTACTGGGCCAACTGCGCCTGGGACGCGCTCGCGATCCCGCTGCTCCTCGATGTCGACGGGCGGACGCGAACCGCGTGTCCCCGGTCGGGTGCCGCGATCGACCTGGCGGTGACCAACGGGCGAGTCGCACCTGCCGGCGGCGCCGTGGTCCGCTTCCCCGTGCCGGCCCGGCGCTTCTGGGACGACATCGGCTTCACCTGACGCAACATCGTGGCCTTCCGGTCGGAGGTGGATGCGGCCCGGTGGGCGGCTGCACGGGGCGTCGACCTCGGCGTGACGGTGCCCGTCGAGACCCTGGGAGAGTTGAGCCGCGGGTGGTATGCCGGCAGGCTCAGCGACCGTTGGCGTCCGTCTTCGGCGGAGTCGAAGCAGGCCCTCCTGCGGGAGGCGGGTCTCGAAGGCCCCTTCTGGCAGCTTCATTCGTCGTGAGAATCGCGACGGTACTCGGCAGCCTGGCGCTGATGCTGGCCCTGGCAGCGTGCGCCGAGTCCGGCCCTACCACCTCGCTGGAAGGTCCGCTGGAAGGCTGTCCCGACCCTGGCGTGGGCACCACCATCGGGGGACTCGTGGGAGCGGGAGACGATGCCGCCGCGTCTCCCGTCCGACGGCTGGTGCTCATGGGAGGCGGCCCGGAGGAGGACCGCGCCGCCCGCCGTTTCGCCGAAGCGGCCGCCGGAGGCGACATTGTCGTGTTGCGCGCGACCGGGTCGTTGACCAGTTATCCGGATTACTTCTCGGCCGAGTTGGCACCGGCTCCTCGCCCTGCCTCCGTGATCACCATCCGTACAGACACGCCTCCGCTGGCCGACCACCCGAGCGTCCTTTGCCGCCTCGGCAGGGCGGAAGCTGTATGGCTCGCGGGCGGAAGCCAGTGGAACTACCTGGGACGGTGGCCGAACTCGGTCCATGTCGCGGTGGGGGAAGCAACGCGGCGCGGCGCGGCCGTGGGAGGGACCAGCGCCGGAGCGGTGTCGCTGGGCGAAGCCGCATTCGATGCCCGGCACGGCACCATCACATCGAGCGAAGCGCTCTCGGATCCCGCCGATGTATCGGTCAGCGTGGGACCATCGAACCTGGCTCAGCCCGAACTCGCGAACACCATCGTGGACTCCCACTTCACGGAACGCTCCCGCGAGGGACGGCTGCTCGCGTTCCTCGGGCGCCTCCTTGCCTTGCATCGTTCAGGCTCCTTCATCGGGATCGGGATCGACGAAGGGGTCGCGTTGGAAATCGAGAGCTCTCTCTACCGGGTTTCCTCGACGAGGGGTGGCGCGGTGTGGATGTACGAGGCCACGGGTCCGGCCGTCGTTCAGCCCGGCCGGCCGCTCTCGCTGGACGGCATTCGCCGCGTGCGGCTGGCCGACGGAGCCTCGGGCCGCTGGCCCTTCCTGTTCGATGACGCAGAGCGCGTCCAGGAGCTCGTGGTGGAGGAGGGGGAAGTGCGGGTCAGGGACGCGAGCGCTACGGGTGGCCGATGACGGGAACGCCGGCAGGGCGAGAGTCCCGGTCTATCCTCCCGCCTCCACTCGCGCGCAGGCCCGGCCCAGCCGCTCCAACCCCTCAGCGACCTCTTCCCGGGTGATCAGCATGGAGGGGCCGATGCGGATGACGTGGCCGCCCATGCCGCCGAGGCCGATGAGCACGCCTTCCTGGCGCGCGGCCTCCAGGAGCGCCTTGCCGAGCCCGGCGCTGGGCTCTTTGGTGACGGGGTCCTCGACCAGCTCCAGGGCGATCATCAGTCCCATTCCGCGCACGTCGCCGATCCAGGGGTAGTCGCGCTGGAGCGCTTCCAGCCCTTCCCGCATCTGGCGTCCGCGCTCGGTGGACCGGGCGGGGGTGTTCTCCTCGACCATCACATCCAGGGTCGCGCGCGCGGCCACCATCGACACCGGGCTGCCCCCATAGGTGGAGAAGGTGAGCCCCGTCCAGGCGGCGGCGATCTCCTCGCGGGCCAGGGTGCCGCCAACCGGGAAGCCGTTCGCCACCCCCTTGGCGACCACCATGATGTCCGGGTCGACTCCCCAGTGCTCGATGCCGAACCAGCGGTCGCCGGTGCGCCCGAACCCGGCCTGCACTTCGTCGCAGATGAACACGCCCCCGTAGGCGCGGATCACCTCGGCGGCACGCGTGTGGTATTCCGGCGGCGGAACGATGTAGCCACCCACCCCCTGGATCGTCTCGGCAAGCAGTGCGGCCGGGCGCCCCGTGGTCGTGGTCTCGATCACCTCGACCAACTCGTCGATGTAGCGGTCGACATTGTCGCCGTCGGCATGCCGGTAGGGGTACGGCGCGATGGCGTGCCGGATCGGGGTCATCGCGGGGAGCGGCTTCCACTGGGCTTGGCCGGTCAGGCCCGTCGCCAGCGTGCTGCGCCCGGAGTAGCCGAGCCGCAGTCCGATGATCTCGCTGCGCCGCGTATGCATCTGGGCCAGCATGACCGCGGTCTCGATGGCCTCGGTGCCGCTGTTGGTGAACATGACCTGGTCGAGGCCGGCGGGCGCGAGACCGGCAAGCCGCTCGGCCGCGGCCACGTAGGGCTCCGTCACATAGAGGTTCGAGGTGTGACCCAGGCGCGCGACCTGGTCCTGCACGGCCTCAACGACCCGCGGATGGCAGTGCCCGATCGAGGTGGTGAGGATACCGGCGAACAGGTCGAGGTACTCCCGGCCGTCAGCGCCCCTGGCTCGCACGCCCTCCGCCTCCACGAGCACCAGAGGCACCTCGTACAACGGCTTCACGCAAGGGAAGATGGAGGCGCGCTGGCGCTCGATCAGTTCCGCCGCCACGACCTCTCGCGAGTCGGGTGCACCCAACTCTGCGACCCCCGGGCGCGCTCCTGCCGCGGGCACTGGCGCCACGGTCCCGGGAGCCGTCATCGGATTGTGTTCACCCGCCTCACCACCGCGTGATCACCACGCGCTTGTCGGTGAAGAACTCGACGGAGTCGCGGCCCTGAGCCTTGAGGTCGCCGAAGAAGGAGCCGCGTGATCCGCCGAAGGGGAAGAAAGCCATCGGCGCCGCCACGCCGATGTTGATGCCGATCATGCTGATGCCCGCATGGTAGCGGAACTCGCGCGCCGCGCGCCCGCTCGTCGTGAAGATCGAGGTAGCGTTGCCGTACTCGCTCCGGTGCATGAGCTCGATGGCGTCCTCCACCGTGTCAACTCGGCTCATTCCCATCACCGGCCCGAAGATCTCGTCCTTGCCGATGGCCATGTCGGGGTGCACGTCCTCGAAGATGGTCGGGCCGACCCAGTTGCCGTCAGGGTAGCCGGGCACCCTGGCGTCCCGGCCGTCCATCACCAGAGAGGCGCCCTCCTTCACACCGCGGTCGATGTAGCCCGTCACCCGGTCGCGGTGGCCGGCGGAGATCACCGGGCCCATGTCCACCCCATCCTCGAGCCCGTTGCCCACGCGCAGCGAGGCCGAGCGGTCGAGGATGCGCTCGCGGATGTTCGCGTAGGCGTCGGCTACGCCCACCACGACGCTCCCCGCCAGGCAGCGCTGCCCGGCCGAGCCGAAGATCGACGACACCACCGCGTCGGCCACGAGGTCGTAGTCCGCATCCGGGAGCACGATCATGTGGTTCTTGGCCCCGCCGAGCGCCTGCACGCGCTTGCCGGCCGCGCCCGCCTTCCTGTAGAGGATGCGCGCCACCTGGCTCGAGCCCACGAAGGACACCCCCGCGATACCCGGATGCTCGAGCAGGGCGGTCACCGCCTCCCGGTCGCCGTGCACCACGTTGAGTACGCCGGGGGGCAGGCCCGCCTGCTCGGCCAGCTCCACCACCCGCTGGTGGGTGAGCGGATCCTGCTCGCTGGGCTTGAGCACCACCGTGTTGCCCGCCGCCACCGCATAGGGCCAGAACCACATCGGGATCATCACGGGGAAGTTGTAGGGAGAGACGACGGCGAAGACCCCCAGCGGCTGCCGGATGGCCTCGCAGTCGATGCCCGGCGCCACGTCCTCCAGCACATCGCCCATCATCAGCGTGGGGATGCCGCAGGCGTGTTCGACATTCTCGATGCCGCGCTGAAGCTCACCCCGGCACTCGTCCAGGTTCTTCCCGTGTTCGATGACCAGGGAGCGGGCCAGCGCGTCCTTGTGCTCGTCGAGCAGATGCTTCAGGCGGAAGAACACCCGGGCGCGGTCGACCGCGGGCGTGCGGCGCCAACCGGGGAAGGCCGCGGCGGCTGCGGCGACGGCGGTGTCCACATCCGCGCCCGTTGAAAGCGGCACCCGTCCCAGCGGCTCACCGGTGGTGGGATTGGTTACCGGCAGCGAGCCCGTTCCCGACGGCGCCGTCCAGCGGCCCGCGACATAGTTGCGGATGGGCTGGGAGGAAGCGTCGATGGTGGCGTTATCGGCGGACATGGCATCAACTCCCGCGGATGGCGGCAGGGAGGGGCAGGGCGGCGACCTCGGACCGGGAAACGGCTCTCAACCGAGGGTCGAAGGATAGCTCTGAAGTGTCAAAACTGGTCCCATTGGTGTCAAGGGAAGATCGGGGCAGAACTTGAAGGCCCGCCTGGGCCGGGGGACCGTTCGAGATCGGCCATGACCCGGAAGCGGAGCGTCACTGTCTACCGGGTAGCCTACTCGTTGGCGATGGCCGCCAGGAGCCGATCCGCGTAGGCCGCCATGGGCGTTCGTCCCGCTCGGAGATTGGCGAGCTGCTCCCGCCAGCGACTGGGGATGCCCTCGACTCCGAATCGGGCTCCCAGCACGGCTCCTGCAGCGGCGCCGTTGGTGTCCGTGTCACCGCCGGCTTCGATCACGTAGCGCAGCCCGCGCTCGAAGCTCGTCGCCCTCCAATACGCAACCAGCGCCGCCCTCAGCGTCAGGAGCGTGTATCCCATCGATGGCCCGTCCAGCCAAAGGTCATCAATCTCGTCTTTCCGGGCTGGGTGCACTTCGTCACGGACCCGGCGAGGGGCCCGATTCCGAACGCCGTAGCGTTCGAGTTCGGGGAGGGAGCCGCGCAGGCCCTCCAGGCTCGCCTGGAGCAACTCATGGGCAGGCACCCATTCGTCGCGAAACGCAGCTGCGATGGCGAAGTTCAGCACCACGCACGACCATCCGCAGCGGCGGTCCCAGTGGGTCGGCACGGCGCTCAGATAACTGTTGCGCGCCAGGGCCACCGGATCGTGGTGCCAGCGAATCGCGATCGGAGCACAACGCATCACGGCTCCGTTCCCGGCGTCACCGCGGTGTCCCGAATTCTGCCAGGCCGTTCGTGAGGCCTCCTCGATCGACATGCCCACGGGTTCGCGAGCCCTCCCGGTGCGCCGGTTGCGCATCAGCCGCCGGGGATAGCTTCCTCCGTACAGGGACAGTACCCGTCCAGTCAGCCCTCCCATGCCGGCGCCGTTCATCTCCGCCCAGTTCCAGAAGCGCCGCCCCACGTCATCAAGATCGAGAGGTCCCGCGGCGGCCGCCTCCGCGAGGGCGATGGCCTGGGCTATGTCGTCGTCGTCGGGATATCCCGGACTTGCCTCGATGTCCCGAATTCCGTCGGGACACCGCTGGGCGACCGAGCGTCTGGACCGGCCCTCATGTGCGATGCCGAAGAGATTGCCAACGGCAAGTCCGACCATCACGCCGCGGGCGCGGTCGGGAGGCACGGAAACGGCGATGTCCTGGCTTTCCGTCATGGTCTTCCCCCTCAGTCCCGGCTCTCACGGAAGAAATCGATCCGGCAGCGTACCGGGCCATCGACGGTCACGTGGTGACGTGTCTGGGGGTGAATCGTGACGCGGCCCGGCGCGGAGATCGTCCGGGTCTTGCGCGTTTCGAGATTCACGAATCGCAGACTGCCCTCCAGGACGTTGAGCACGCCCCAGTGCCCCGGCGCGAGAGCGTGTTCCCGCTGCAACGCGTCCGGGAGCGTGTCCTGCGTGAAGATGGGGGAGGCGCGGCTCGGAACGAGCCCGTCAGGCAATTGACTGGTCATGGCGGGGTGTCGTTGCACCGGTGGAGGCCATCGGGCCATCTTCCTCAAGCAAACCATTTCCCCGCATCGGAGGAAGGCCATGCGGCCCCGGACAGCGCATCCGACACCACTCGGGATGTCGTTTTTCTTTCTGATTCTGGTCCCTTTCCTTGCGGCTCCGGCCCCGATCGCCGGTCTCGCGCAGGACGCGCCGCGGGCGCTGACCGCGGAGGACTACGCCCGCGCGGAACGCCACCTCGGTGCGAACATGAACCCGCTGGTGTTCAACGGGGCGGTCGATCCCAACTGGATGCCGGACGGCCGCTTCTGGTACCGGAACCAGACCCCGCAGGGCAGCGAGTACCTGGTGGTCGACCCCGGTGCGGGCACTCGCGAACCCGCCTTCGACCACGAGAGGATGGTGAACGCGCTGTCGGGGGTGGCCGGCGCGGGCGCGACGGCGGCCGGTATGCCGGGCGGGCAGCTCATCCCCGGGGCGGCCGTCGTGCTCTTCGCGCCCGAGGGGGACGACTTCAGCGACGATGGACGTGCCTTCCGCTGCAGCACGATCGCCTACCGCTGCGAGGAGCTGGAGGGCTCCCCGGAACAGCGCCGGGCCAACTACATGGCGATCTCCATGGGCTTCGAGGCGGCCTTCCGCCGCTCCGCCGCCGTCGTCTCGCCGGATCAGGCGAACGAGGCCTTCATCCGCGACCACAACCTCTGGGTGCGCGAGACGGCCACCGGTGACGAGACCCAGCTGACCTTCGACGGCGAGGAGGACTTCGGCTACGCGACCAACAACGCGGGCTGGGTTCGGAGCCCCCGGCCGGTCCTGCGCTGGTCTCCCGACAGCCGCAGGATCGCCACCTTCCAGCACGACGCGCGCGGCGTGGGCATGATGTACATGGTCAACACCCAGGTGGGTCATCCGGAGCTGGATTCCTGGCGCTATCCCCTGCCCGAGGACTCGGTGATCTTCCGCATCCACCGCGTGGTGCTGGACCTGGACGCGCCCGCGGACTCGCGGCTGGTGCGCTTCGACATGCCGCCGGACCAGCACCGCTCGACGGTGTGCGACCACGTCGCCTGCGGAGGCACCTTCGCGGACGTGGAATGGAGCGACGACGCCACCCAGGTGGCCTTCGTGTCGAGTTCCCGCGACCATAAGGTGGCCACGCTGCGCGTCGCCGATGCCCGCACGGGCGCGGTGCGCGACGTCTTGGAGGAGCGGGTGGAGACCTTCTTCGAGTCCGGGGACGGAAACCACAACTGGCGGGTCCTCGAGGAGAGCGGCGAGGTCATCTGGTTCTCCCGGCGCGACAACTGGAGCCACCTCTACCTGTACGACCTGGAGTCGGGCGACCTGAAACGGCAGATCACTTCCGGCGAGTGGAATGTCCTCGAGGTGCTGGAAGTCGACACCGATGCCCGCACCGTGCTCTTCATCGGCAACGAGCGCGAGGACGGGGACCCCTACTTCCGCTACATGTACCAGATCGGGCTGGATGGGGGCGACGTGCGGCTGCTCACCCCGGACAGCGCCGACCACACCATCTCGCGCTCCCCCGCGGGCGATTACTTCGTCGACAGCTGGTCCACGCCCGTGACCCCGCCGGTGAGCGCCGTGCGCGACATGAGCGGCCAGGTTGTGGTCGAACTGGAGAGCGCCGACATCTCGCAACTCCAGGCGGCCGGCTGGCAACCGCCCATCCCCTTCGAGGTCAAGGCGCGCGACGGCGTCACGGACCTCTACGGACTCATGTTCCGTCCCTCCGACTTCGATCCGTCGATGAAGTACCCGATCGTCAACTACCTCTACCCGGGTCCGCAGAGCGGCAGCGTCGGGAGCCGCAGCTTCCGCGCCGCGCACCGGGACCTGCAGGCGATCGCGGAGCTGGGGTTCGTGGTGGTGGAGCTGGACGCCATGGGCACACCCATGCGCTCGCGCTCCTTCCACGAGGCGTACTACGGCAACATGGGCGACAACGGCCTGCCCGATCAGATCACCGGGATCCAGCAGCTCGCCGAGCGGCACGAATGGATGGACATCGACCGGGTCGGCATCTTCGGGCACTCCGGGGGCGGCTTCGCGTCCACGGCCGGCATCCTGCGCTATCCGGAGTTCTACAAGGTGGCGGTGTCACAGGCGGGCAACCACGACAACCGCAACTACGAGGACGACTGGGGCGAGAAGTGGCAGGGGCTGCTCGAGGAGTACGACGACGGCACTACCAACTATGACAACCAGGCCAACCAACTGGTCGCGGGGAACCTCGAGGGCAAGCTGCTCATCGCCCACGGCACCATGGACACCAACGTCCCGCACTCCAACACCATGCTGGTGGTGGACGCGCTCATCGCCGCGAACAAGGACTTCGACCTGGTGCTGTTTCCGAATCGGGGCCACGGCTTCGGCAACGAGCCCTACATGATGCGCAAGCGCTGGGACTACTTCGTGCGCCATCTCATGGGCGCGGAGCCGCCGGCGGAATATGAGTTCGGGCAGTTGCGGCGGCCGGTTGGGTAGGGAAGGACCTTCAGAACGGCCGGGCCACTCGCTCGAGCGTTTGCCGCCCCGGCCGGAGGCAGCGAGCCGAATGAGCACCACGCTTGCCGGCGCCGAAGCGCGAGACGCAATGCACGCGCGCATCGACCGACTCTCGCGGGAGAGCGTCCGGCTGTGGGGGACCATGTCTGCGCATGAGATGGTCTGCCACGCTGCCGACCAGCTGCGGATCGCGATGGGCGATATCGACACGCAGCCCGGACCGCTCCGGTTCAGATTCGGCAGTCGGGAACTCAAGGCGCCGCTGGGACCGCTCAGATTCGAGTGGTACCGACGGGTTGCGGTGGGCTGGCTGCCCTGGCCCAGGGCACGCCTGGGCGCCGCGCCCGAGATGCTGACAACGGCCCCGGCCGAGTGGCATGGCGATATCGCGGCGCTCCACTCCCTGGTCGACCGCGTCGGTCGGAAAGACCTGGCGGAGACGTGGGCGCCGCATCCGCTGTTTGGGCGAATTTCAGGCCGGGAGTGGAGTTTTCTCTGCTGGAAGCACCTCGACTACCATCTCCGCCAGTTCGGCGTCTGACGTCCCCGCCTCGGCGACGCCGATTGCCGGCCTCTGTCCCGCGCGGATCGGCGCGGCTCTACCTGCCGGCGGATGCCTCCGCCGCCAGCACGTCGCCCACCGCCTGCACGATGTCCTGCTGCGGGCCGATCCCGGTGTAGGCGACCTTGCCCTCCGCGTCCAGGATGACCACGTAGGCGGTCGCCGGCGCCAGGAAGGCGCGCGTGGCGTTGCCGCGCGTGTCCCAGAGCATCGGGAAGGGGATGGCGTGCCGCTCGAGGTGCCGGCGCACGGCGCGCTGGCTCTGGGCCACCGCGACCGCCACCGCGAGGAAGCCGACCTCCTCGCCGTAGCGCTCGTAGGCGGCGTCCATGCTGGGCTGCAGCGCCTCGCACTGCTCGCACCAGCTGGCCCAGAACTCAAGCAGCAGGGGCTGCTCGCCGACGTATTCCGCGAGGTCGACGGGTGCCCCGTCGAGGGTCTCGATGGTGGGAGGCTGCGGCGTCTCGCCCACGGCGATGCCGATCTCGCCCCGTTCCTGCGCGCCCGCGCCGCTGAAGAGCATCGCGACGGCGCCGAACGCCGCAACCGTCGCCAGGAGATTGCGTCTGACCGTATTCACATCACCAGTCCCGTTTGAATCAGGTAGTACTCCGCCACACCCAGCATAATGATACCCGCCGCCTTCTTGATCCATACCATCCAGGCTCCGGACTTCGGCAGCCAGGCGGCCGTGCCCGAGAAGAGCCCGACCGCGACCAGCAGCGAGGTCATCCCCAGTGAGAACACGAAGAGGTAGATGAACCCCATGGCGCCAGCCTGGGTCGCCGCAACCCAGGTGAGGACCACGGCGAAGGCGGGGGCGCCGCAGGGTGCCGCCACGATGCCGGAGGTGGCCCCCAGCAGGAAGACCGCCGGGTAGGACCCGCCGCCCAGCCCGCCCGCCCATTGCAGCAACCGCTTGGGCGCGCTCACCGGAATCACGTCCAGCATGGCCAGCGCGAAGATGATGAGCAGGTTGGCGGTGGCAAAACGCACCCAGGGGTTCGCGCTGACCGTGCCGAAGAGGGTGCCGCTCAGCCCCGCCAACAGGCCGAGCAGGGCGTAGAACATGGCCAGCCCCGTCACATACGTGAGCGTCAGCCCCACGATGCGCGCGCGCGGCGCCTTGTCCCTGGAGGCCCCGCCGATAACCGACGCGGTGATGGGGATCATCGGGTAGACGCACGGCGTCAGGCTGGTCAGCACACCGGCCCAGAAGAGTAATCCCATGGCCAGCAGGGGGCTCGCGCTCAGGCTCTCGGAGATGCCTCCGACCTGTGCGGCGGCGGTCCAGATGGCTGACATGGCCCGACTCCCGGGTGCGGCGGTCTACGAGGCCGGCGAGGACAGTACCCCGGCGGGGTCGAAGCTGTCCACGATGCCGCGCGTGAGCGCGAGGACGCCCGGCGAGGTTGCGGGCTCGGGCTCGGGCCATCGGGGAAGGCCTGCGCGCGAGACCCGGAAGGTCGCTCCGGTGCCCACGACATCGTCGCGCAGGCGGGCGAGGGTGTCGAAGACGGCCGCCGGGTCGGAGGCGCCGGGCCCGCCCACCGCCACCCGCAGCACCCCCAGCGACACGTGCGCGGCCACCGTGCCGCACTCCACGGCCGGTTCCGCCAGGTCGCCCAGGCGAGAGGGCAGGTGGCTGACGCGAGCCACGGCGGCTGCGCCGTCCTCGAAGCGTTCCAGCGCCGCGAACCAGCGCGCGGACGCCTCGCCCTCCAGGCGCCGGCTGGCGTTCCGTCCCACGCGCCCGTTGAGGATGCGCTCCGATTCCGCGACCGCCTCGGGCGAGCCGAGCAGGCGAACGGCGACGGTCGGCTCCTTGCCGTGGCCGGCCAGCAGCTCCAGCGCCGGGATGCGCACCGGCGCCGTGGCGAGCGAGCGGGCCAGCACCACCGTCAGCGCCAGCCGGGGGGTCTGGTAGAGGAGGGTCACGTCGCGGACCGGCAGCGGGTGCAGGCGCACGGTCGCGGAGGTCACGATCCCGAGCCGCCCGCGGCTCCCTGTCGCGAGCTTCACCAGGTCGTAGCCGGCGACGTTCTTGACCACCCGCCCGCCCAGTTCCAGCACGCGTCCGTCCCCGGTCACCAGCGTCAGCCCGAGGACGTGGTCGCGGGGGGTGCCGAACTTGCCCTGCAGCGGCCCGTACGCCCCGCTCGCCAGCACGCCCCCGAGGCTGCGCCGGGCCCGCCCGGGCGGGTCGAGGGGAAGCCACTGGCCCTGGTCGCCGGTCACCCGTTCCAGCTGGCCGAGGGAGACCCCGGCGTCCGCCGTGAGGGTCAGGTCGGCGGGGTCGTAGGCGTGGACGGTGTCCAGGGCGCGCGTGCTCACCACCAGGTCCACCGGTCCGTCCAGGTAGCCGGGCGGGAGGGAGCTGGCGTTGCCGATGCAGCGCACCTGCCGGCCGTCGCGGGACGCCCGCGCCATCAGGTTGCGCAGCTCCTTGACCGTCTGCGGCACCACCACGGGAGCGCGGCCGGCCACCGCCGCCCGCCCGGCCGCCGCGGCTCCGCCGTTCATTCCGGGCGCGACGCCGGGGTTCGCTTCCCGGTCCGGGCGCTCCGTGCCCGCCTCGTCATCGCTCACCGTCGCAGGGCCGTTCCGTTCGTCCAGACTCATGCCGTCGCACTCGCGGGAATCGCCCTGGGCGCCTTCCGGCTCCCGTCCTCGGCCGCGCCCACGGCCGCCGGGTCCACTCCCAGGATCCGGTCCGGCAGCACCTTGCCCGGGTTGCACAGGCCCGCAGGATCGAACACGCGCCGCACCGACTCCATCGCCCACAGGGTGTCGTCGGAGTGGATCAGCGACATGTAGTCGCGCTTGTCGAGCCCCACGCCGTGTTCGCCGGTGATCGTTCCCCCGGCTTCGACGCAGATGCGCATGATCTCCTTGGAGGCCCGCTCCACCCGCTCCATCTCGCCGGCGTCGCGCCGGTCGAAGAGGATGTTGGGATGCAGGTTGCCGTCTCCGGCATGGAAGACGTTGGCTACCTTGAGGTCATAGCGCACGCCGATCTGCGCGATCTGCGCCAGGACGTCGGGAAGCCGCGTGCGCGGGACGGTCGCGTCCTGCACCAGCAGGTCGGGGGCGATCCTGCCCATGGCGCCGAAGGCCTTCTTCCTTCCCTTCCAGAGCGCCGCGCGCGCATCCGCGGAGGTGGCCTTGCGCACCTCGCGCGCCCCGCACTCCAGGCACGCCGCCTCCGCCCGCGCGGCCTCGGCCTCAAGTCCCGCCTCGATGCCGTCGAACTCGACCACCAGCGCGGCCGCCGCGTCGGTGGGATACCCGGCGGCGAAGATGCTCTCCTCCACGGCCCGAATGGTGGCCTGGTCGATGATCTCGAGCGCGGCCGGGAGCAGGCCGTCGGCGATGATTGCGGTCACCGCCCGCCCCGCGTCCTCCAGGCGCTCGAAGATGCCGAGCAGCGTGTGCGTCGCCTGCGGCAGCGGAAGCAGCTCGACATCGATTTCCACCGCGATGCCGAAACAGCCCTCCGATCCCACGAACAGCCCCGCGAGGTCGAGTTCCCCGGTGTCCAGCCCGCGGTCTCCCAGGTACACCCGGCTGCCGTCGGGCAGCACCACGTCCAACCCCCGTATGTAGCGGGAGGTGACCCCGTACTTGAGGCAGTGGGGGCCGCCCGAGTTCTCCGCGACGTTGCCGCCGACCGAGCAGGCGCTCTGCGACGAGGGATCCGGGGCGTAGTAGAGGCCGTGGGGCCGGGTCGCCGCGGTGAGGTGGGCGTTCACCACGCCGGGCTGGATGCGCGCCCGGCGGTTGTGCAGGTCGAGCTCCAGAATCCGGTTCATGCGCGCCGTGCACACCACCACCGCCCCGTCGACCGCGAGCGCGCCGCCGGAGAGGCCTGTTCCCGATCCGCGCGCCACGAAGGGCACGCGCTCGGCGGTGATCGCCCGCACCACCCGGGCGGTCTCGTCCCCGTCCAGGGGGAGCACGACCGCCCGCGGCGGATAGCGGTAGGCCGTGAGGCCGTCGGACTCGTACACCATCAGCCGGGCGGGGTCGGTGATGACACCGTCCTCACCCACGATGCGGACGAGTTCCTCTGCCAGCCCGGTCGACAGGCGCGGTGCTTTGGCGATCACGGCACGGCTCCCGGTGAAGGAGAAGCGCGCGTCCGGCGGAAGCGGGCCGCCGCCGGTAACGCGCGCCGCGTCAGGGGAATACTACCCCTCGCCGGCCAGATAGTCGAGCATGGCCGCGATGCTCGCCCCGGCGGCGTCGCGCAGCCCGGGCGGCAGCTCGTCGCCGTAGATCGTGGTCACCAGCTGCGCCGGCGTGGCGCCGGGGTGATCGCGCTGCGCCTGCTCTGCCTGTTCGATGCGGGCGAGGCGATGTTCGCGGTAGGCCGCAAGCGCCCCCGGCACATCCTCAAGCGGCGGCCCGTGCGCCGGATGGATCACGGTCGGCGCCAGCGACTCGACCCGTTCCAGCGACGCCAGGTAGTCGCGCACGCACCCCGGATACTCCCCCACCCAGGTGGTGCTCCCTTCGCCGAGCATCAGGTCGCCCGCGAACAGGGCCCGGGCCCGCGGCCACGAGAAACACAGGTGCTCGGCGCAGTGCCCCGGCGTGTCCACGGCCAGCAGCTCACCCTCATCGGTCTCCACCGCGGCGCCGTCGGCGAGGGGACCGTCCGCGGCCCGACACGGCCCTAGCAAGGGGGCCCCGAGCGCGTCCGCCAGGGCGCGCGCGCAGCCGGAGTGGTCGGCATGGTCGTGGGTTACCAGCACGGCGACCCGGAGCGCACCCGCCAGCGCGGTCCGGAGCGCACGAAGGTGATCCGCATCGTCAGGGCCGGGATCGATGACCGCCGCCACCTGGCGCCCGACAATGTAGGTCCGGGTACCGTCGAGGGTGAACGGCCCAGGGTTGGCGGCCGTGAGGACGCGGGGGCGGGTCATGGCGCGCGCGGATCGGTCCCCGCCCACGGTCATGCCCGGGGAAGCTCGATGGTTGCCGTCCGCTAGCGTCGCTCGTGGACGAACTGCTCGGCGAGCTTGTCGGCGATCATCTGCACGGCGAGCTCGTCGTCATCGCTGAAGGCCGCCGGCGTGCGGCTGTCGATGTCGATCTGTCCGAAAATCTCCTTGCCCGCCCGGATCAGAACCACGAGCTCGGATTTCACGCTGGGGTTGCACGAGAGGTAGTTGTCGACCGCGCCCACGTCGGGCACGTTCTGGTTCTTGCCGGTCGCCACCGCGGTGCCGCACACACCCGTGCCCACGGGAATCTTCGCGTGCTCGGTGCTGGCTCCGATGTAGTTGTGAAGCCAGAGTTCATCCTCGTTCTCGCCCAGCAGATAGACACCCACCCAGTCGAAGTCGTCGGTCCGGGACAGTCCCCGAACCGCGTGACGCAGGAGGGCATCCGACAGATAGCCCTGCTCTCTCAGGCGCTGCAGGTCGCCGAGCAATTCAACGGTGTTCACCATGTTGTCGATCTTCTCCGTGGTGCGGCGCCTCGAGCCCCGCCGGTTTCCGGTTTCCCCGCCGCCCTCATCCGCGTCACCTCCAAGATGAAAGGTAACGCGATCGAGCGCACGTCAGGCGCGATCCGCGATTGCCTCCGCAAAATCCGACCCGCTGGGTTCCTGGAACGCCTTCAGCCCGAACTCCGGCAGAATCGCGATCAGATGGTCGAAGAGGTCGGCCTGGAGGCCCTCGTAGTTCGCCCACGCGGTTTCGCTCGAGAAGCAGTAGATCTCGATGGGCACCCCCTGCGGTCCGGGCGCAAGCTGGCGGGCCAGCACCGTCATCTCCTGACTGATCCGCGGATTGGCCCTCAGGTAGTTGAGCACGTAGAAGCGGAACGTGCCGAGGTTGGTCAGGCGCCGGATCTCCGGGATGATGCCGGGATCGCCCTGGGCCTTGGCGGCGTTGTAGCTCTCGATCCTGTCGCGCGCCTCGATCATGTACTCGCGCAGCGTCTCGTAGCGCGACAGCCGCTCGATTTCGTCGTCGGCCAGGAAGCGCACCGAATTCATGTCGACGCGCAGCGACCGCTTGATGCGCCGTCCCCCGGATTCCGTCATCCCGCGCCAGTTCTTGAAGGACTCGCTGATGAACTTGTGGGTCGGGATGGTGGAGATGGTCTTGTCCCAGTTCTGGATCTTGACCGTGTGCAGCGCGATCTCGATGACGTCCCCGTCGGTGTTGGCCTGCGGCATCGACACCCAGTCGCCGATGCGGATCATGTCGTTGGACATGATCTGGATGCTCGCCACCAGCGACAGGATGGTGTCGCGGAAGATGAGCATGAGTACGGCCGTGAGCGCGCCGATCCCGGAGAGGAAGACCAGAGGGCTCTGGTTCGCAAGGATCGCGATGGCGACGACACCCGCCCCCAGGTAGGCGAGCAGGCTCACGCCCTGGAGGTACCCCTTGATCGGCCGCGAACGCGACTGCTCGAAGGCTTCCACGTAGATGTCGTTGACCGCGTCGAGGAAGGCGCTGAACGCTGCGGCCGCGGCCATCACGATGACGGCGGCCGAAAGACGGCGCGCGAACGTCCAGACCAGAATGAGCCCGGCGGACTCGGTCCCGGCCGCCGCCTCGGCGGGCGTCACGCCCAGCACCGGCCCGATGCCGTAGTAGACGATGGCGGCGGGCACGATGTGGGAGAGGCGGGCGAAGACTTTGCGCTCGATGACGCGGTCGTCCCAGGAGGAACGGGTCCGGGCCGCGACCCGCCGGATCGCGCCGTGGACGATTCGGGTGGTCACCCAGTCCACGATCCACGCCGCGGCGACGAGGATCACGAGACCGGCGACCAGGCTGAGCCAGTTGTCGGGGAGGAAGGGCATGGGTTTGGTCTCCGGCTCCCGCGCTAGATCTTGTTGCGCAGCCAGTCCAGGACGAGGCGCAAGACGTACCTGAGAATCCGGATCATGGCGGGGCCGTCCTTATTCGATTTTCGAGCCTTGGATGCCGGATACCGGCATCACGATAAGGACGTGTACGGGGAGAAGGGGGTCAAGGGTTTTACCTCAGGAAGCAGGGCTCGGCGTCGGCCGCCGCGTCGGGATGGATGATGCGCTGGACCAGCCCTCCCGAACCGTCGTCCTGCCACTGCACCTGCAGCGCCGTCAGGACGCGTTGCCCGCCGGCCTGGCTGGTCCCCAGAGAGTAGACGCCGTAGGGGCCGAGCACGGTCTCGGTGGACACGGAGAACAGGTAGTCGCGGACCGCCGCCGGATCGAGTTCTCCCGCTGCCGTCGGCGTGGCCTCGATGGCTTCGGCCAGGAGCTCCACGGCTCCGAATGCGCCGGCCGCGTGATAGCCCGGGTCCGATCCGTGCGCCTGCCGGTAGCGCTGAACGAAGGTCTCGCTGTCGGCGATGTGTCCCGAGGTGCGCACCGCCGGGATCCACGACGCGGCAGCGGTCATGCAGCGAGCCAGATCCCCGACATCCTGCGGGAACCTCGGGTCGGCCGGGCCAAGGGAGAGATTCACCATGAGCGGGGCGTAATCCGCCGCCGCCAGTGCCCGCGTGAAGGCGACCGCGTCGTCGTAGTAGCCGCCGCCGATGAAGAGATCGGCCCCGGCGCCGCGCGCGGCCGCCACCAGCCCCGCGTGGTCCGCCCCACCGACCGGATAGGAGCGATCCAGCGTGGTGATCAGCCCGTGGGTGCCCGCCGCTTCCCTTACGCCCTCCGCCAGCGAGGCGGGAAACGGGCTGTCCTCGTAGATCAGCGCCACCGTACGGGCGCCGTGGCGCGCGGCCACCTCGACCGCGCCCCTCAGGCGGGCCGGTCCCTGGTCGAGCATCTGCACGCTCCAGCGGCGCCCGCGGTCGGACCACACGCCGGGAGCCGACGCCATCGGCGCGATGAGCGGCCAGCCCGCGGCCTCGGTCACCGCCAGTACGGCCTCCGTGATCGGGGTGCTGAAGGGACCCAGCAGCGCGTCGATGGAGTCGGAGGCGATGAACTCGTCGTACAGGCGGGCTGCGGTAGCCGGGTCGCTCCCGTCGTCGCGGGTCACCAGGCGCACCTCCTTGCCGCCGATGCCGCCCATCTCGTTCAGCATCTCCACGCCCAGCCGGTAGCCCCTGCCCATCTCGCCGGCCGATTGCGTGCGGATCCCGGTCTCGGAGACGGTCGCCGCGATCGTGATGAGCTCGGGTTCGTCCGATGGAGCCACAGCGTCGCGGCAGCCCGCCACGCTCAACACCATCCCCCAGAAAACCACGAGATTCCGTGTACTCCGCACTTGTCCTCTTCCCTTGACTCAGCCGCGGACATTCCTCGAAGGACCGTGCGCCCGCATCTGTGCTGACCGCCTTTTGTCACAGCCTTGCGTCATTTACGGCGAATATGGCGACAAAACGGCGATGATCAAGGCCGGGATGACAGGTCGCGGGGTGGGATCCGGCGTGGAGCCACGGAAGCGGCGGCGGTTGGTGCCGCGCCGGGCCGCGCGCGGTGGTTCGCGATGGTTGGAGCGAGGGCCGGGCCAGTGATCGTGGATGACTGTGAAGTCGGCCGGCTCCAGCCGCCTGGTCCCGAGTGCCGCGCCGGGCTACCCGATCAGGCGGCGAAGCGCGGCGATCTCGTCCTGGATCGAACGCTCGATTTCGTCGGTGCGGCGGTCGGCGTCGAGTTCCTCGATCTGCGCCTCGATCTCGCGGACCTTGCCGACCAGATCGTATTCCTCGATCTGCGCCTCGATCTCCGCAATCCTGCCGTCGAGGTCGTATCGGGCGATCTCCGCCTCGATCCCGGCGACCTTGCCGTCGAGGTCGTACTCTTCGATCTGCGCTTCGATGGCGGTTACCCGCCCCGCCAGGTCGTACTCCTCGATTTCCTCTTCGATCTCCCGCATACTCTCGCGGGCAAGGGCGGCCGCTTCCTGCTCGAGTTCGTCCCGCCGGGCGGCCAGATCACGCTCGATCTGCTGCAGCTCGTCCGCCACGGTCGTCCAGTCATCGGCCGCCGCGGAGAGGGTTTCCGACAATTCCGCCAGGTCGGCCATCGCTTCCTGCATCTCGGGCGTTTGCAGGGCCGCCTCCAGGGCCTCGGCCGCCGCCCGCATTGCCTCCGCCATGTCGCCTGTTCCCGATGCCTGCCTGGCTGTCTCGATTGCTTCCCGGACGTCGACGCGTTCAAGGGACTCGCGCGCGGACTCCAGCGCCATCTGCACCTCGGTCGTGGCCCACGCCTGCCGGGCGGTCTCCACTGCTTCTCTCATTCTGTCGGCGAGCGTCGTCATCGCGTGCCGGTTGGCAATGAGTTCCACTTGCGCGGACAGCCGGCTCAACACCCTGGCGACCTGTGCCGGTGGCGAATTCATCTGCCCGCGCAGGCCGGCGACGTGCCCTCGGTGTCCGGCGACTTCTCCGCGCAGCGTGGCGACAAGTCCCCGATGGGTCGCGATTTCCCCGCGCAATGCGGCGACGTGCCCCCGGTGGGTGGCAATCTCCCCGCGCAGCGTGGCGACATGTCCCCTGTGCACAGCGATCGCTCCGCGCAGACTGCTTTCTTCGGCGAGGATGTCCTGCACATCCCGGTAGCCGGTCATCACCGTCAGCATCAGGTCGCGCCATTCCCCGGCCTCGCTGTCAAAGGCCTGAGAGCGGCCATCGATGCTCCAGTCGTACTCCAGGCCACCGGGCCCGGGAGTGATCACCAGGCGGTGCAATCGCTCCGCCTGCGATTCGAGCACCACCCAACTGCCGTCATCCATGTTCCGGATGGCGGTGCCATCCGACGCCATCTCGACGTTGCCGTGGTTGCGCATGCACAGGCGCATGCCGTCCACGCGGCGTTGCAGGATCCATTCGCCGGCCCGCCGCATGACGCCGATTCCGTTTCCGGGGTTGCACTCGAGGGCCTGGCGGCTGGCGTCTCGCGAGCCCTCGGGCGCGGAGGGCGCCGGGTCCGGCACCGAAGCCGGCTCCGGCGGGAACTCTGCCGCGGGAATCGGCTCGGGCGCCGGACTCACCGCCGCCGTCGGCTCTGGTGAGGGAGCAGAGATCTCGCGGTCCTGCGCCTCCACCTCGCCCGGGACTATCGCCTGGTCGCGGGGAGCGGGCTGTGCGTCCGGATCCCTGGGGACTGGGTTGGCGCAGGCGATGAGCGTGCCGGCCACGCCGATTCCCGCCAGCGCGGCGATGGTGCGGGCGAGCGAATGGCGGGGGCGATGCCGCTTGAGGATGGACATGATTCGGTTCTCCAGTTGCGAGCGCTGCACCATGGGGAGGGCCAGTACCGCGCGACCGCCCGTCGTCCCGGACGCGAGCGAGAACAGGTGTCGCGCATATTCCGAGGGGCGCGTGCCGAGCTCCAGCACCTCCTCGTCGCACGACCGCTCGGCGGCGATGGCCGCAGCCCGCCACGCCGGCCAGCTGAGAGGATGGAACCAGTAGAGCGCCACCACGGCGCGGCCGACGATCTGACGGAGCGCGTCCCGGCGGCGGACGTGGATCAGCTCGTGGGCCAGCACCACCGCCCGCCGCTCCGGCGACCAGGCTTCCGCGCCGGACGGCAGCAGGATCACCGGCCTCCAGGGACCACCCGCCATCGGCGTGCGCACCTTTGGGCTCATCAGGATCCGCACCCGGCTCCGCACCCGCAGGCGTCGCCGAAGGGCGTCGGTCTGTTGCCGCCACACCGGGTCTCGCACGGAGGCCGCGTCGCGGACCAGCTTCCGGAAGCGGAGACTCCCGACTGCCAGAGAGGTCAGCGCTACACCACAGCCCAGAGCCCAGATCAGAAACGCGATGCCGGAGGGGGTAAGCGGGGCGGGTTCATCGCCCTGCCCCGGCCGTGGGCGGCTCGATTCGACCGTCGGGAACCCCGATGAAGTCCTGGCGCCGGCGATCCGTCGCGGCGGCCCGGACGAAACGGCGCGCCCGGCCATCTCTCGCCGAGCTTCCACCGCCGCGGCTCCGTCCCCCGCCGCCTCGATGGACGCACCCTCGGCGGCGGTGTCCAGGGCCGGCAGGATGGGCACCGTCCACGACGGACCCAGCAGGCTCAACACCGGCAACGCCAGCAAAAGCACGAACGCCGTCGTCCAGAGCAGGTGCAGGGTTCTCGCCGATCCCCGGCGTGCGAGCCATGCCAGAGCCAGCGCCAGGCACAGCACCAGCGTGGCCTTTGCAACCAGCCCCGCCACACCGGCGCCGGCGATCAGCCCGCTCACCGTCCCTCCTCCGCGGCTTCATCGATCATCGCCTTGATGCGTTCGCGCTCGGTCGGGGTCAGATCGCCTTCCCGGAGCTTCAGGAGCGTGGCGACGGCGCCCTCGACGGAGCCGCCGAAGAATGTCGACAGGACGTGGCGCATGGCCGAGCGGCTCGCGTGCGGGACCGGCGTCGTCGGAGCATAGACGTAGCGGGGTCCGTCCAGCTCCCGGGTCAGGTGTCCCTTGTTGATCAGGATGCGCAGGATCGAGCGGACGGCCGAGTCCGTCGGCGGGTCGGCCATGCGCTCCCGGATCTGGACGGCGGTCGCGGCGCCCGACTCGTAGAGGATGTCCATCACCTGACGTTCTCGCCTGCTCAGCGGGGGAAGGTCGCTCACAGTGTCTCGTGCTCCGGCTGGGTGGTTTCCTCGGATGCGGGACAGCTCGTACCTCGGATCTCGGCTCCGGCGGTTGGCCTCGTGGGCCGACGCTCGGGACACCATAGGGCAAGGATGCTGAAAAATCAACACATCACTCCTGTCGTCCCCCCTTCCAGCGATGGATCCGCACGCGGGCCTTCCACCAGCGGTTCACCGAATGTCCCGGCTTCCCATCCGCGGTTTCCCGAATGCCATCTCTCGCCACAAGCCGCGAAAAATGTGAGCTTGGGGCGGGCCACGGCGCGGCAACGCCGCCGGCGCCCATCGGACGTGCACCTTCAGAGGAGCCGGCGAAGTGATCTCACTCGAGGGCAGAAACGCGATCGTCACGGGCGCGGCGAGAGGCATCGGGGCCGCGTGCGCGCTGGCGTTCGCGCGCCATGGAGCAAACGTGGTGCTCGGGGACGTGCTGGGGGCAGACTGCACCGAAACCGCGCGCCGCATTCGCGACGAGACGCGGGCGTCTGCCGTGTCGATTCGGGCGGACGTGAGCCTGGAGGAGGATTGCGCCGGATTGCTCGACGCGTGCACGGAGCGTTTCGGGGACTGCGACATCCTCCTGAACAACGCCGGCATCATCGTTCCGGGATCGATTCTGGACGGCGCCG
>JAJDVR010000043.1 GCA_022826025.1 Gemmatimonadota bacterium | reverse complement strand
GTGATCCGGCGGTTCCGAATGGAAGGGCCGTCGCTCAACGGATAAAAGGTACGCCGGGGATAACAGGCTTATCGCCCCCGAGAGTTCACATCGACGGGGCGGTTTGGCACCTCGATGTCGGCTTATCGCATCCTGGGGCTGGAGAAGGTCCCAAGGGTCGGGCTGTTCGCCCGTTAAAGCGGTACATGAGCTGGGTTTAGAACGTCGTGAGACAGTTCGGTCTGTATCCGTCGTGGGCGTTGGAGTGTTGCGAGGATCTGTCCCTAGTACGAGAGGACCGGGATGGACTGACCTCTCGTGTACCGGTTGTCCCGCCAGGGGCATCGCCGGGTAGCGACGTCGGGAAGGGATAACCGCTGAAAGCATCTAAGTGGGAAGCCCACCTCAAGATGAGCACTCCCAGGGCGTGAAGCCCTCGGAAGGGCCGTGCGAGACGAGCACGTTGATAGGCGGCAGGTGGAAGCATGGCGACATGTGCAGCCGAGCCGTACTAAGTGCCCGAGAGGCTTGACCAGCATGACTCGCATCAAACCGGACTCCCGTGATCGGGAGTTCACAGGAAGGATCCGGCACCCGCGTGGCGGGATGTGCCGGAAACGCGTCGAACCAACCCCGGACGCCCGGGACCTTTTCTCATCAGCCCATGGATTTTGTTGCTGGTGACCACAGCGCGGGGGAAACACCCGTTCCCATCCCGAACACGGCCGTTAAGCCCCGCTGCGCGGATGGTACTGCCGGGGCGACCTGGTGGGAGAGTACGTCGTCGCCAGCTTCTTACAGCAACCCCCCGGAGCGCATCTCCGGGGGGTTCTTTTTCACTCCTGGACACTCCCCGATGAACGACACCCGGGCCGGCACCGTGACGCTTGCGGGTGCTCCCAACGTCGGAAAGTCGACGCTGCTCAACGCCCTTGTGGGTGAAGAGCTGAGCATCGTCACGCCGCGGCCGCAAACTACCTGGCAGCGGGTGGCCGGGATCTACTCGGGGTCGGCGCACCAGATCATCTTCATCGACACCCCGGGCCTGTTTGCCGCACGTGACCTGTTTCACAGGGGTATGGTGGCAACAGCATACCGGGCAATCGAGGACGCGGATGTCGTGCTGGCGGTGCTGGACGCGGTCGCGTTGCGCAGGCGCAGGCGGTGGGGTGTGCTGCGCGCGCTGCTGGAGCAGGCCCCGGCCCGGCGCATGGCGGCGCTGAACAAGATCGACGCGGTTCCGGGAAAGACGGTCGAAGCGCTGGTGGCGGAAGCGGAGCGGGCGCTCGGTGCCCGGGTCTTCCCGATCTCGGCGCTCGACGGCACCGGCCTGGAGGAGCTGCGCGAGGGCCTGCAGGCCGAGCTGCCGCGATCGCCCTTCCTGTTTCCGCCTGACCTCATCGCCTCCGAGCCGATACGCTTCTTCGTAGCGGAGCTGGTTCGCGAGAGTGTGTTCGAGTTGTACCGCCAGGAGATACCGTATTCCGTCTTCTGCCGGATCGAGCAGTTCCGCGAAGAGGACGATCCCGTCTATATTCAGGCCATCCTGTACGTGGAGAAGTCGTCTCAGAAGGGGATTCTGATCGGAGACGGCGGGCGCGCGATCCGTGAACTCGGTTCTCGAGCCCGGACCAAAATCGAACGTTTCGTCGACCGGCGGGTGTACCTTGACCTTCGGGTGAAGGTGCTCGCCGGATGGCGGCGCAAGCGTGGACACCTTCGGAGATTGGGCTTTGCCGTTCCCCGCGATCACGAGACGCAGCGATCTCGCTAGCAGTCCGCGGGGAGTTCGTTCGCGGGCTGCAACCAGTCCGTGGGCTGCTCGGTCGTTCGCTCTGTGGCTGCTGCTCGCGGTGGTATGGCCCGCGCCGGCGACCACACAGGACGGGGAGTTCGCGGCGGCGGCCGACGCCTCCGCCATCGTCGCGCGCAGGATGCCATCCACCGAGGGGGCCCTCTTTCTGATCCTTCCGGTGGGTGCCCAGGGAATCGCGATGGGGCGGGCGATGACGGCGCTGCCGTCCCAGGAGAGCGCGTTCTGGAACCCCGCCGGGCTCGCCCAGGTCCGGGATCGCCGCTTCTTCCTGTACCGGGGCGATCAGCTCGCGGGCACGGCGACAGCCTTCTCCTTTCTCATGGGCCGGGAATCGGTGGGCACGCTGGGAATCTCCTATCAGGAGCTGAACGTGGGAGACCAGCAGATGACCGGCGTCGGGGGCGAAGTGCTCGGTTCCCTGAGCGTACGCGGGTACCAGGGGGTGGTGTCGTTCGCGACCGAGTTGGTCGATCGGGTGAGCGTGGGGACCAACTTCAAGATGGTGCAGTTCCGCATCGGGTGCCGCGGGCAGTGCCTGGACCAGGGGGTGACCGCGACCACGTACGCGGTGGACGCCGGTGTCCAGGCCACCTTCTCGGACGCCGTGCCGCTCCGGGTCGGGCTTATGATCGCGCACCTGGGTCCGGACCTTCAGGTCGTCAACGCCGAACAGGCCGATCCGCTGCCGGTGCGGGCGCGCCTGGCGGCCGCCTACGATATCCTGGATCACTTTGAGGAGCAGTCGGCGTTCGACCTTCGTTTCACGGTGGAACTGGAGGAGCGGTGGCGCGATCTGGGATCGCCGTCGATCCATGTGGGAAC
>JAJDVR010000212.1 GCA_022826025.1 Gemmatimonadota bacterium | reverse complement strand
CTGATCCTCCACACCATCGGCCGCATCGGGGTGGCGGGGGGGGCGGGGCACGTGGTGGAGTACCGCGGCGAGGCGATCCGCGCGCTCTCCATGGAGGGCCGCATGACCGTGTGCAACATGTCCATCGAGGCGGGTGCGCGCGCCGGCATGATCGCGCCCGACGAGACTACTTTTTCCTACCTGCGCGGGCGGCCGCACGCGCCCGCGGGCGAGGCCTTCGACGAGGCGGTGGCGCGCTGGTCGACCCTCGGCACCGATCCGGGCGCGCGCTTCGACCGGGTGGTGGAGGTCGACCTGGCCGATCTGGAGCCGCAGGTCACCTGGGGAACGAACCCCGGCATGGTGGTACCCGTGTCCGGCCGCGTCCCCGACCCGGCCGACCTCGCCGATCCGGACAGCCGGGCGACAGCCGAGCGGGCGCTCTCCTACATGGGGCTCGAGCCGGGCACGCCCATGCAGGACATCGAGCTGGACCGCGTCTTCATCGGCTCGTGCACCAATTCGCGCATCGAGGACCTGCGGGAGGCGGCGCGGGTCGCGCGCGGACACAAGGTGAGCCCGCGCGTGCACGCCCTGGTGGTGCCCGGCTCCACCGCGGTCAAGGCGGCCGCCGAAGCGGAGGGGCTCGACCGCGTCTTCCGCGACGCCGGCTTCGAGTGGCGCGAGTCCGGCTGTTCCATGTGTCTGGGGATGAACGACGACATCGCGGGGCCCGGCGAGCGCTGCGCCTCCACCTCCAACCGCAACTTCGAGGGCCGGCAGGGCAGGGGAGCGCGCACACACCTCGTGAGCCCGGCGATGGCGGCGGCAGCCGCAGTGGCGGGCCGCTTCACCGACGTGAGGAGCCGGCCGTGAGCGCCACCACCCACGCCATCGAGCCGCTCCGCCGCGTCGAGGGCATCGTGGCCCCCCTCGACCGCGCCGACGTGGACACCGACCAGATCATCCCCAAGCAGTTCCTGAAGCGGGTGGAGCGTGCCGGCTACGGGCAGTTCCTCTTCAACGACTGGCGCTTCCACCCCGACGGCTCGCCCCGCGCCGACTTCGTTCTCAACCAGCCCGGATACGCCGGGGCCGCCATCCTGGCCGCGGGCCGCAACTTCGGCTGCGGCTCCTCGCGCGAGCACGCGGCCTGGTCGATCGCCGACTACGGCTTCCGGGTGGTGATCGCGCCCAGCTTCGCGGACATCTTCCAGGCCAACTGCTACCAGAACGGCATCCTGCCGCTGGCGCTGCCGGAGGAGGAGGTCGCGGGGGTGCTGGCGCGCGCCGTCGAGCGTCCGGGCTACGCGCTGGCGGTCGACCTGGAGGCCTGCTCCGTCGCCGACTCCGCCGGATGGCGCCTCCGCTTCGAGATCGACGACTTCCGGCGTCGGTGTCTGCTCGAGGGCCTCGACGACATCGGCCTCACGCTGCAATACGAAAGCGAGATCACCCGCTTCGAGACCCGTTGAGCGCTTCCGCGCCGCTGTCCCAGCGGTCCATCCTGCTGTTCTGGGCGCCTCTCGCCGCCACATGGCTGATGATGGCGGTGGAGGGGCCCTTCCTGGCCGCGGTCATCGCCCGGCTTCCCGAGGCCAAGATCAACCTCGCGGCCTACGGCGTTGCCTTCGCCATCGCGATGCTGGTGGAGTCCCCGGTGGTGATGCTGATGACTACCTCCACGGCTCTCGCCGAGGACGCGCACAGCTTCCGCAAGCTGAGGCGCTTCGCCCTCTTTCTGAACGCGGGCACCACGGGGGTGCTCCTGCTCGTGCTCCTGCCGCCGGTGTTCGACCTCATCGCCCTCCAGGTGCTCGCGCTTCCCGGGGAGGTGGCGCTGCTCGTCGAGGATGCCCTCTGGCTGCTTGTGCCGTGGCCGGCGGCCATCGGCTACCGGCGCTTCTACCAGGGACTGCTGATCCGCGACGGGCGCCCGCGCCTGGTCGCCGCGGGGACGGTGACCCGCATCTCCGCCATCGCGCTGACGGCGCTGGTGCTCGCCCGGCTGGGCATCCCCGGCACGCTCGTTGCCGCCGGAGCGATGACCGCGGGGGTGTGCACCGAGGCCGCGGCAAGCCGCTGGATGGCCCGCGGCTCGGTGGCGCGCGTACTCGCGCATACGTCGCCAGCCGGTCCGGGGACCCTCAACTACGGCGTCATCTCCCGCTTCTACTACCCGCTCGCGCTCACCTCGCTGCTCGGCTTCGCGGCCCATCCGCTGCTCACCTTCTTCATGGGGCGGGCGCCCGCTCCGGTCGAGTCGCTGGCGGTCTTTCCGGTGGTGGGCTCCCTCACGTTCATCTTCCGCGCGGTGTGCCTCGCCTACCAGGAAGTCACCATCGCCCTGCTGGGCCAGCGGCACGAGCAGCTTGTCCCGCTGCGCGCGTTCGCCGTGTCGCTGGGGCTCGCCACCACCGCCTGCCTCGCCGTCTTCGGGCTCACCCCCTTCTCCGGCGTCTGGTTCGAGACCATTTCCGGCCTCACCCCCGATCTGGCCGCGTTCGCCATCCTGCCGACCATCCTCTTCATCCCCCTGCCGTTCCTGTCGGCGTTCCTCTCGCTGGAGCGCGGGATCCTCATCAAGGGCCGCCGCACCCGGCCGGTGACCCTCGCAACCGCCACCGAGGTGGTGTGCATCGCCGTGGGCTTCCCATTGCTGGTGCAGGCCTTCGGATGGGTCGGCGTCACGGCCGCGGCCGCCGCGTCATTGGTTGGCCGCACCGCGGCGGTAAGCATTCTCATCCCGCCGGTTGTCCGTGTAGTGCGTCGGGCTGCCCGGTAACGAAACCTGCGAGAGGGTGACGCGCGCTCAACCCGCCCGCGCTCTCTGGCGAAGGCCCGGCGTTTCTGCGAAATTACAGGACTGTGCAGCCACCAATTGGCAAGGGAGCCTCATGAATTCCTGTCCCGCTCTGTCCGCATGTATTCTGGCCCTCCTTGCCGCCAGTCCGCTGCTCGCCCAGAACTCCCAGTCGGGGCCCGCGAACGGAGCGCCGGGAGGGGCCCTTCCTACGGTCGCCACCGCTACGGAGGTCACGGAAAGCCCGAGCGTTGACGGCTACCTCGACGAGGCGGTGTGGCAGCAGGCTTCGGTGATGACCGGGTTTACGCAGCGCGAGCCCAGTGACGGGCAGCCCGCCAGCGAGCGGACCGAGGTCCGGGTCGTGTTCGACTCGGATGCGCTCTACGTGGGGGTGTGGGCGTTCGACAGCCAGCCGGACAACATCACCTATGGCGAGCGAATCCGGGACTACGAGGTGCGCCAGAGCGACAACGTCGTGTTCGTGCTGGACACCTACAACGACGACCAGAACGGCTTCGTCTTCGGCACCACCCCGACCGGCATCGAGTACGACGGGCAGGTCGCCAACGAGGGCCGCGGCGGCGGCCGCTTCCAGGGTGGCGGCTTCAACACCCGGCAGCGTTTCCAGTCGGGCTCCGGCGGCGGCTTCAACAAGAACTGGGACGACAGCTGGACGGTCGCGACCACCACCGACGACCAGGGCTGGTACGCCGAGTTCCGCATCCCCTTCAACACGCTGCGGTACGGCAACGACGTCAGGAGCTGGGGCTTCAACGTGGCCCGCCGCATCCGGCGTCTCAACGAGGAGTCGTTCTGGACCCCGGTTCCAAGGGAGTTCAACCTCTATCGCCTCAACTACGCGGGAGACCTCGAGGGGCTGCAGCCCCCCTTCCGGCGCCTGGCCACGGTAACCCCTTACGCGCTGGGCTCGACCGCGCGCGACTACACCAGCGCCACCGAGACGGGGTTCGGCCAGGAAGGCAACGTGGGGGGCGAGGTCAAGTTCCAGGTCACCCAGGGCCTTACTCTCGATCTCACCTACAACACCGACTTCGCCCAGGTCGAGGTCGACGACCAGCAGCTCAACCTCACCCGCTTCGCGCTCAATTTCCCCGAGAAGAGGCCCTTCTTCCTCGAGAACGCGGGCTTCTTCAGCGTGGGCGGCGGGGGCGCCGACCTCTTCTTCAGCCGCGCCATAGGCATCCACCAGGGCCAGCCGGTGCCGATCAAGGGGGGCGCGCGGCTCTCGGGCCGGGCCGCAGGGCTGAACGTCGGGCTGCTGCACATCGAGACCGACGGCGTGAGCGACCTCGGGGCGGACGCCAACGGGTTCTCGGTTGCACGCCTCGCCAAGGAGCTGCCCAATCGTTCGCGGGTCGGAGGCCTGTTCATCAACAAGAGCGGACCGGCGGGCGAGTTCAACCGCACCCAGGCGGTCGATGCCGCCGTGGGCGTGGGGGAGGCACTGTCCTTCGGCTCCTTCGTCGCCAGAACCGACGGGCCGGAAGCCGGCAACAACGAGTACGCCTGGGACTTCTCCGGCAACCTCAACATGCGGAGCTTTTCGCTTACGGGTCAGGTCCGGGAGATCGGGGAGGGGTTCAACCCGGAGGTGGGCTTCCTGCCGCGCAGGGGCTACCGGTACTACCAGTACCACGTGATGTACAGGATCCGTCCCACGTGGCTGCGCGAGATCCGGCCGCACGTTTCCTATTACACCTACCACAGCCGCAAGAGCGGGATCGAGAGGGGATTCCAGGAATCGGCCCGGCTGCACATCGACTCCCACTGGGAGTGGCACTCGGGGGCGCAGATCCATACGGGCGCCAACCTCGTCACCGAAGGCATCTACGAGCCCTTCCAGATCCGCGGCACCGACGTGACGGTGCCCGTGGGAACCTACCGCGGCTGGGAGACGCAACTGGTTTTTAACAGCAATCCGATCGCCCGGCTGTCGGCGACGTCGCGCATCTTCGCCGGCAGCTTCCTCAGCGGCAGCCGCTGGGGCGGCACCGGCTCCGTCACCTTGCGGCCCAGTGCGTCGTTCAGCACCTCGGGGCGCGTGACCTACTACGACGTGAGCCTGGCGGAAGGGCAATTCGAGACGGTGTTGCTGGGGATGAACTTCGGCTACTTCCTCACCCCGCGCATCTATTTGCAGTCGCTGGTGCAGTACTCGAACCAGGTGGACAGCTGGTCCGCCAACCTTCGCTTCGGCTGGCTGAACACGGCCGGGACCGGTCTCTTCATCGTCTACAACGACGTCCAGGAGATCCATTTCCTCGACGACGGCGCCGGACGGTTCTACGACAGGGCGCCGCTGGCCCGTTCCCTCATCATCAAGTTCACCCGGCAGTTCAACGTGCTGGGGGGATAGGCATGAGATTCAGCCGGCCCGCTGCCGCATTCCTTGCGGGATGCGCGCTGCTGCTGGTTCCCTTTCTCACGGGCGCTCTGGATCACCTCGCGGTTCACTTCTCGCTGAGCAGGTCCGAGCCCGCCCCGGAGGCGACGGTATCCCCGCCCGAGGAGTTGCGCCTCTGGTTCACGCAGGCTCCCCAGGAGAACTCGATATCGGTACGGTTGATGGCCGGCGATGCCGTGGTCGAGACCGGCCCGGCGATCCCCGATTCCGAGGACGACAAGGTATACAGCGTGGCGGTCGGGCGGACCCTTGAAGAGGGCGGCTACACGATCGCCTGGCGGGCGATGGCCGCGGACGGCCATGTCGTGCGGGGCGAGATCCCTTTCATGGTCCAGCTTCCATAGACGCCGGTCTCGATGTCCGGCCCATCGCCGATGCTCTCGTCGGCTGGTTGTTCCTTGCCGGGCTGATCACCGCATGGGGGGCGGCGTCCAGCCGCTGGCTCATTGCGCCCCGCGTGCTGGGTCGGCGGCGTCACTCCGTCATTGCGGCGGCCCGCACCGTGGGATTGGTGGGTTCGACGGCGCTCGTGGCGGGCGTTGGGCTCCTCTTCTGGCGACAGCTTCGCGACTTTCGCGATCCGCTCGTGCCCTGGCAGGAAGACGCTTCGGTGCTCCTGGCGACGGACTGGGGCCTGAGCTGGCGACTGTTGGCGGTCGGGGCGCTGGTGACGGTCGCGGCCTTCGTCTTCGCGGCGCCGGATGGCAGGGGGTCGGAGGCCCGGCGCGCGGCCTGGATCGTGGCGAGTTCGCTTGCGGGGGCGATGTGCGCCTTTCCCGCCTTTATGGGTCACGCGGCGGCCACGGAAGGCCTGCGCTGGCTCTCGATTCCCGCGGACTTCCTCCACGTCCTCGCCGCGGGAAGCTGGATCGGGGGCCTGTTCTTCGTGCTCATCGCCGAACTCAGAGAACGCCGAGAGACCGGTCGGGGCAACGCCCTGCTGGCCGAAGTCCTGCCGCTCTTCTCCCAGGTCGCGCTCATCGCGGGCGCCCTGTTGATCGGAACGGGCGTCCTGGCATCCTGGCTTCATGTCGCGTCACTCGACGCCCTGGTCTCGACGAGCTACGGGCGCATCCTGCTGACCAAGGTCGGGCTGGTGGTGGTCGTACTGATCCTGGGAGCCGTGAACTGGAGAGTGCTGACTCCGCGACTCTGGGGCGTCGGTGGAGCAAGGCCGCTGCGCCGCAACGCAATCCGGGAGCTGACCGTCGCCCATGTGGTCATTCTGATCGCGGCGTTGCTCGCGCGGACGCCGCCACTCGAGGGCTGAAAGCCGGCTCGGGGTCAGCGCACGGGATCAGCGAAAAGCCCAGGTCAAGGGTCGTCTCAGGGTAGGCCAGACTTCGACCGGAGGCGGGACCAGCTTCTCCCGCGGCAGCATCCACCTTGACGCCAGAGGCAAGCCATGAGCGACACCAACCGCGGCGGCTTCAACGAGTTGACCCTCAACGTCCTCCGGATCGTAGCGGCGCTGCTGTTCATGCAGCACGGAGTCCAGAAGCTGTTCGGGGCGCTTGGCGGGAACCAGGTGGAGTCGCTGATCAGCCAGCCCGGTCTTGCCGGCATTCTCGAGTTTGGCGGAGGCCTTCTGCTGGCGGCGGGGCTCTTCACCCGCCCGGTGGCATTCGTTCTCGCGGGCGAGATGGCGGTTGCCTACTTTATCGCCCACATACCGCAGGGGTTCTGGCCGATCATGAACCGGGGCGAGCTGGCGATGTTCTACTGCTTCACGTGGCTCTTCTTCTTCGCCAACGGCCCGGGCAGGTACTCGCTGGACGCGTGGCGGGCGAGCAGAAGCAGCGGATAGGAAGAGGGCTGAGGACGGAGGCGGATCCATGTTATCCCAGAACCTCTCGGAGTCGGGCACGGTCGGGCGAGCCACACTCGTCGCCCGCCGTTCGGTCATCGCCATGCCACTCGGCATTGCCGCCTTCCTTGCAGCCGGCCCTCTGCAGGCCCAGAACGCGCAGATGGATCCGGGCAACGACGGCTCGGGGGTCCCGCTTCCGGTGATCGCCACCGCGGCGGAGGTCACCGAGGCGCCGACGATCGATGGCCGCCTTGACGAGGCCTCCTGGCAGGAGGCCCAGGTCATGACCGGCTTCACGCAGCGCGAGCCCATGGACGGGCAGCCCGCCAGCGAGCGCACCGAGGTCCGGGTCGTATTCGACGCCGAGGCCCTCTACGTCGGCGTATGGGCGTTCGACAGCCAACCCGAAAACATCACCTACGGCGAGCGCATCCGCGACTTCGAGGTGACGGAGAGCGATGCCATCGTCTTCGTTCTGGACACGTACAACGACGACCAGAACGGTTTCATCTTCGGCACCACCCCCACCGGCATCGAGTACGATGGCCAGGTCGCCAACGAGGGGCGGGGCGGGGGCCGGTTCGGAGGCGGCGGATTCAACTCGCGCCAGCGCTTCCAGTCGGGCTCCGGCGGGGGCTTCAACAAGAACTGGGACGGCAGTTGGACGGTCGCGACCACGACCGACGGGGAAGGCTGGTACGCCGAGTTCCGCATCCCCTTCAACACGCTGCGCTACGGGAACGACGCGGAGACCTGGGGCTTCAACGTGGCCCGGCGCATCCGGCGCCTGAACGAAGAGTCGTTCTGGACCCCGGTGCCGCGGGAATTCAACCTCTATCGGCTGAACTACGCCGGGGATCTCGAGGGATTGCGGCCTCCGTTCCAGCGCCTTGCCACCATGACTCCCTACGTGCTGGGCTCGACGGCGCGGGACTACACCAGCGCTACCGAGACCGGCTTCGGTCAGGACGGCAACGTCGGCGGCGACGTCAAGTTCCAGGTCACGCAGGGGCTCACGCTGGACGTGACCTACAATACCGACTTCGCCCAGGTCGAGGTCGACGACCAGCAGCTCAACCTGACGCGCTTCCGTCTCAACTTCCCGGAGAAGCGGCCGTTCTTCCTCGAGAATGCCGGGTTCTTCACCGTCGGAGGAGGAGGCGCGGACCTGTTCTTCAGCCGCGCCATCGGCATCGCCGACGGTCAGCCGGTGCCGATCAAGGGGGGCGCGCGGCTCTCCGGGCGGACCGCCGGGATGAACGTCGGGCTGCTGCACATCGAGACCGACGGAGCCGACGGGCTGCAGGATCCGCAGGGGTATTCGGTAGCGCGCGTTGCCAGGGAGCTGCCCAATCGTTCGCGGGTCGGCGGCCTGTTCATCAACCGGGGTGGTGCGGACGGCGACTTCAACCGCACCTATGCGGTGGACGGCGCGCTGGGCATCGGGGAGGCCATTACCCTCAGCAGCTTTACGTCCAGGACCGACGGGCCCGGGACAGGCGGCGACGAATACGCCTGGGACCTGTCGACGGGCTGGACCAGCCGGGACCTCGAGATCACGGCCGCGGTCAGGGAAATCGGCGAGGGGTTCAACCCGGAGGTGGGCTTCCTGCCGCGCCGGGGCTTCCGGTACTACCAGGGCTTCGTCATGTACAAGATCCGGCCCACGTGGCTCCGCGAGGTCCGGCCGCACGTCCTGTACAACACCTTCCACAGCCGCAAGGCGGGGGTCGAAAAGGGCTTCCAGGAATCGGGCTTTCTACACATCGACGTACACTGGGAGTGGCCCTCGGGCGCGCAGATCAACACCGGCATGAATCTGGTCACGGAGGGGCTCTACCAGCCGTTCCGGATTCGCGGCACGGACGTGGTCGTGCCCGAGGGAACGTACCGCGGCTGGGAGACCAACCTGGTCTTCAACACCAACGCGGCCGCCCGGCTGTCGATGAGAGCGAGCACCAACATCGGCAGCTTCCTGAGCGGATCGCGCTCGGGTGGGGACGCCTCCGTCACCTTCCGGCCGAACGCGTCGTTCAGCACTTCCGCGCGCATCAACTACTTCGACATCAATCTGCCCGAGGGCGAGTTCGAGACGGTGTTGCTGGGGCTGAACCTCGGCTACTTCTTCACGCCGCGCATCTACGTGCAGTCGCTGATCCAGCGCTCCAGTCAGATAGACGCGTGGTCCGCCAACCTTCGCTTCGGCTGGCTGAACACGGCCGGAACCGGGCTCTTCATCGTCTACAACAACGTGCAGGGCTTCGACTTCCACGATGGGCTCAACCCCAATGGCGGTCACTTCGTCGAGAGCGGTCCGCTGGCGCGGTCGTTCATCGTCAAGTTCACCCGGCAGTTCAACGTGCTGGGAGGGTAGGGGCGAGCCAGCTCGAGGGTGACCTTGAAGTTCCCGGAAGCGCCGCGAGGCCGTCCGGGAGGTCTTCAGGGGAGGCGAGTGATTTCGTCGGCCTCGAAGCGCGGCAGATCCTGCCGTGATGACCCGCGGTCCAGCAGGATCCCCAGCGTGGGCGGGACGAACCGTCCGATCACGCCTCCGGCGATCCCGGCCTCCTTCAAGCGACGCAGCAGCCCGTCCGCTCCCGCCTCCGAGCACGCGATCAGCAGCGCCCCGGAGCCGATGGCGCCGAGGATGCCGAGGCCGTAGCGGTTCATCAGTCGCGCTGATTCGCCGAAGTGGGGAATCTTCGCCTCCTCGACGATCGCCCCGAGCCCCGCCGCCTCGACCATCTCCTGGATCGCCGTCGCCACGCCTCCTTCGGTCACGTCGTGCATCGCGTGGACGCCCGGCGCGCGGGCGGCGATGCGGGCTTCGGGCACCACGCTGATTCCGGGATCCTTCAGGAAGCGGGCCGATCGCTCCTGGAACTCCGGGCCGAAGCTTCGGCTCACGTCTTCCGCGAACTCGGTCGCGATGATGGCGGTGGCTTCGATCGCGATGCCCTTGGTCATCACGAGCAGGTCGCCTTCCCGAGCCCCGCCGCTCGGCTTCACGCGCTCCGGGGTGGCGACCCCGATCATGGCCCCGGCGACGACCTCGTGACGCACGGCCGACGTGATCTCGGTGTGGCCTCCGGCGGGGACCGCGCCGACTTCGCGGCAGCCGGCCCGAATGCCGTCCGCGATCTCCACGATCCGCGCCGCATCGGTCCCGGGGGGTACGAGAATCGAGGACAGGAACCAGCGCGGTTCTCCCCCGGTCGCAGCCACGTCGTTCGCGTTCACCACAACCGCGTGCCAGCCAGGCTCGGCACTCGGAAACGTGATCGGATCGGCCGCCAGCACGATTCGCGGCTCACTCCCTGCGGCGGCAACCGCGGCATCCTCGCCGGACGCGGGTCCCGGGTCGAGATCGGCGCTACCGCCGAGCCGGTCCAGCACCTGCCGGAGCACGCGGGGCGGGATCTTCCCTTCAGGCAGTTGGTCCGAGCGACGTGTCCCGGGGTCGGTCATGTCCGGCGGCGCCAGAGGTAGTACGCCGGGGCCCCCGCCGCGATGATCCCGAAGCTGAAGAGTGTCGAGCCGGGAGCGCCGATAAAGGCGCTGACTAGCATCGCCGTCGAGGCCAGGAGGAAGATCCAGGGGACCCAGGGATAGCCGAAGGTGCGGTAGGGCCGTGGATGATCGGGCTTGAGCTTCCGCAGGCGAAAGACGCCCCAGACCACCAGGATGTAGAACGGCCAGAGTCCCAGGATGAAGACCTGGACCAGCTCGGCGAAGGTTCTTACCGAGACGTACCCCACCCCCAGCACCGTCACCATTGCGATGGCCGCCGCCGGTGTTCCCCACCGTGCATGGATGCGCCCGACCGGCCGGAAGAAAAGCCCGTCCTCGGCGAGCGCGTAGAACACCCGCGGCCCGCCCAGCAGGGTGGCGTTGAGCGCCCCGAAGGTGGACACCACCACGAGTCCCGCCACCAGGGACGCCCCCACCGGCCCGAATATGCGGATGGCCGCGTCCGAGGCGACGTGCTCCGAGACCGCCAGCTCCGCGACCGGCATGACCCACAGGTAGGAGGCGTTCACCAGCACGTAGACGGCCGCCACCACCAGCGAGCCGCCGATCAGCGCGCGCGGGAGGTTGCGTCCGGGGTCCTTCACCTCGCCTGCCGCGTAGAGGAGTTCGCCCCACCCGTCGTACGCCCACAGCACGGCGATGAGCGCGACCCCCGCACCGGTCCATGAGGCGGGCGCGAAGGCGGGCGCGGCGGCGAGCGCGCCGGTGCCTCCGTCGCCGAAGAGGAAGATGGCGAGGGACAGGCCCACAATGGCGAGCACCTTCGCCCACGTGGTCACGTTCTGGACGGCCGCGCCCCAGAGCACCGAGCGGGCGTTGGTGGCGCCGAGCACGACGATCGCGATGGCGGCGACCACGCGCACGCCCACGTCGGTGAGCGGGAAGAGCGCGTCCACGTAGGCCGCGAAGATGAGCGCGATGCCGCCCAGCACCGCCGGCTGGATGAGCAGCAGCCGCGTCCATCCGAAGACGAACGCCGGCATGGGACCGTACGCCTCGCGCAGGTACACGTAAGTGCCGCCGGAGCGGGGAAACATGACCGCCAGCTCGGACATGCTGAGGGCCGCGCAGACGGTGATGGCCGAGCCAAGCAGCCAGAGTAGCGTGATCGCGCCTACCGAGCCGGCTTCACGGGCGATCTCGGCGGGAACGCCGAAGATGCCGCTGCCGATGATGGCGCCGACCAGGATCGCGCCCGCGCTCCAGACCCCGAGCTGGCGCTTGAGTTCGACCCGCTCGGCCGGCTGGTCGGGGCTGGACCCGTCCGTCACCCCGCGACCCGCTCCCGGGTGACCACCCCGCTGAGACACCCAATCCCGCCGGCGCACTTGTGGATCTCTCCCAGTTCCACGGTGACGCACTCGATTCCGGCATCCTTGTAGGCCGCCTGCAGGATGGGGCAGCCCTCCGGCATCAGTACCCGCCGCGGTCCCAAGGTCACGAAATTGTGCCCGAAGCCGCGCACCATCTCATGGTCGTCGGGGAAGAAGCGCACCTCGTAGCCGTGCCTGCGGAGCGCCTCCAGCGCCGTCCACGGAATCCGGCCGGAGCGGCCGAAGGCCAGGTCGCGGTCGGCGAAGCGCACCTCGCCCATCAGGTGCATGGAGGTGTGCGGCAGGTCCACCACCAGCGTCTCGACCCCGATCTCGGCCAGGGTCGCCGCCACCTGCGCCGCGCCCTCGCTGTTGGTGCGCAGGCCCCGCCCGATCATCGCCGCGCCCGGCGCCAGCCAGCACAGATCCGCTCCCTCGAAGGTGCCCGTGCCGCCCACGCTGCGCAGGATCGGCACCCCGCAGTCCGCCAGCCGGCGCGCGATCCAGCGCTCTTCGCCCGCCCGCACGGTCGATGCCGGACGCCCCACGATGGCCCCCGAGGGCGTCATCGCGAACAGGTCGGCGCAGAACATCTGGTTGGGGGGCGCACTTCCCGGGTCCACGTACACGACCTGCACCCCGTTCGCCCGGTAGGCATCCGCCATGGCGTCGTGCTGCGCGCCGCACAGCGCGGCGTCCGGGGCCTCCAGCATCAGGTGCTCGTCGGCGTCCTCGACCTCGAAGAGCTCGGCACCCGGGCGGTGCAGCAACACCGCCTGCAGGGTTGCGTATTCGCTGTCGATGCCGCACCGGGACCACACCGACCCCAGTTCGTCGGCGAGGGAGGCCTTACGGGCGGGCCAGCTTGGCCCCCCGTAGGCGGCGGCCTCGGCGGGCGGACGGACGGTGGTGGTCTGGTCCATGGGCTCCAACATGCTTCACCGGGACGGCATCGCCAAGGTCCGGAGTTCCCGTCCACCCATCCGCGCGCCCGTGGACGTCTGCGCGGTGCGCGGGGCACGCCGCTCCGGCAGGTGTCAGCCTGGTCGGTCCCGCCCGCCGTCCAACGGCCACACCACGCGAAACCCGACATCCTCCGACTCGAAGCCGGAGTACAGGTAGTTGACCCGGTGCGCGGCTCGCAGGGCGAACGGCGGGGACAGAAACGAGCCGCCCCGCAGCCTGCGCGATTCGTCATTCACGGGCGTTCTCCCCGGATCGAACCAGATGGGCGTGACCCACTCCGCTACGTTGCCCGCCAGATCGTAGAGGCCTTCCGGCGTGGCGCCCTCCCGCCGGGCCATGACCTCGATCGCCCCCCTCGGGTTGCAGGAGCGGTAGTGTACGCGGTCGCACGTCGGCTCCGAATTGCCCCACGGGTACCTCCGTCTCTCCGAGCCTCTCGCCGCGAACTCCCACTGCACCTCGGTCGGCAGACTTCCACCAAGGGAGACCGCGTAGGCCATGGCTTCCCGCCAGGTGACATTGACGACCGGGTGTCGCTCCTCCCCGGCAGGGAACGCGTGCCCCGCGTCGAATCGCCGATACTCCTCGTTCGTCACCTCGTGCTCCTGCATCCAGAAGCCCGGGACCGTCCGCCGGCGCGGATACTCGTCCCTCTTCGAATACGGACTGCCGGGGGCGACTATCGTGTCCCAGTCATCGCTGCCACTGGTGAATGTACCGCCTTCGATCAGGATCCCACGGTTGAGCAGGTCGCCGGCCCCCTGCTGCGGAGGCAGAGCGCCCGCAGGCTCGCGTGGACCGTCATTGAAGGGAACTGTCCGCTCCACGACGGCATAGCCGCAGATGAGCAACACCCCAACCAGGACCGCCGCCCTGACCGGGATAGAGCCCTCGAATGCGAAGCGCATCAGAATGGCGCCAGGAAACGAAAATGCCACTCCCACCCGGGCTCATGAGCCCAGTCAATGCCCGCGCGCGGCTTCCCCGGGATCGGGGTTCCTTCGCTGTACCACCATGGCGCCAGCGGCCTTGCCAGGTCGACGCGCACGAACCCGTTGAACGCGGACACGCCAAACCCCGCGGATTGCAGGCTCCTGCCGTCCACCCTCGCCCAGTCGTGGAAGACCGCGAGGGCGACCAGGCTGACCTTGCGCTGCAGCTCGATCCGGCTCCTCCAGACCTGTCTCCCGCTCAGCACGGTCTGGGGATAGCCGCGCAGCCAGTCACCGGAACTCCCGAGCCTCCAGAGCTCTTCCGGAGCGGGGTCTCCCCTGACATGTGCGCCACCCGCTTCCAGCGCCATCGACAGGTCTGCCGGAAGGGGCAGGACCAGCATGCCCGTGACCGACAGGCGGACGTTGGGATAGTCGCCGACCAGTCCCCGCAGCGAGATGTCGGCGCCCCCGTTCACCCGGCGTCCGGTGAGGCCGCCCCACCAGGGCCTCCAGAACAGGTCGACTCCGTGACGCCTCCTTGCGTCGCCGTTCAACGTGGTGTTCGTCTCCGAGAACAGGCTGAGCGAAGTCCAGGATCGTTCGCTCCTCGGAGGGAGGAGATGAATTGCGGCCCCGCGGACGACGTAGTAATCGGACGGATCGGCTACGTAAGCCCAGCGTGGTGGACGCTGTGTGGTCACGGTTCCTCCCGCTTCCCGGAGCGAGTGGTAGATCGAGAACCGCACGCGGGGGCCGGTCCGGCCATACTCCGTGGCGAGGTCGATGCTGGGTTCGGTCCGCCGCGTTCCCGTCCGCACCGTCAGCGCGCCCCGTCCCCACGGGAAATCGCGGACCAGCCGGCTGCCCACCGACAGGCCCTCTATCGGGTTGTAGCGCATTAGCCTCGGGGTCAGTACCGGCGCTTCGAAATGCCACTGGCTGATGTCCTGATCCGTCTCCGTGCGTTCCAGGTCGTCGGGACCGCGGGCGATGCCGATGGAGTCCAGGACTTCGCCGGCCTCGTCGACTATGCTCCCGTAAAGTCCGCTTTCGCGATCCTCCCAGATCGATGGAGGCAGAAGATCGCTCGCGGAGAGCGCCCGCCAGTCGCGAGGCGTGATCACCACGGTACCGGAGTCGGGCTGCGAGCCGTCCATGACCACGACCGTGTCACCTTCCTCGCGCCATGACTTGACCAGCTCCTCGGTCGCCGGCACCGGATGCAGTGGATCCGCGGCACTTGTCGAGACCTGCTCGATCTCGAAGTCCCAGTCGTGAAACCCCTGCATCATGATTCTCTCGGCTTCCCGGGCGTCCCATTCGTCCCCGGTAATGGCGTAGTGTCCAAAGCTCGCTCGCCTCGGAAGCCAGTAGCGGAGGTCCCACATGGAGTAGTCGACAACGGCCACGGGCACGCCGATTTCCATGCGGGTGTTCATTGCCGCATTGAGAGCGTAGTTCAATATGCGGCCCGACAGTCCGGGACGCGGTGGCGATGGGGCCTCGACGTCGCCCAGCGCCTTGGCCCGATACACCTCTTCCAGGCCCACCAGGGAACCGCTCCTTCTGCGAAGGCTGAACTCCGAATCGATGGGCTTTGCGGGACGATAGAAGGTCCGCACGACGCCGAAGGTCTCGGGCTCGATCCACAGCACGGCAAAGACCAGCCCGAGGTGTTGGGCGCGGGGGTGGGCGGTGACGCTCACCGCCTGCACGGACCCTCCCGCGAAGTGAACGGAGATCGTGTCTCCCGAGCGGAACTGGTAGAACGCCTCCGCCTCTTCGTCGAGCGGGGTTACGGAAGGCACAAACCATGATTCTCTCACGCGGGCACCCAGGCCGGAAACCACGAAGAGGCTGAACGGATCGCGGAGCGGATCGGCGGCAAAACGTGCCGCAACCCCTTCGGGCCGGCCGGGCCTGAAGCGCTGCCCCCCGACTTCCATGCGGGATCCCAACACCCGCAGAACGGCGGGTTCGTTCCTCGACCAGCGGACACGGGTGGCCGATTCCTGCCGCATGAAGGGCCGGCCGCGGACCAGCATCGAGAACTCTACGGAATTGCGCTCCCTGATCATGGCCGTGTACGACTCGATGTCCGACAAGGCGGCCTCGCGGGCGGCGCGCGCACCCACGACCAGGCGGCGGGCGGTTTCGTCGAGGTAGGCCTCCGAGGTGTTTGCCTCGCCCGGGGCCTGGGCATCGACAGGCGCATCCGCCGCCGCGACCGCGACCTCCGCACCCCCTCGGCCTCCAAGAGTAGCATCCGCGGGCAGCACTTCGCGCGGCGCGCGGGGCACGATGATGACCTGGGATCCCAGCTCCACGTAGCCCAGTTCGGTGCGGGCGAGCAGCTCGTCCAGCGTGCGCGCAACGTTTTTCGTTGCGCAGTCGCAGTCGACTACACGGGCCCGGGGGAGGAGGCTGGGGCTGAAGGCGATCTGGACCCGTGAACGCTCCGCGAGCCGGACGAGAGCCTCGGCGAGCGGCAACCGCTCGATCGACAGCCGGGCGGTGGTGGCGAGGAGGCTGCCGGGCTCGGGGTCGACGCCGATTTCGCCCGTCAGGCGCGCCACGTCCTGGCTTTCCTGCACGGCGAGCCCGGGCGACGGGACTCCCGCGAGCCATGCGGCGATCAGAATCGGGGCGAGCAGAGCCGCGTTTCGCGTCAGCCCATTCCGCGTCAGCCCGCTCCGCATCAGCCCGCCGCCCCCGGTCCGCACAGCGGCACGTCCCCGGCTCCTTCCGCCGCGCGCGACTCCACCGAGACCTTCCAGCGCACCGCGGTTCCGAACATCCCGGTGCCGTCGCCGAAGACCGAAGGAATCACGGTCTCCCCGTTGATGTTCAGCCGGCCCTCCCGGATCCAGTTGGCCCAGTTGCGGTCCAGGGCCGCGATGGTGACCTCGGCGCGCGCTCCCCCGGGAAGCCCCGCGTCCAGCGTGCGATGCAGCTCCACGTTGTCGACGCCGGACAGCAACTCGAGCAGGAAATCCGCGGGGAAGACCATGTCGGTCACGTCGCGTCCCCGGCCGAGCACGGTGACGGGCAGGTAGAGCGGATCGGACGATGACCAGAGGCCCGGGCTCAGTCCGGTGATCTCGGCCTCGCCTACGTGGGCCCACGCGCCGTCCACGGGAGGCCACACGAAGCGATAGCCGGTGCCGGGCTCCACCCGGCAGCGGCCGCCCTCGACCGAGAGACCCTGCGGCGCGAACGCGTCGGGCATGCGGCTGGTCCCCTCCAGCACGCTTCCGTCAGGCGTCGTCACGGCGAGGGTGAGTTCTTCGCCGGGCGCGAACAGGCTGGAGGCCGCGGTGGCGGTGTGGCAGGAGCCGACCGGCCCCAGGGGCCCGTCCGTTCCGTACAGATCCTCGGGCAGCACCGTGCACGCCCCCAGCGGATCTTCTTCCTCCAGCAGCGACACGGAGCGTCCCGACGCACCGGTGATGCGCACGGAAGCGCCCGGGACTTCCGACAGCACCTGCTGATAGGCCTCGCTGACCAGCGCGACCGCCCGGGTGCTGATCCGCGACGGTTCGCCGGGGTCGACCGTGAGCACGACCGTGGCCGAGGCGACGAGCATCTTCTGGCCGGACCCTGTCCGGACATCGGTCAGGTCGCAGCCGGCAGCACCGACCGCCATCGCCGGAAGCATCAGCAGGAAACGCGCGCCGGCCCCCATCAGAACGACACGTCCAGGCCAATGGTGGGCAGGATCGGGAGCATGCGGTTCTCGAGCCTGCTGAGGTTCCCGCCGTTGTAGTGGCGCTGGTGCCACAGCACGTTGCTGCGATTGTAGACGTTGATCACACCGAGGTAGGGCGACAGGCTGCCCCAACCCCTGCGCAGCGTTTTGCGGAAGCTGACGTCCAGCCTGTGGTAGGCGGGCAGCCGGGCCCCGTTTCTGGGTCCGAGCACCGAGATCCTGCCCGCGTAGTCGAAGCGCAGATCGTTGAGCCGCTGCTCGTACTTCCGGAATCTCGCCAGTTGACGCGTGTAGGGCGTGCCCGTGCCCAGGTTCCAGCGAACGCCGGCCACCAGGTCCCAGGGCAGATCGCGCTGGATGGCCACGTCGATTTCCAGAAACCGGTCGAAGATCGGTGGAAACTCGATGACGGGCGCCGGAACCAGGCCCGCGTCCGTGTCTTCAAACGTCCGCGTGGCCTTCAGGAGAGACGCGGACACCCAGCCCCTGGTCGTCCCCGCGTCCTTTCGGACCATGACGTCGAGCCCGTAGGAGCGTCCTTCGCCTGCCAGCAGATCGTCCGCCGGATCAGCGGGATCGTCGGTCCAGTTCTGCGCGACCACGCCATCGTAGGTGCGGAAGTACCCTTCGGCCGAAGCGAACCACTCGCGGTTTCCGCCGAAGAAGCCCTCCACGCCCGCCTGGACCTGATCGGAGATCAGCGCCGGCACGTGCTCGCCCGACAGGATCCACGCATCCAGCCCGATCGGCATCCGCTCGTCCCGCAGGGAGTGCAGGAACTGCGTGTGGCGTCCGCCCGCCATGCGCACCGCCCAGCGCCCGTCGCCCAGGAAGCGCTTGACGGCGACGCGCGGCGACAGCGTGCCCGTGGTTCGGCCGTCCCCCGGTCGCCAGTGGTCCCAGCGCAGCCCGGCCTCGAGCAGCCACTGCCGGTTCGGTGTCCAGGCCAACTGCGTGTACGCGCCCGACTCCCAGCCGCGGCTCAAGCTGTTCTGGAAATTCGGCGGAACGCCCTCGGAAAGGTTGCGGCTTTCCCTGTGGGTGGCCGCGAACCCCGACTTCCATCGCGTGCGCGACGTGGGACGGAGCTCCAGGTCGGCCCCGAGGGAAGACTGGCCGATTTCCGTCTCCAGACGCGTGTCTTCGTACTCCGTAAAGTTGAACCGCGCTCCGAAGCGGGAGTACGAGCCGTGGACCTCGAGCGTCCCGCCCTCGGGCATGAGATGGGTCCAGGATGCGCCGACGGCGTCGTTGCCCCAGGGCCATCGGACGTCCCAGCCCGGGTCCTGGTTGTCGGCAACATCGTCCACAACGGACTCCAGGCTCGTGAACATGAACTCGAGGTCCCGAAGCTGGATCCTGTCGCGCCCCGAATACGCGTTGATGCGCACCCGGTCGCCTCCCTTCGTCCAACCTTCGAAGATGGCCTGGAAGTCCGCGAGGCTGTACGGGAACGTGGAGCCGGTCAGCCTGGTCACCAGGTCCCAGTAGCTGCGGCGTGCCGAGATCTTCCAGCGCGCGGCGCCGAGCCCCAGGCCGTCCCGGACCCCGGGCGCGAGACCGCCTCGCACCGCCACGCGCGAGGAGATCAGACCCAGCCCGGCATCGACGCCCAGCGTACCGTCTCCCACGTCGGACTCCACGAGCAGCACGGACGACGCGCGGCCTCCGTACTCCGCCGGGAAGCCCCCGGAACGGAGCTCGGCCCGCCCGACCATGTCCGGGTTGAACACCGAAAAGATCCCCAGCAAGTGGTAGGGATGGAACAGCGGCAGGCGGTCCATCAGGATGAGGTTCTGATCGCCCGAGCCGCCCCGCACGTTCAGGACGGCGGTGAAGTCGGACACCCGGGTCACGCCCGGGAGAACGCTCACGGCCCGCATCGGATCCGGTTCCGCGAACCCCGGCATGTTCCTGAGCTCCGCCACGCTCAGTTCCTGCACCGTGATTCCCGCGGATTCCTCGAAACGTGCCCGCTCGCGGCTCCTCCGGGCCTCGACGACCACGGCATCCAGCTCGATTGCCTCTTCCGCGAGGGAGATCTCGACCTGGAGATCGGCGTCCGCGGTCAACTCCATCTCCTGATCGTGGAGCCCGTAGCCGATGCGGCCGATCGTCAGACGATGCCGGCCGGCCACGAGATCGCGGAACGCGAAGAACCCGAGGGCGTCGGTGCCGGTCACGCTCTGAACGGTGGTGTCCGCCAGCAGCCTGAGACGGACCGTGGCGCCCGCCACCGGGATCCCGATCCGGGAGCGCACCCTGCCACTCACGCTCGCATCCATGGGCAACGCTTCCCGCGGCGCGCGCGGCACGATGATGACCTGGGAACCCAGCTCGACGTAGCCCAGGTCGGTGCCGGCCAGCAACTCGTCCAGCGTGCGCGCAACGTTTCTCGTCGCGCAGTCGCAGTCGACGACGCGGTCCGACGGGAGGAGGCTGGGGCTGAAGGCGATCTGGATCCGGGAACGCGCGGCGAGCTGGACCAGAGCTTCGGAGAGCGGCATCCGGTCGATGGAGAGGCGGGCGACGGCTGCGAGCAGGGTGCCGGGCTCGGGATCGACCCCGATTTCGCCCCTGAGCGCGGTCAGCTCGGTGTCCTGGGCGGTGAGGGAGGAGGGGATGAGGACGAGTGTGGCCGCGACCACCATGGAGGTGATCCGGCGGATCCCGCGATTCCGTTCCGGGATCATCGACCCTCGTCCGCGTTGCGCAGCCGCATCCGAACCCGTCCGTCGCCGATGCTGCACTGGGCGTCGATGACGTTGCAGATCACGGTCATGACCTCGTCCAGGGATTTCGACGTGAACCACATGGTCAGCGTCCGCTCCAGCAGCACGGCATCTTCGACCGCAACTTCCGCGCCGTACCGTTGCTCGACTTCCCGAAGGGCGAGAGCCAGAGGGGTGTCCTGGAAGATGACGAAGCCCTCCAGCCAGGCGGCCGCCTCCTCGATCGGGGGCGCCTCGGTTACGGGTCCGGGCCGGCCTTCGATGATGCTCGCCGCCTGCCCGGCGCCGACCTGGACCTCCTCGGTCGCGGTGCCGAGCGCGACCGTTCCTTCGACGACGACCAATCGCAGTTCGTCGAGCTGGGCGACCAGATGAAAGCGTGTTCCGAGGACGCGCGCGGTGCCTGCCGCGGTGGTGACCCGGAACGGCTGTGCCGGGTTGCTGGCGATGGAGAAGAACGCCTCGCCCTCGAGGACGACGGCCCGGGCGGATCCGTCCACGTTGCGCACCCGGCTGCCCGGACCCAGGCGGATCACGCTGCCGTCGCCCAGGCGGACCATCGCGGTCTCGCCGGGCGCGGTGATGAATTCCTGGGACGCCAGGCTGCCCCCGGCCGGGGCGCTCGGGGCCGGGGCGCGGGCGTTCCAGATGACCAGGGCCGCCGCCGCGCACGCGGCCGCGGTGGCCCAGCCCGCGAACAGGCCGAAACGGGAGCGCGCGCGTCGGCTGCGCGCCCGGTCGTTTGCGCGCCGGATGGCGGCGGTCCTGCGGGCTTCGGCCCCGCGGACCACCAGGTCGGTGGCGGGCGGGGCGCCGGGCTCCACCTCCAGATCGGCGGCGCGCGCGGCTTCGACCAGCAGGCGGAGGTCGTTCACCTCCTCTTCGGCGTCCGGGTTCTCGCGGAGCCATGCCTCGACCGACCGGTTTTCGTCGTCGGTCGTCCGCCCGCGCAGATGCTTTAGCAACAGTTCGTCCATCTCTTTCGATCCCTCCGTGGTTCCGACCGGGAACCGGTGCCCTACACCGGACAAGCGCACAGCCTGCCGCCGGCTACCATGCGAACGAGACGCGGGGCCAGGTCAGCCATCGGCCGCCACCGCCCGGCGAACGGTCCGGAGCGCGGCCGACATCTGGTTCGCCACCGTCTGCGCCGAAACGTTCATCACGGCGGCCGCTTCCGCGTGGGAAAGGCCCCGCTGGAACACAAGCTCGAACACCTCGCGCCGGCGGTCGGGGAGCGACGCGACCGAGGCCCGGAGCCTGTCGGCCAGCAGCCTGGCGTCGAGCACGTCGGCCGGGGTCGCGGCCTGTCCGCCCCGCATCGCATCGTCCCGCCCCTGCCGGTCCTGCCAGCGCCGCCGCACCGCCCGCCGGCGTTTCTCGTCGATGACCAGATGACGGACGATGCGGTACAGGTAGACCCGCGCGGAGCCTCGCGGACGCCATCCGCGCCGCCGTTCCCAGACCTGGATGAAGGCCTCCTGGGCGACGTCCCGCGCCAGGTCGACATCGCCCAGCTGACTCGCCGCGTAGCGCACCAGTTCGGGCCAGCACAGGTCCATCAGCTGGCCCAGGGCCGGCTCCGATCCCCCGCGGATCTCGTCCATCAGCGACGTCAGGGCGTCGTGCTGCGCCGAATCCGGGTTGGGGTTCGTAACTGACATCTAGTGTTGAATAGTGTCGACTTGGGTTGGTCAAGGACAACGGCTGGTCGGAGCTTTCCGGAGCAGCTCGCCCAGCGGGCTCGCGGCCTGCCCGGGCAACTCTGGCGGCTCGCCCCGGCAACACCGGCTACTCCTGCAGTAGTAGCGCATGGCGTCGCCTTCTCTACTACACCTCCAGTACAGCATGCCGGTCTGGCTGGCTCCGCGCCCGTTCTCTACGATGTCCGGGTAACGCAATCGATCCGGAGGCCATCCCATGAAAGAACGCCGCCCACGCTTTTCATCCCGTTGCGGGGCCTCCCTTGTCACGGTTCTTCTCTGCATCGCGGCGGGCGCCTGCATGCAAACAGGGGACGGGCTCTCCTCTACCGACGCTCCCTTCGATGTCCTGATCACCAACGCGCGCGTGGTGGACGGCGCCGGCAACCCCTGGTTCCGGGCGGACGTGGGGGTGCGAGGGGACCGCATCGCCGCCGTGGGCCGCCTCTCGGGCCGCGCCGCCGCACGGACCATCGACGCAGGCGATCGCGTCGTCACCCCCGGCTTCGTCGACATGATGGGCCAGGGCAGCCTGGTGCTCATCACCGATCCGCCGAGCGCCGAAAGCAAGCTCCGCCAGGGCATCACCACGTACCTCTCCGGCGAGGGGGGCTCGGCCGCGCCCCAGAGCGCCGAAACCCAGCGCAACCCGCCCGTCATCGACGGCGACACGCTGCGCTGGCGCAGGTACTCGGAGTACTTCGCGATCATGGAGAGCTACGGCATCCCCATCAACGTGGTGCACGACGTCGGCCTCACCCAGGTGCGGCGCGTGGTGCTGGGCGATGAGGATGTTGCCCCGACGCCCGAACAGCTCGAGGAGATGCGGGAGCTGGTGCGCGAGGGGATGGAGGACGGGGCCGTGGGGGTGTCCACTTCTCTCATCTATCCGCCCGCCATCTATGCGAGCACGGAGGAGCTCGTCGCGCTGACCTCGGTCGCGGGCGAGTACGGCGGCGTCTACTTCACGCACATGCGCAACGAGAGCCACGCGGTGCTCGAGGCCATGCGCGAGGCCATCACCATCGGCGAGGGCGCGGGCGTGCCGGTGCACATCTACCACCTGAAGGCGGCGGGCCAGCGCAACTGGCCGCTGATGGACGAGGCGCTCGCGCTCATCGACTCCGTGCGCACCGCGGGGATGGACGTAACCGCGGACATATATCCGTACATCCGGAACGGCATCGGGCTGGGGTCGTTCCTGCATCCGCGGCACTACGCGCGCGGCACCCAGGCCTTCCTGGAGACGCTCTCGGATCCGGAGCTGCGCGCGCAGCTGAGGACCGAAGTCGAGACCGATTCCGAGTGGGAGAACTGGTATCAGCACGTGGGGATGGACTGGAACAACGTCCTCATCGTGGCCGCTTCGGACGAGGTGGATCCGGACGTCATCAACCGGTCCGTGACCGAGGCCGCGGCAGTGCTGGGCACCGATCCCTGGAACGCCTTCTTCGACCTGGTGCAGGCCGGCGGCGTGAGCGTGAACCCGCTCAGCATGAACGAGGAGCAGAAGTGGGCCGCGTTCCGGGCGCCGTTCGTGATGATCGACACCGATGCCTCGCCGGTGAACCCGGCCTCCACCGCCAGCTCGCATCCGCGCGCCTTCGGGGCCTTCCCGCGCGTCATCGCCAAGTATGTGCGCGAGGACGGGGTGATCACCCTGGAGGAGGCCATACGCCGCATGACCTCGCTGGCAGCCCATCGGCTCGGCCTCTACGACCGCGGCATCGTGGCGCCCGGCATGGCCGCCGACCTGGTGGTCTTCGACCCGGCCGAGCTGCGCGACATGGCCGAGTTCGGTTCAGGCGCGATGCGCTACGCGGAGGGGGTCGACTACCTGTTCGTGAACGGCGTCCTGGTCATCGACGAGGGGGAGATGACCGATGCGCGGCCGGGAAGGTTGCTCAGGCGCGCGGGGTAGGCACTGGACCCTGCTGGACCGTGCCGCGAAAGCGGGAAAACCGGACCTGAATGGCGGGACTCCCGCGACCGCCTTACCGCACCCGCGAAGGTCCTCCCGCCAACTCGTACACCACGACGTTCTCCACGTCCATTTCGTCCCTGAGCACGCCAAGAACCAGCCCTCCGGTCACATCGAGGATTCGGAACCTGGGGGGAGTCCCGACCTGTCCCAGCCACGCCCCGACCGGGGAAATGACGGTGTACGGCGACCCCTCTTCCGGGTAGGCCGGCCGGTAGGAGGGCAGCCATACGTTGCCATCGGCGTCGGCGAAGGGAGAACCGAAGAGCGGCAGCGGCTGGCCGATCATGGCGCGATACCGGGACATGTCTTCCTGAACTATCTCCTCCAGCCGTTCTTCGGATACTCCGTAATTCAACCAGCCGATCATTCGCTCATATGCCTCGACGGGCTCCAGGAGTTCGTCGGTCAGCAGGGTGGGCTCGGGCCGCCAGCGCACGATCTGCCTTACCGTGCCGTCCGGCAGACGCCAGATGATCTCGGGCCTGTCGGACCTCGTTTGGACGAACCGCCCGGTGGCGACCGTGACTTCACCAACGGGCCGGATGATCGGGCTGAGCTGCCCCGACCGCTCTCGGTGGACGTGGTCGTACGACGCGACCGTGTCCAAGGCTCCGGTTTCAGTCTCGAACCGGTACATGTGCCCGGCGAGCCACTCCTCCTCTATATCGAACCAGGAACGGTAGGGGGTTCGGTGCATTAGCAGCAGCTCGCCGGATGAGCCGATTCCTGCCACACCGAGGTAGCCTGACCGAGGGAGGCTCGCCATGTGCGCGACCGAATCGCCGACGAAAAGAGTGAGGCGAGACAGACGACGATCAGGGACGAGGACGCTGTCCTGACCCAGGACGAACATGGAGTAGGGGTAGATGACTTCGCCCGGTCCCTCTCCACGGCTGGCGAGGACCTCGTGTGTCGTCCCGTCCGGACTCAAGACGACCACGTCGCTGTTCCACTGGTCAGCAACGACCGCGCCTCCATCCGGGAAGAGCCGACCGACGTTGATCCCCTGGAACTCGTAGTCTCCCGGGTTCGCTCCGTGGCGGTACACCGGCTCCTCGGCAAGGACGAAGTGCGGATCGACCTCGGGCACGCCTGCATACTCGACAATCCGCACGTCGGCGCTGTCCCTGATCTGCATCTGGACATCGGCGGTGCGTTCGTTGTCTCCGCCGCAGGCCGTCGCAGTGCCGACGACCGACACCGCGAACAGCACGAGGCATCCCCAAGGAACGTTTCTCACGATACGCTTCCCTGTGATGGAGTTCATTTAGTGGGAATCTGGCCGACGGAGCGCGGACGCCACCGGCTCCCGATCAGCCCTCAGCCCTTCGCCCCCACCGGGTCCACCCGCACCGTCACGATGTCCGTGTCGTGGTACTTCTGGTGATGCACCGACGTGGCGATGTGGCGCAGCAGCCTGAGCGAGACGTCGCGCTCCACGGGGACCTCCGCTGCGCGGCCCCCGAGCAGGGCCAGGCGGTCCTCGATGTTGCCTTCCCCGGTCACGGCGAGGAACTCGAGTTCGGCGCCGCCGGCCTCCGCCCGGGCCGTCACGCGCAACCGCCGCTCGCCCAGCGCTTCGTCGTCGTCGCTGGCCTGGTCCACGAGAACCAGCAGCGTCTCCTCGGCTGCGAGGTCCAGCCGGTTGGCCATCTCCTCCGTCACTCCGGCACGGGACGCGAAACGCCCCAGGAAGTCCTGGATCTTCGGCAGCGCCTCGACGTTGAGCCCGCTCTCGATGCGCCGGCGCCGCGGCCCGGTCAGCTCCATGAAGACCGAGAGCAGGATCGCGGTCAGCCCGCCGGAGGTCATCCCGTTCTCCAGCAGCGAGCCCGCCCAGCCGAAGTACTCGGAGGGGATCGCGCCGCTCTGGAAGCCGGACCCGATCCAGAACGAGACGCCGATGATGGTGGCCTTGCGGTAGTCGATGCCGTCCTGCGTGACCATCTCCACGCCCAGCACGAACAGGATGGCGATGAGGACGATGATGTAGGCGCCCACGACCGGGTCCGGGATGGCCAGCAGCACGGCGGTGGCCTTGGGGAAGAAGGCCAGCGCGATGAAGATGAGCCCGATGCACATGCCCACCCGGCGCGCGGCGATCCCCGTGATGTCGACGATCGAGACGCTGTTCGAGTAGGTGGTGTTGGGCACCGTGGCGAGCAGACCCGAGAGGAGGTTGCCGACCCCATCCGCCGCCACCGCGCCCTGCACCGCCCGGAAGTCGGTGGCCCGCCGCTCGCGCCACGACACCCGCTGGATCGCCATGCCGTCGCCGATGGTCTCGATGGCGCCGACCAGCGTCACGAAGATGAACGCCGGAAGCATGGCCCAGAAGCCGGCGCTCAGGCTCAGGTCGAAGCCCGGCCATCCCGCGGTCGGCAGCCCGATCCAGAGCGCCTCGCCCACGATTCCCATGTTGTAGGTGCCGAACCCGGCGGCGACCAGGCAGCCGCCCACCGCTCCGATCACCGATCCCCACAGCCGGAGCGCCCCCCGGGCCCGGAGGATGACGACGACGGTGATCACAATCGTGGTCAGGGCGGTGAGGGGAGCGGCGGCCGGCGCGGCACCCTCCGGTGCCACGAACAGCAGGTCGAAGCCGATGGGCATGACGGTGACCGCGATCAGCATGATCACCGTGCCCGCCACCGTCGGGGTGATGAAGCGCCGGAGCAGCGAGAGGCGCCAGGAGATCAGGAACTGGAAGAGCGACGAAACCACGATCAGGGTGGCCAGCAGCGCGGGCCCGCCCAGCTGCAGCGCCGCCACCGACACCGCGATGAAGACCCCCGAGGTGCCCATCAGCAGGATGTAGCCGGCCCCGATCCTTCCCAGGGATTTTGCCTGGAGCAGCGTCGAAATGCCGCAGACGATCAGCGTCGCGAACGCCGCCCAGGTCAGGTAACTCTCGCTCCCGCCGCCCGCCCGCACCACGATCGCCACGGTGATGACGATGCCCGCGATGTTGAGCAGGACGTACTGAAAGGCGAGCCCGAACGAGACCCCCCACGCCGGGGTCTCGTCAGCCTGGTAGCGGAGGTCCTGCCGCGTCGGGGAGGGAGGCATGGGGGGCTGCTCTCACGGTTCGGGGGGATTGGCCCGCACGCTGGCCGCACAGGCGCCCTGCGGGTTTGCGACGGGGAGCATAATCAGCAGGCGGCACGACGAATCGCAAGCCGGAACCGCTATTCCTCGAAGTCGGCCCTGTGGCCGTAGCTCCTGAGCAGCGATGCCAGTTCCGGGAGCGAAAGGTCGAGCACAGAGGCAGCTCGCTTCGTGGAAAGCCCCCCCGCCTCAAGGGCATGCGCGACACACCGGACGAATTCCGCACTGAACGCGGGAATCTCCGCGCTCCCGCGCAGCGCAGGATCGCTCGCGACCACGTGCTGGTCATCGAGCCCGTCGGCCTCCTCCCGGGACAGCAGGTAGAGGCGGCGAAGGCGACGCACATACGCCTCAACCGAAACCCGGAGCTCTTCGGCACCCTCAACCAAACGGGCATGGAGATCGCCCGATCGCTTCACGCGAGCCCACTCCCCCGGGCTCATGCGAGTCAGCTCGCCCAGGCTCACGATGCCCTCCGGTTCCGGCGGGCTCAAGATGTCTTCCGGGTCCTGTCCGAGTCCCAGATTTCGCCGCACAACGGCCCAGGGCATCAGGAGGGCGGTGGCAAAGCTCTCCGCCAGGCGCGCCACCAGCCATCCCCTCCCCCTGCGCGGTACGCGAACGGGTTCCAGTCGGTCGGGAGGGATTGCGTCCCAGGTCAACAGGCGGAACAGTCCGTGAGCCATGCCGTAGTTCCGATGCCCTTCGTCCTCATGGCGGTTGACGAGAATGCACTTGAGTCCTCGAGCGCGGACAGCGGCGCTCTCGATGCCGGGTGGGGCATCCACGTCGAGCACCAGAATGTCCAGACGGTCTTCCAGCGCCGACCGCAGCGCCACCGCGGGGCAATCTCCGAGTTCCATGCGCTCGGCGAACGCTTCACCCGCGTCCAGCGCATCCTCGAAGGAGGAGTGACGCGTCAGCGACAGCTTCAGTTCCAGCCATCGAGGCCTCCGCTCCCGCTCCCGCTCCCGGCACAACTCCCGGTACATCGCGATCCACCGCCCCGCTCTGCGCTCGAATTCGTCGACCGCCGCGCTCGCTACATCCGTGCCCGTCCGGAACGCGAATTCCCCTTCGCCTTCCAGGCGGAACGGGTCGGTGAAGTAGTCCAGATCCACCCCGAGAAGGTCCATCGCCCGGATGAGCTCCTCCGCGGTCAGGGAGCGTTGCCCATTCTCGATCCGGGTGACGATCTGGCGATGGTTCAGGCCCAGGCCGCCGGCCAGTTGGTACTGGGTCAGTCCGGCTCGTTCACGGGCCGCCCTCAGGCGAGCGGCAATGCGGGCGGTCAGTCCGGCAATCCGGGAAGTTGGTCTCATTCGGATGGAGGAGGATGGTGAGCGGTGCGGGCAGCCGGGGCCCGTGGCAGCCGGGCCGGTTGTAGCCGGAGCCGGGAGCGGACGGCCCGTTGCAGTGGCCTGCTACTATGTGATGAGCGCCCCTCTGCAGCGTGTTGCAAAATCGGAAAAGCAACATGTTGTTGCATTTTGAGTTTTGCAACACTCCACGGAGGGGTCAGATAGACCATACTTCACCTGCGCCCGGTCTCATCCAACCCGACACCTTCTCATCGCCGCCCTTCCTGGTATCGGGAGGCAGCGCTGTCGCATGCGCAGAGTGCCAAGAACATACATGTATCACACAGGAATCATACAGGAACAGAACAAGAACATGCGGGACGTTGGCCAGAGTTGTGACTGGGCGTCCCGCTCACGTGACTCTCCCGCTCACGTTGGTCCCAGCCGCATCCGCGCGTGAAACTGGTCGTCAGCCGACCCGCACGTCGAAGTGCTCCAGCCCCCTGAGCACGATATTCGGCCGGTGCTTTGCCGGGCGCGTTCCGAAGTCAAGCCGGTCAAAGCGCTCCAGGAGCACCTCGAGCGCGATCCGGCCCTCCAGCCGGGCGAGGGGCGCGCCGAGGCAGTGATGGATGCCGCGGCCGAACGAGATGTTCGGCTGGCCCGACCGGGTGATGTCCAGCCTCTCCGGCTCGGGGAACCGTTCGGGGTCGTGGTTCGCGGAGCCGATCAGGAGGGTGATCAGGGTGCCTTCCCGGACGGCCAGCCCGCCGAGCTCGAGGTCCCGAAGCGTTACGCGCATGTTCAACTGGACCGGCGCGTCGTAGCGCAGCAGTTCTTCCACCGCCGAAGGGATCAGTTCGGGCCGCTCCCTGAGCAGGGCGAGCTGGTCGGGGTGCCGCAGGAGGGCCCGGACTCCATTGCCGATGAGATTGGTGGTGGTCTCGTTGCCGGCCGTAAGGAGAAGGCGGAGCATGACCCTCGTTTCCTCGGCGGTCAGCTTGTCGCCTGCGTCCTCGGCCTCGACCAGCCGCGAGATGAGATCGTCGCGGGGCTCGCGGCGGCGCTGCTCGATGACGGCCGTGAAGTACGCCGCGAACTGCCGAGCGGCACGGTACACCTTCTCTTCCTCTTCCGGGGAGAGGAAGGGCTCCAGAGCACGCGCCAGATCGTCGGACCAGACCTTGAAGCGGTCGAGGTCGCTCTCGGGGACCCCGATCATCCGGGCGATCACGATCGTGGGAAGCGGCACCGCGAAGGCCTTCATGAGATCGAATTCCCGGGCCTCCGCGACCTGGTCGAGGAGCGAGTGCGCCGTGGCGCGGATGTAGTCCTCCATCCTGCCAACCTGGCGGGGCGTGAATGCCCGGTTCACGAGACTGCGCAGGCGGGTGTGGTCGGGCGGGTCCTGCGCGAGCATGCTCGGCGTCAGGTTCTTCCGTGTTGCCAGCGAGCCCTCCGAGGAGGTCACCCTGCGGAAGTCGTTGCCGAAGGTCCGGTGGTCCCGGAGGATGCGGTCGACGTCGGCGTAGCGGGACACAACAACCTGATTGGCGAAGATGCTGCGATGAATCGGGTCGCGCTCGCGCAGCCTGCGGTACAGCGGATAGGGGTCGGCGACGAACTCTGGTGACAGCGGCCGGTACGCGACCCCGGTCCGAAGCCACTCTCCGACCAGGCGGGCGCGCATCCAGGCGACCCAGATGGCCCTTGCAATCGCGTTCCTGGGAACCATTCCGTATTTTCCCGTCCTCTTCGCCTGCGGCGTCGCAGGCATGGATTCAAGTACGCTGCCAGCCGGGTGCAGGTTGCATGCCGGCGCCGTGCCGGCACGCGCGTTGTCGATTCTCCCGAAGCGGAATACCAGCCATGAAGACCCAGCGCAACTCGACCTTGAAGGTGCGGCGCAGCTCGACCCGGCGCAGCTCAGCCCCGAAACGCCGGCGTGTCCTCCACGCGGCGGCCGCCCTCGCCGTCCTCTTCACGGGGACCGCGATGTTCCCATCCGGGCACATCCACGCCCAGTCCGCGCTCGAGACGGCCATTTCGCATCTGCAGTATCGGGAGCTCGGGCCCGCGCTCATGGGCGGGCGCATCGCGGACATCGCGGTGGTGGAGTCCAAGCCGCAGATCTTCTACATCGGCACGGGCACGGGGGGCGTCTGGAAGACGGAGAACCACGGCACCTCGTGGACGCCGCTCTTCGACGATCAGCCCACGAGTTCCATCGGCGACGTCACGCTCGACCAGTCGAATCCGAACCTGGTCTGGGTCGGAACCGGGGAGCCGCAGAACCGGCAGTCGTCGGGCTGGGGGAACGGCGTCTACAAGTCGGTCGACGGCGGGAAGACCTGGCAGCACATGGGGCTTGAAGAGAGCAAGCACGTCGGGCGCATCCTCATCCATCCGCGAGATCCCGATATCGTATACGTGGCGGCGGTCGGGGACCTCTGGGGGCCCAACGAGGAGCGGGGCGTTTTCCGCACGCAGGACGGGGGGGAGAGCTGGGAGAAGGTCCTCTACATCGACGAGGACACCGGCGCCATCGACATGGCGATGGACCCGCGCGATCCCAACACCATCTTCGCGGGGATGTACCAGCGGCGGCGCACCGGCTGGGGCTTCAACGGGGGAGGTCCGGGGAGCGGGCTCTACCGCACCCTGGACGGAGGCGACACCTGGACGGAACTGACCGAGGGACTCCCCGATGGAGATAAGGGACGCATCGGGGTGGAGGTCTTCCGCGGGGACGGGAACATCGTGTACGCGCTGATCGAGGCCGAGCCGCGGAGCCCGGGCCAGGGCTTCGGAGGGGGCGGAGGCCCGTCGCGCAGCGGCTTCTTCCGCTCGCTCGACCGTGGCAACACGTGGGAGAAGATGTCGGACACCAACCCGCGCCCGATGTACTACTCGCATGTGCGCATCGACCCCACCAACGCGGACCGCATCTACGTGCTCGGGGGCGCTCTGATGGTCTCCGACGACGGCGGGCGCACCTTCCGCAGCGACGGCGCCACCCAGGTGCACGTCGATCACCACGCGCTCTGGATCAACCCTGCGGACCCGGATCACCTGATTCTCGGGAGCGACGGCGGCGTGGCCGCGAGCTGGGACGGCACCGGGCACTGGCGCATGTTCGACAACCTGCCGCTCGGCCAGTTCTACGCCATCGGCCACGACATGCGCGATCCGTACTTCGTGTGCGGGGGGCTGCAGGACAACGACGCCTGGTGCGGGCCCTCCAACACCCGCTCGTTCCACGGGATCGGCCATCAGGACTGGTACGAGGTGGCGTACGGGGACGGCTTCTTCGCGATCGTAGACCCGACGGACTCGACCATCGTCTACGCCGAGTCGCAGCACGGGAACATGAACCGGTACGACCTCAACACCGGCGAGAAGATTCCCATGCGGCCCATCACCGGCCCGCGCGAGAACGGCGACACCGCCAAGACCTACCGCTACAACTGGAACTCGCCGCTCCAGCTCTCGCCCCATGATCCGGCGACGGTGTACCTGGGCGCGAACTTCCTGATGCGCTCGCGGGACTACGGCATGTCGTGGGAGGAAGTCGGGGGCGTGGACCTCACCAAGCAGATCGACCGCGAGGAGCTGGAGATCATGGGCGTGGCCGGCTCCGAGCCGCAGATGTCGGTGAACGACGGCATCTCGACCTACGGCAACATCACCAGCTTCGCCGAGTCGACGCTGGCGCAGGGGCTGCTCTACGTGGGCACGGACGACGGCAACCTGCAGGTGAGCCGCGACGACGGCGCGACCTGGACGAATGTGGCCGACCGGATTCCCGGGCTGCCCGAGCGCACCTACGTGAGCCGGGTCGAACCTTCGCACCACGTCGAGGGGCGCGTCTATGCAAGTTTCGACGGCCACCGCAACGCCGACTACGCCGCCTACGTGTACGTGAGCGAGGACTACGGGCAGAACTGGTCCCGAATCACCGACGGGCTGCCCGACGGCTGGTCGGTGAATGTCGTAACCGAGCATCACCGCGCCCCCAACCTGCTCTTCGTAGGCAACGAGACGGGTGTGTTCGTGTCGGTGGACCGGGGCGGGGAGTGGGTCCAGCTCAAGAACAATCTGCCGACCGTTCCGGTGGACGACATCCTCGTGCATCCGCGCGACAACGACCTGCTGGTGGGCACCCACGGCCGCTCGTTCTACATCCTGGCCGACGTGACCCCGCTGGAGCAGCTGTCGGAATCGATGCTCGCGGAGGCGGGCCGGGTGTTCCCGCAGGCGCGCCCCACGATCATGTGGGCGGAGCGCGGCGACTGGCCCTTCCAGGGGGCGACATACCAGGCGCCCAATCCGCCTCGCGGGTCGCTGATCCGGTATTACCTGCGCGATGAGTGGGAAGTGCCGATGGCGGCTGAGGACGATGAGGAGGAGGGGAATGGGAACGGCGATGGGTCCGAGGATGGAGATTCGGGACAGGACGCGGACGGAAGCGATGACGGGGAT
>JAJDVR010000108.1 GCA_022826025.1 Gemmatimonadota bacterium | reverse complement strand
CCGGTGGTTGTGGCCGCGCGCGGGTCCGCTCCCGCCGCGAGGAACGCGCGCACCACCTCCGCGCTTCCGGCCTTGGCGGCCAAGTGCAGGGGCGTGTACCCACCCAGCCGGGTGACCGCCGACAGATTCGCTCCGGCGCTGAGCAGCAGTTCGGCGGTGGCGGCGCTGCCGTTTTCGGCCGCCCAGTGCAGCGCGGTCATGCCATCGCCCTGGGCACCGTTGACGTCGGCACCCTGGTTGATGAGCGAGCGCACCGCATCCAGGTCGCCGCGCATGGCGGCGTCGGCGACCGGGGAGTCCGGTGCTGGCGCGGCGGCCAGGACCAACATCGTCAGAAGCAGCGTGGCAATCGTGCGCGGAAGCTGTCTCATCGCCTTCCTCTCCATCGGAATGCGCTCGCCGTCAGGCATCGCGTGTCGCAGTGGCGTCGCTCTCGGGTCTCGTGGGTCGCCCCGGACGTCGGCTCAGGTCCCGCTGTGCGCGGCGGCGGCACCCGGCATCCCCAGGGGGAACGCGCTGGTGCTGTCTCCGAAGCTGGTCCTGTCCTCGTGACCTAGCGCGTGCAGCAGGCTCAGCATGACGTTGGCCATCGGCGTCCCGTCGGGAGCCTTGAGATGCAGGTTGCCCTGGAGCTTGCCGTTGGCGCCACCCAGGGTGATCAGCGGGCATCTGCGGTGGTTGTGCAGGTTCCCGTCCGCCATCGGCGAGCCGTACACGATCATCGTCTTGTCGAGCAGATGGGTGTCGCCCTCCACGTTCTCGCGCAGGCGGTCCATCAGGTAGGGCAGCATGCTCACGTGGTACTTGTTGATGGTGGCGAAGTCGAGGACGCCCTGCGGATTGCCGCCGTGGTGCGACGCCGGATGGAAGGGCTTGTCGGTGCCGCTCTCGGGATAGACCCGCGAGGAGGCATCTCTGCCCAGCTTGAAGGAAAAGACCCGCGTCATGTCGGAGGCGAAGGCCAGTGCCTGCAGGTCGAACATCGTCTCGACATGCTCGGTGAAGGAGTCCGGAACCCCGGCCGGGGCTTCGGGGAGCTCCCTCGGCTCTCCGCTGGTGTTGTGCGCCTCGATGCGCTCGATGCGGCGCTCGATCTCGCGCACGTTCTCCAGGTACTGGTCGATGCGCTGCCGGTCCGAGGGCCGGAGTTCCTGCTTCAGCCGGGCCACGTCGCGGGCGATCCAGTCGAGGATGCTGCGGCTGGTGCGGCGCCGGGCGGCGCGCTCCTCCGCGGTCCCGCCGGCACCGAAGAGCTGGTCGAAGGCGATGCGCGGATCGCGGATCATCGGCAGCGGCTCGGTGGGGGAGGCCCAGCTGATGGTGTCGGTGTAGACGCAGGCGTAGCCGTATGCGCACCCGCCGGCCTGATCCACGTTCTCGATGCAGAGCTGCATGGACGGGATCGGCGTGTCCTGCCCGAAGCGCTGGGCGTGCAGCTGGTCGAGCGAGGTGCCGACGTAGACGTCGGATGCCTCGGTCTGCTTGGGGTGGGCCTGCGTGAGGAAGACGGCACTCGACCGGAAGTGGTCGCCGCCGATCTCCTTGGGCTGGTAGGCCTCGGCGTTCGCAACGTCGGTGTTGCTGAAGATGGTGAGGTAGTCGCGATAACGCTCCAGAGGGGCGAGCGAACTGGGGCCCAGGTCGAAGTCGCTCCCCGTTGCGGCGGGGGACCAGAGGTTCTGGGTGGCGCCCCACTCGTTGGCGCCGGCCGACCCATGGACGATCTCGATGGCGATGAGCCGGGTGGGATCGTCGTTTCGGGCCGCCCTTGACCACGTGCGGCCCGCCGGGATCATGGCGTCGAGCATGGGCAGTGCCACGGTGGCGCCCATACCGCGCAGGAAGGTGCGCCGGGGGATGTGCTTTCCGGTAATGAAGTGCATCGAGGTCTCCACTCGTGGTATGACGGTCGGTCAGCTGTCTTATCGCACGGCCCTCCGGGGCCGGCTGCGTAGCTCGCGATCACGCGAGCAGCATCTTGTTATCGCTATCGGGACTCTCCCTGGCTCTCCGCGACCGCGGGCTCGGGTCCGCTCATCTGGAAGGCATCGCTTTCGATGACGCCCCGGATGAACGCCGAGATGCGGTAGTCCTGTTGCTCGGCTTCGCGCACGATGGCCCTGACGCGCGGCTGATCGTAGTACTCCACCCGCCGTCCCAGCGCGTAGGCCATGAGGTTGGCGGTGAAGGTGCGGATCAGGGGTTCCGGACGCTTGAGCAGCGCCTGCTGCAGCTCGCCCGGGGTCGAGACGGGGGTCGTGTCGTAGAACGTCCCCCGGGTGTCCAGGGGCATGCCGTTCTCGCGAATCCGCCACTTGCCCGAGACCCCGAAGTTGTCGAGGGCGAGACCGATCGGATCCATGAACTGGTGGCATGCGTTGCACACCGGATTGGCGGCGTGCATCGCCATGCGTTCGCGCGTAGTGAGCATGCGGCCGCCCTCCGATTCCTCTGTCTCCTCCAGGTCGGGCACGCCCGGCGGCGGCGGTGGCGGCGGAGTGCCGAGCAGCACCTCCATGACCCACTTGCCGCGCAGGACCGGCGAGGTGCGTCCGGCGTGCGAGGTGAGGGTCAGAATGCTGCCGTGGCCGAACAGCCCACGCCGGTTTTCGTCCGGGTAATCGACCCGGCGGAAATGATCGCCGGCCACATCCGGGATGCCGTAGTGCCGAGCCAGCCGTTCGTCGACGAAGGTGTAGTCGGCGCTGTACAGGTCGAAGACGCTGCGGTCCTCCCGAACCAGGTTGTAGAAGAAAAGCTCGGTCTCCCGGTACATCGACTCGCGCAGCTGCTGGTAGAAATCGGGCTGCAGGCGAACGTTGGGATTGATCTTCTCCAGGTCCTGCAGGCGCAGCCACTGAGCCGCGAAGCGCGTGCCCAGCGCCTCGGCGCGCGGATCGGCCAGCATGCGCGTGACCTGGGCGTCGAGCACCGCCGGATCGGACAGCCGGCCTTCCACCGCCTCCTGCATCAGTTCCTCGTCCGGCGAGGTGCCCCACAGGAAGAAGGACAGGCGCGCGGCCAGGTCGATGTCGCCGATCCGGTAACCTCCGTCGGCAAGCGTGCTCGAAGGCGGCTCTTCGAACCGGAAGACGAAGTGCGGGCTCGCCAGGATGGCTTCGAGCGCGGTGCCGATGCCCGCTTCGAAACCGCCCTCCTCGGCGCCGGTGCGGAAGAACGCCATCAGCGCGGTCATGTCCTCGTCGACCAGCGGCCGCCGGAACGCCTTCCGTCCCAGCCGGGAGATGATCTCGGTCGCGCAGGCGGTCTCCTCCGACGGGTCCGTGGGCCGGCAGGTGAAGATGGCCCGGCGGCTGGCGGTCTCCGACACTCCGGTGGGGTTGAAGGGGCCGCCAACGACCAGATCGCGCAGGTGGGGCAGCGCCAGCAGGCCGTAGGTGCCGGCGATGGCGGTGCTCGCGAGCGACCAGTCGTGCGGGGAGATCAGGTCTTGAACCGGGCCTTCCGCGTGCTTGAGGAAGGCGGCGGTCACCCGGTGGTTGCCGGATCGCACGAAAACCGGCTCGGTGCGCATCTCGACGCCGTTCGGATCGGAGACGTGCATCCAGCGGTCCAGTTCGAGGACCGCCACCCGCTCGCCGTCGATGGAGATCTCAAGCTGCTCGGGGGATTCGTCGGTGTGGAGCGCGTTGCGCCCGTTGCCGACCAGGGTGCCGGTGGTTTCGTGGTGGAAGGATACCCGGAAGACGTACTCGCCGTCGGCCGGGAAGTTGTGTTCGACGCTGAGGCCGCCGCGCGTTCCGTAAGGGGCGCCCTCGACCCGCTCGGTCTGCGAAGCCCAGCGGGACACCTGGTACTGAGTCTCGCTCGCGGTGGCGGCCGCGTCGCCAAGCGCAAGCCGCGCGATGTCGCTGGCTCCGTTCAGGTAGGCTTCGAGCAGGGTGGGCGAGAGCATCTGGGCGTCGGCGATGTTGTCGAAGTTCGCGCTCTTGGTGTCGAGCGGCAGATACTCGCCGGCGTCGATGTCGAGATCGAGCAGGTCCTTGACCGAACGCTCGTACTCGGCGCGGTTCAGGCGCTGGAAGGAACGGGCCCCGGGATTGGGGTTGGCCGCGAACGCGGCGTCCATGCGATCCTCGAGCGTGGTGACCAGTACCTCGAGCGTGTCGCCGGCCGGGCGGGGCATCCCCGGTGGGGGCATCATCCCCGCGCGCAGCTTGAGGATCATCTTCTCCACGGTCTCGGCGCGCGCGGCCAGGTTGTCGATGTCGAAGCCGGCCAGGGACAGGTTGCCGGTGAGAAGCGCGTCGTTGTGGCAGACCTGGCAGTAGCGCTGAACGACGTTGGTGAGGTTGGCGGCCGGCAGCCGAGCGGCTCCGGACACGTTCCGGACCGGGGCCGGAGAGAGGGCTGCGCCAGCGGTTGCTGACCCGTAGTCCGCCAGGATTCGCGCGATCCCATCATCGGCATCGCCAGGATGGAAGGCCGAAGTGGCGCGACCGGAATAGCCCGTGCTGGCAGCCGCGATCCAGATGCCCGCTACGAACGTGATCGATGCGAAAGCTCTCATGCCGTCGTCCCCGCTTCTCTGCCTGACCCGCCCGTCTTCGGCGAGTGCGGTATGCTCGAAGATCCTCCGCCGGCGGGCCCGTCCCCGCGGGACACACCCCAAGCCGGGCGGAGACAACCCCGCAGCCTTGATTCTACAGCGAAACTCCGGGCTTCGCCATCACTGCGCTTCCATTTCCTCTTCCAGGGCCATCCACTCCTCGGTGAGGCGCTCAACCTGCGACGCGAGCCGCTCGCGCTCGGCCTGGAGTTCCCGGACTTGCGCCGGATCGGAGGTCTGGTAGAAGCCCGTGTCGGCAAAGGTCGCGTCGATTTCGGCAAGCCGGGACTCCATGGCTTCGAGCCGGGCGAGCGCGCGGTCGCGCCGTGCTTCGGTGGCGGGGTCGGGCGCGCGGGTCTTGTTCGAGGGCTGCCTCCAGCGACGCGGCGCGGCCGCTTCGCGGTCCTTTCGCTTCTCCCGCCGCGCCTTCAGCACCACCGTGTCGACATCCAGGTGATCGTCCCCGCTGGCGTGGACATACTCGTCGTAGGTGCCGGGATAGTCGCGCACCCCTCCCGGCGTAATCTCGAGGATGCGGGTGGCGAGCCGGCTGACGAACCAGCGGTCGTGGGAGACAAAGATGAGCGTGCCGGCGAATCGCTTGAGCGCTTCCACCAGCGCCTCGATGGACTCCAGGTCGAGGTGGTTGGTGGGTTCGTCGAGGACCAGGACGTTGGGCTGCTGGATGGCCAGGCGGCAGAACACCAGGCGCGCGGCTTCTCCGCCCGAGA
>JAJDVR010000005.1 GCA_022826025.1 Gemmatimonadota bacterium | reverse complement strand
CTGATCGAGAGCCTGGCCCTCCCGCAACTGTTCGGGATGGTGGGCCTCGTCGCCACGGGGACCGGACTGCTCGTCCTCGTGGTGAGCGGTCCGGTCCGACGGCTGAGCGGCGACGTTGCCTCTGCAGCGCGCGGCCAATCGGGCGGCATTCATCGGGCCTAGGGCCAGGCCATCGGACGCCGGACGTTGATCGTGTCCGGGTCGAGGATTCTTGGCAGATCGAGGTGCCGATACGCCATTTGGGAATGGATACCCTCCGGCGTTCGATGGTCCGGTCGGACACTGGCTTCCCGCTCTGGCCTGCCCTGCCCCCCGTCGCGTCCGGATGAACCGATCCCAGTCGCACCGGGAGTGTGTCGCGGGCCGGTGGGATAGCAGGGCGCCTCACCAGGCGGCGGGCTTCGAGACCGCGCTGCCTGGGATGTCTTTCGGAAACTGCGCGGCCCGGTGCATGGCCTTCCCAACATGCCGTTGTCTGGTCGCAACTGCGGCCAACGGCGCAGCCATCCGCTTGCCACTGGGGCACACCACAAACACGGGCTTACCCTGCTCGGCAGACACCATCCGAATCGGCGTGACGAGATCGGTGTCTTTCGAGACGACAACGGCGGCGTCGAAAGACTTCTTCCACGCATCGTTGAGGAGATGTACGGCCAGGTTTACGTCAGACCCCTTCTCCTCCATCGTATGGACTTCGGACACTACGGCATCCGGACGCGGCCGCGTGGGTCTGCGCCTCTTCTTCGTTCCCTTGGCGGGCGGGCGCGTGCCGACAGGCAGCGTCTGGGCTGGAGGCCCCGAAAACCGGTGAGTGCCTGCGGGCATAGTGACCCGGTTGGGAGTGCCGATCCGACGCCCCGCGACCGGAAGGCTGGTCAAGGGCCGCCAGATGTTCTTGGAGAGAACAACCCCCGGATAACTTCGACCTCGGGCAAGGTCGCAAGGGCGCTCAGGTAGGCCTGCTGGCGAGCTGGTGCACCGGCATCGGGAATCCCGGACACGCGGGCGGTGAAGTACTTCAGTTTGGTGACGGAGTAGCCCGGCGGAAGCAATTGGTACGCCAGCTTGACGAGGTCGAGCCACTTGTACGGCGTTCCCTTGAGGGCACCGTAGTACAAGTTGAATCCGTCAACATAGACGCGGGTCCTCATGGGCAACTCCCAAAAAAGCAAGGGCCACCCCAAAGGAGCAGCCCTTGAGCCGACAGCACGCTGCCGGCGGGTATCTACCCCAGTCTACGACTCCTTGCTCGTACCGTCAACCCAGTGTTGTCCAACGCTCAAGCCCGCCTCCAGAACGGCGCGATGAAGTGGCCCTTGCGGCCGGCCCGGACCAGGAACCAGACGCCGGTGCCCACCCCCAGCGCCAGCGCGAAGATCGACGCCTCCACCCCGAACTCGCCACCTGAGAGCAGCGTGGGGCCGCTCAGCTCCGACTCGAGCAGCCCATCCATGGTCAACCCGGAGACGCGCCCGCCGAAGATGCCGCCCTGGGTGAAGTTCCAGGCGAAGTGGATGCCGACCGCGAGCCAGAGCCGCCGGGTGAGGACGTAGGCGGCGCCGAGCAGCACACCCGCCTCCATGGCGATGGCGAACGAGCTGAACAGCGTCGCGTTGGGGTTCATCATGTGCGCGAACCCGAACATGAGCGCCGTGAGCGCCAGCGCGATCCAGGTGCCGAGACTCTCCTCGATGATGCGGAAGAGCACGCCGCGGAACAGCACCTCCTCCGCGTATCCGGAGGCCACGGCCATGGCGAACGTCGGCACCACTGCGCTCACGGGGTTGGACCCGGTCACGTGGTAGTATCCCAGCGCCGCGATGGCGCCGATGGTGGCGACGAGCAGACCCGCACCGACCGCGATCCCCGCGCCCGTCTCGCGCACAGCGCCCCTGCCGGACAGCTCGTCGGCCCGGCGCCGCTCCACAAGTCGGACGTAGCCGATGTACGCGAAGTGGACCGCGACCACCATCGGGATGACGTACTGGAGCGTGTCCTGGCGGAGCGGCCCCAAGCCCAGGATCTCGTGCAGACCACCGACAACAAGTTGGACCACGAGGATGGCCGCAACGATGGCCAGCGTGGCCAGGACGATGCGGGTCGGTCCGAACTGGAGGATGCGGTTGCCCAGGGACTGCCCCTCAGAGGTCACGCCACGCTTCCTCGTCCTCCGGGGACGCCCATTCGCTCATCAGTTCCGACAGCCCCATCAGATACTCGTCGCACTCCGACGAACCCGAGTCCTCAGCCCCCTCCTGGGAGTCCGCCGTTTTCGGCTGCCCTTCGTCGGAATCCGGCGTCATCCTCCTACGGCAGACTCATCGCCATCAGCATGTTCGGCGCCTGGATCACGACCCGCTGCTTGCCCTCGTGCATGTAGGTCATCATGCCGTAGCGCGGGTTGCCGGGGAGCTCGACCTCGCCCAGCCGCTCGCCCGTCGCCTTGTCCACGGCGTACAGCCTGGGCGAGCCGTCGCTTGCGTTGCCCGTGTACAGGAGCATGTCCGGGGTCACGATCTGCGCGGCCTGCCTGCCAGTCCCCGTGTTGGGGATATCGATCCCTTCCAGCGCGGGATGATTGAGCACGTTGTTCGGGGTGTCTCCCACCGGGATCCACCAAAGGTGCTCGCCGGTGTTCATGTCGATCGCGGTGATCTTGCTGTAGGGGGGCTTGTACATCGGCAGCCCCTGCACCCGCCCGATGCGCGCGCCGCCCAACACCGCGAAGTCGTTGATGGTCGTGCCGGTGGGTGCCTCCACCCTCTCGTCGACCTCGTGGCCGGGCACCACCAGCCGCGACGAGCATCCCTTCTGCGACGTCACGAAGATGACCCCGCTCTCGGGATCCACTGCGGGCGTGCCGTCGATGTTGGTGCCGCCCACGTCACCCGGGCACCAGATCGCGCCCAGCTTCCCTTCGTCGTTGTCGCGGTGCAGCGGCGGCTGGAAGAACGGACCCCAGTCGTAGGGCTCGAGCAGGTCGAGCGCGGCCTGGCGCAGCTCGGGCGTGAAGTCGACCAGGTCGTCCACGCTCAGACCCTGCATGTCGTACGGAAGGGGCCAGGTCGGATGCGGCTGCGTCTCGGCCAGCTTCTCGCCCGGCACCTTCGACTTCGGCACCGGCTTCTCCTCGATGGGCCAGATGGGCTCGCCGGTCGCGCGGTTGAAGGCGTAGGCGAAGGACTGCTTGGTGATCTGCACGATAGCGGGGATGTCCTCCCCGTCGACGGTCACGTCCACCAGCATGGGCGCGGTGGAGGTGTCGTAGTTCCAGATGTCGTGATGGACGAGCTGGTAGTGCCACTCCCGCTCGCCGGTCTGCACGTCCAGCGCGATGAGGCTCGTGCTGAACAGGTTGTCGCCGGGGCGGAAGCCGCCGTAGAAGTCCTGCGTCGCGCCGTTGGTGGGGATGTAGACGAGCCCCAGCTCGGGATCGGCCGAGAGCGGCGCCCACGACGAGATGTCGCCGGTCCACTCCCAGGCGTCGTTCTCCCAGGTCTCGTGCCCGAACTCGCCGGGGCCGGGCAGCACGTCGAACTTCCACAGGAACTCGCCGGTGCGCGCGTCATAGGCGAGGATGTCGCCCGGGATGTTCTCCTGGCGCGACTGGTTGTACCCCTGCTCGGCGGAGTTCCCGACGATGATCACGCCGTTGACCACGATGGCCGGGGACGAACTGGTGATGTAGCCCTTCTCCAGCGGGACCCCCATGTACGGATCGTACTCGTGGCCGAGGTCCGCGAGCAGGTCCACGGTCCCGGTCTTCGGGAAGCCCTCGATGTCCACCGAACCCCCGAACCCCTCGATGGGCTCGCCGGTTTCGGCGTCGAGCGCGTGCAGGAAGAAGGCGGGCGTGACCACGTAGACGATGTCGCGGCCGTCGACGTTCGCGTATGCGACGCCCTTGCCGTGGTTCTTCCGCATCGAATACTCCCAGCGGAAGGTCTCTGGCTCGACCCAGTCCCAGAGCACCTTGCCGGATGCCGGGTCGGTGGCGATCACGTGGCGCTTCTCGCCGGCGACGCTGATCAGCTTGCCGTCGACGTAGATGGGGGTCGCGCGCGCGTTAACGTTAGGATACGCGGAGCCGTCCCAGATCCAGTCCACTTCGAGCTGCTCGAAGTTGGCGGGATTGATCTGCGTGAGCTCCGTGTAGCGCTGGCTCCCGGCGTTGCCGCCGATGTAGGCCCAGTCGCCCTCGGTGACCACGCTTCCCACCGGTCCCGCGTCGGAGGTCTGGGCGCACGCGCCCGCCCCGAGTGAAATGAGGGCCAGCCAGCACCAGGCTCGCGTGGTCGGCATCCGTGATTGACGATCCTGTCGTTTCATCTTCCGCGTCCCCTTCCAAACAGATGTTCATCGCCTCGCACCCAACAAAGCGAGCTTCGCAAGATGAGGAATGGGCCGGGGTGGGGGCAAGGCGGGCGCCCGGCGGCCTCTGCATGGCGTTCCACCCCCTCCGCACAGCGTTGCATTTTCGGAAAAGCAACATTTTGTTGCATCTGCAGATATGCAACACGCTGCAGAGGGGTCGCGGGAGAGGTAGCACAGAGGATCCTGGGAGAGGTAACAGGGGTCCCGAGCCCAGTCTGGCGGCCAGCCCAACCGGCGCCTACCCTTCCGGTTGGCAGGGAGGGTCGCCTATGATTCCGGTCCGGGCAGCGCTTGCGAATGGCGTCCTGCGCATGACGCGGCTGCCCGTTTCGCTCTCACGCAACGACAAACGGAGAATCGACGAGTGGCCATGGAACTGAGCGGGTTCGCGCGGTCGCTGACGGCGGAGGCCGCCTTTACCGTGCTGGCGGTCGCCAAGCGGCTTCAGTCCGAGGGGAAGGACGTCGTCGAGCTCGAGATCGGCGACAGCCCGTTCGCGACGACGAGCGCGGCGGCCGAGGCGGGAAGGGAAGCCATCGCGGCCGGGCAGACGCGCTATTGCGCCTCCCTCGGGCTCCCGGAGCTGCGCGACGCGGCCGCCCGCTACATGCAGCGCGAGTTCGGCGTGCCCGCGGGCCGCGACAACGTCGTCATCGCCACCGGCACCAAGGTCTTCGAGCAGTATTTCTGCGAGGCCTTCGTGGATCCGGGGGATGGGGTCCTGGTCTTCAGCCCGTACTTCCCGACCTACGTGCCCAACATCCTCAGGCGCGGGGGGCGTCCGGTGTTCACGCCGCTTCGCCAGGAGGACGCCTTCCGCCCGAGCCTGGCCGCGGTCGAGCGCTTCCTCGCCGAGGATCCGCGGCCCAGGGCCATCTTCCTGAACTCGCCCCACAATCCCACCGGGGGCGTGGCCACGGAGGAGGATTTTCGCGGCATCGCGGACCTGGTTCGGGGAACGCGCGTCGCCGTCTTCAGCGACGAGCCCTATTGCCACATGGTGTGGAAGGGGAAGCACGTGTCGCCGCTGGCGCAGCCCGGGATGATGGAGCGCTCGGTGGCCGCCTACACCTTCAGCAAGTCGTACAGCATGGGCGGCTGGCGGCTGGGGTTCGCGGTGTCGGCGCCCGAGACCGTCGAGGCCATCGGCAAGATGATCAACACGAGCGTGTCGTGCGCGCCGCCCTTCATTCAGTTGGCGGGGGTGGCGGCGCTCGAGCGGGACGGCGCCGAGCGCGAGACCGCCATGCGCCGGTTCCGCCGCAAGGTGGAGCTGCTCACCGACGGGCTCAACGGGATCGAGGGGTTCTCGTCGCTGGATCCGCACGCCACGTTCTACGTCTTCCCGAAGGTGGCGCCGGTGTGCAACCGGCTCGGCATCACCAGCCACGGGCTGGCGATGTACCTGCTCGAGGGGGCGGACGACGACTTCGGGGTCGCCTGCCTGGGCGGCGAGTGCTTCGGAGACGCCGGCGCCGGGTTCCTGCGCTTCAGCTGCGCGGCCTCCGACGAGCGCCTGCAGGAGGCGCTGGAGTTCATTGCCGAAGCGGTGACCCGGGAGGACCGGGTGGCCGCCTTCCTGGATGCGCGGCCCGAGTACCGGCTGGAGGCGCCCTATGCGGGCGCGGCGAACCGTGAGCCGGTGGCGGCGGCGGTCTAGCCGCAGGACGAAGATGGCCGTGCGGGGCGAAGTGGTGGCGGGTGGGAACGGCGATGGCGCCGCGACGGCGGTCCGGTTCCGGGTGCGGGACATGGACTGCTCGCACTGCGTGACCCGCATCGAGGACGGACTGCGCAAGGTCGACGGGGTGATGGGCGTGGGGGCCAACCTGGTGGGCCGCACGGTGACCGTCGAGATCGATGCCGGCCGGGTCGAGACCGACGAGGTGCGGCGGGCGATCGGGCGGCTCGGGCACCTGGCCGAGCCGGACACCGGCGCCCGGCGGGAGCGCGCCACCGCGACCTGGGCGACCCGGGACGCCCGCATCACCTATGCGTCGGCGGCGCTGTTCGCGGTCGGGCTCGCGCTCCAGCTGGCCGGGGTGGGTCCGCTGCTGTTCACGCTGCCGTTGAACGAGGTGCGGATTGCGTCGCTTCTGTTCGTCGCCTCGGCGCTGGTGGGCGGATGGCGGTTCATGCCGGACGGGGTGCGCGCGGCGGGCGCGTTCTCGCTGGACATGAACTTCCTCATGACCGTGGCGATCCTGGGCGCGATCGCGATCGGGGAGTACCTGGAAGCCGCGGCCATCGCCTTCCTGTTCTCGACCGCCGAGCTGCTGGAGAGCTACGCGGTGGACCGGGCGCGGGCGTCGATGGAGTCGTTGATGGACCTCGCCCCCAAGACGGCCGTGGTGCTGCGCGGCGGGGTGGAGGAGACGGTGCGGGCCTCCGAGGTTGCGGTCGGCGACGTGGTAGTGGTGCGCCCCGGCGAGCGGATTCCGGTCGACGGCAGCGTGGTGGAGGGGGGCTCCGCGGTGGACGAGTCGCCCCTCACCGGGGAGTCGCTCCCGGTGGAGAAGGACCCCGGCGATCCGGTCTTCGCCGGCACCATCACCCGCGGCGGCTTCATGCACATCCGCACGGAGAAGCCCGCCGACTCGAGCTCGCTCGCGCGCATCGTGGAGCTGGTGGAGCGCGCGGGGGCGGAGAAGGCGAAGACGGAGCGGGTGGTGGCCCGCTTCGCGCGCTGGTACACGCCGGCAATCACCGTCGCGGCCGTGCTGGTGGTGGCGGTGCCGACGCTCGCGGGCGCGGATTTCGTCACCTGGCTGGTGCGGGGGCTCACCCTGCTGGTGATCGCGTGCCCGTGCGCGCTGGTGATCTCCACCCCGGTGGCGGTGGTGAGCGGCATCACCGCCGCCGCGCGCCGCGGGGTGCTGATCAAGGGCGGGGTGTACCTGGAGGCGATGAGCGACGTGCGGGCGATGGCGATGGACAAGACCGGCACGCTCACGGTCGGGCACCTGGAGGTGCGCGATGTGCGCTCGACCCGGGGGCGCCGCCGGCCACGGTGCTGGCGCGCGCGTCCGCGGTGGAGGCCCGCTCGGAGCACCCGATCGCGCGCGCGATCCACGAGGAGGCGGCCAGGCGCGAGATCCACGCCCACTACGCCGTGCGCGACTTCACCACCCGCCGGGGTGAGGGCGTCGAGGCCCGCCTGGACGGCGTGCGCCACTTCGTCGGCAAGCCGGCGACCCTGGGGCTCGGCGGAGCACCCGCGGGCATGGCCGGCGACGGCCGCACGGTGGTGGCCGTGGCGGACGAGGACGGGCCGCTGGGGTGGATCTCGCTGGAGGACCGGGCCCGCAAGCAGGCGCGGGTGGCGGTGGGGCGGCTGCACGGCATGGGCATCCGGCCGGTCGTGATGCTGACCGGCGACGACGCCGCGACGGGCCGCCGGGTCGCAGGGGAGACCGGGGTGGACGAGGTGAAGGCGCGGCTGCTCCCGCACGAGAAGGTGGAGGCGCTCAAGGCGCTCGAGCGGGAGCACGGCCGGGTGGCAATGGTGGGCGATGGCGTGAACGACGCGCCCTCCCTCGCGGCCGCCTCGGTGGGCATCGCCATGGGAGCCGCCGGGAGCGACGCCGCCATCGACAGCGCGGACGTGGCGCTGATGGGCGACGACCTCACCCGGCTGCCCTACCTGTTCCGGCTGTCGCGCAAGTCGCGCGCGGTCATCCGCCAGAACATCGCGACCGCCCTGCTGGTCAAGCTCGTCCTGGTGGTGGGCGTGCCGCTCGGGATGGTCTCGCTGATCACCGCGGTCCTGGTGGGCGACGTGGGCGTCTCGCTGCTGGTGACGGCCAACGCGCTCCGCCTCGCGCGCGTGGATGCCTGAGGACCGGGCGCGGCGGGCCGCCGCAGGAGTTTTCGCATGCGCTTTCGCCGCGGCGGCGGCGGGCATCCTCGCGCCCGCTCCGGCCCTCGGCCAGCAAGTCGCGGACGACTTCCCGTTCCCGCAGAGCCTCGTCGAGGAGGTATTGCCGGGGGCGACCTCCTTCGAGGTGCGGGACGGCGACCCGCGGGTGATCGTCGGCTACGCGGCCGACGCCCCGGCCGAGGAAGCCCTCGTCGGATATGCGTTCCTCACGTCGGACGTGCCCCCGGAGGAACTCGGCTACAACGGTCCCATCGAGGTGCTGGTGGGGATGGACCGGGATGGGACCCTCACCGGTGTGCGGGTCACCCACTACGTCGAGTCCTACATCCGCACTCGCGGCGACTTCCTGCGCACCCCTGGCTACGAGGCCCAGTTCACGGGCAAGTCCATCTCCGATCCCTTCCGGGCCAAGCGCGATGTCCGCGTGGTGTCGCGGGCGACGATCTCGGTCTCGGCCATGTCGCGCGGCATCCGCGCCGCCGCCCGCCGGGTGTACGCCAACTACCTGGCTACCCAGCCGTCCGCCGAGTCCGGCGGCTCGCTCCTGACCATCGGCATGGAGGAGCTGGAGGAGCTGTCCTGGTCCGACATGGTCGCGGGCGAGCTGGTGCCGCAGATCCATGTGCTCGAAAACAACGTCACCCGCATCGTCCTCTCCTTCGCGCACATCCGCAGCGATTCCGTCGGCGAGATGCTGGTTGGGCGGACCCGGTTCGGCGAGGTGGCGGAGCAGCTCGGGGAGCGGGTGCAGGAAGACCCTCTGATGCTCGTGGGCGTCGATGGCGCGCTGGCCCTCCTCTTCTATCCGCGCACGCTCTCGCTGGTGCAGGGCGCCGACACCATTCCTATGGACAACCCGGACGTCGTCATGCTGGGCGAGCCGCGCAGCGGGATGGTCCAGGGGCAGTTCCGCAACGTCGGGGTGATGGCGGTGCCGGGTTCGCTCGACGTCGAGCAGGCCTTCGACATCCATTTCGATCTCCGCCCGGGCATGGGGCTCTACACGACCGGGTATCCGCCTCCGCGGGTCGCGGAGAGGATCGTCGAGGAGGATGCGCCTGCGGCGGAAGATGCGCCTGCCGGGGAGAATCCCGATCCGGCCGAACCGGTGACCGGGGCAGTCGATCCCGCAGCGGGCGCGGAAGCCGTCGTGCCGGCGTCGGATATCGCCGCGGATGAGCCCGAAACGGCCGCAGTCGATCCGCCACCGGCCCCCTCCGAGCTGGCGGAAGATCCGGCGGGAGCCGGCGGCGTGCCGGCCGATGCGCGCGAGGAAGCTCCCGCGACCGCGGAAGAAGACGATGCCGTGGAGGCTGCTGCGGACGATCCGGGAATGGCGGCCGATGCCGCCCCCGCGGAAGCAGCTGCCGCGGGCGAGTCCGTATCCGATGACCCCACGGCTTTGCCCGCGCCCGTCGACCGGACGGAGACAGCCGACGATCCCGCGGCTGACCCCGCGCCACCCCCGAACCCGTCCGAAGCCGCAACCGCGGAGAATCCGTCCGCACCGGTCCCGCCGGCGACCCCGCCGGACCTCGATTTCTCCCTTTCCGAGGAACAGACCGTCCTCGAGCGCACGCTGGCGCGCACCTCGCCCGCCGAGGTTGCCTGGATGCTGGGGCTGCTCGCGCTGGTCACGGTGGCTTTCTTCTTGAAGCGGGACCGTCTGCGCTGGGTGGCGCTGGTTGCGACCTTCCTGTACCTGGGGTGGTTCGACGGCGGGTTCCTCTCGGTTTCGCACATCACCGCGGTCATCTCCGTGGGGCCGGCAGTGTTCCTGGAGGACATCCCGCTGCTCCTGTTCGTGGTCTTCACGGTGGTGACCACGCTGCTGGTGGGGCGCGTCTTCTGCGGGTTCCTGTGCCCATTCGGGGTCCTGCAGGACCTCCTGGAGAAGGTGGTTCCGAGGAAGTTCAAGCGGGAACTGCCGCGCGCCCTGCACGAGCGCCTGTACCTGGTCAAGTACGTGTGCCTGGCGGCCATCCTGCTTCCGGCGCTGGCGGGGAGCCGGGCCAGCATCTTCTCCTTCTTCGAACCCTTCGGGACCGTCTTCTTCCTGAGTTCGTCCATCGTGCTGTGGGCGATCGCCGGGGGGATCCTGGTTGCCTCCGCGATCGTGCCCCGCTTCTACTGCCGCTATGCCTGCCCGCTGGGCGCGGCGCTCGCGGTCGCCTCCACGGTGTCGCCCTTCCGCATCCGCCGTGTGGAGCACTGCGACCACTGCAAGGTGTGCGAGCAGGCCTGTCCCACGGG
>JAJDVR010000161.1 GCA_022826025.1 Gemmatimonadota bacterium | reverse complement strand
CGCCGATGCTGTCGTGGGTGAACACGTAGGTGACGGGTACGTGCATGAGCGCCGCCAGCCGGATCGACGGGCGCATGTAGTCCGAGAAGATAAGGAAGGTGCCTCCGTAGGGGCGCACGCCCCCGTGCAGTGCCATCCCGTTCAGGATGCCCCCCATGGCGTGCTCGCGGACGTCGAAGTGGATCGTGCGCCCGCCGGGCGTCCCGGGCAGCAGGTTGTCCTCCCAGGGCAGAGTCGTCTTGTTGGAGCCGGCCAGGTCGGCCGAGCCGCCCAGCAGGTTGGGGACGCGCCTGCCCAGCCCCTGGAGCACCTGCCCGGAGTATACCCGCGTCGCGAGCGGCTTGGGCGGCGCGCTCAGATCGGGAATGTCCGCGTCCCAGCCGGCCGGCAACTCGCCCGCCAGGGCCGCGCGCAGCTCCTCGGCCGCGGCGGGATGCGCCGCCCGGTAGGCCGCCCACCGCGCCCGCCACGCCTTCTCCAGCCCCGCCCCCCGCGCCCCCGCCTTCCGCCAGTGCGCCAGCGCTTCCGCCTCCACGTGGAACGGGTCGGCCGACGGGTAGCCCAGGTTGCGCTTGGTCGCGTCCACCTCCTCCACCCCCAGCGGCGCTCCGTGCGACGACGACGACCCCGCCTTGCCGGGGCTGCCGTATCCGATGGTGGTGCGCACGATGACCAGCGAGGGCCGCTCCGCCTCCGCGCGCGCCCCCGCCAGAGCCGCGTCCAGCGCGGCCAGGTCGGTGCCGTCGTCCACCCGCCGCACGTCCCACCCGTACGCCCGGAAGCGCTGTTCGTGGTCGGTGGAGCACGAGAGGTCCGTCCCGCCGTCGATGGTGACCAGGTTGTCGTCGAATACCCAGATCAGCTTGCCCAGCCGCTGGTGGCCCGCGAACTCCGCCGCCTCGTGCGAGATCCCCTCCATGAGGTCGCCGTCCGAGCAGAGCGCCCAGGTGTGATGGTCCACCACCGTGTGCCCGGGGCGATTGAAGCGGTCCGCCAGCCAGCGCTCAGCGAGCGCCATCCCCACCGAATTGGCGACCCCTTGACCCAGCGGCCCGGTGGTGGTTTCGACCCCCGCCATGTGCCCGTACTCCGGATGTCCGGGCGTCCGCGATCCCCACTGCCGGAAATTCCGGATCTCCTCCAGCGGCAGGTCGTACCCGGTCAGGTGCAGGAGCGAGTAGATGAGCATTGACGCGTGCCCGGCCGACAGCACGAAGCGGTCCCGGTTGCTCCAATCCGGATTAGCCGGGTTGTGGCGCAGGTGCCGGGTCCAGAGCAGGTACCCGACCGGAGCCAGCCCCATGGGCGCCCCCGGGTGCCCGGAGTTGGCCTTCTGCACGGCGTCCATGGAGAGCACGCGCACGGCGTCGATGGCGAGGCGGGAGAGTGCGGGGTCCGGAAGCGCGGAAGCGGGCATTTCAGCCTTTCCTCAGGATGCGGGAGCGGATGGCAGAGACGCGGAGTCCGGGCGCGCGCGGCGAGCATCGGAGACGCGGCGCGCGCAGAAGACGCGACGGTCGCGAGGAAGCCAACCTCACCCGACCACCAGATTAATCAGCCGCCCCGGCACGTAGATCACGCGGCGCACGGATCCGTTCTGGAGGAAGCGGGCGACGTTCTCCTGCTTGCGCGCGAGCGCCTCGGCATCCTCCCGGCTCATCTCCGAAGGACCCTCGATGGTGCCGCGCACCTTGCCGTTCACCTGAACCGCCAGCTTCACGATGCGCCGCCTGGCCTTGTCCGGGTCGTATTCGGGCCAGCGGGCGCGTCCGAAGACGCCGCCTTCATGCCCGAGCCGCTCCCACAGCTCCTCGGCGATGTGCGGTGCGAAGGGCGCCACCAATAGCACCACGGGCTCGATCTCGGCCCGCGCCGGCCTCCGCCCGCCCGCGCGCACCGCGTTCAGGTACTCCATCATCCCCGAGATACAGGTGTTGTACTGAAGATCCGCGATCTGGCGCGTCACCTGTTCGATGGTGCGGTGCAGCTGCCCCTCGAGGCGGGGGTGGGGATCGGCGTCGTTGTCCGCGGCGCGCAGCACGGCGTCCCAGAGCCTCCTCAGGAAGCCCAGCGGTCCCCGGATGCCGTCGTCGCGATAGTCCCCGCCCTCGGTGAAGGGCCCCAGGAACATCAGGTACAGGCGGAAGGTGTCGGCACCGAACTCCTCGATGACCGGATCCGGCGTGACCACGTTGCCCCTGGTCTTCGACATCTTGCGCCCGTCCTTGACGATGATGCCGTGGGCGCGGAAGCGGATGAAGGGCTCCTCGAAGTCCAGCAGCCCGATGTCGTGCAGCGCCATGGTGATGAAGCGCGCGTACATCAGGTGCAGCACCGCGTGCTCGTTGCCTCCGATGTAGCTGTCCACCGGGAGCCAGCGCCGGGTGATGTCCGGGTCGAAGGCGATGTCGTCGCATCCGACCGAGGGGTAGCGCAGGAAATACCAGGAGCTGTCCAGGAAGGTATCCGAGACGTCGGTCTCGCGGCGCGCGCCGCTCCCGCACCCTGGACAGTCCACGCTGTACCACGACTCTACGCGCGCGAGGGGGCTCACGCCGTCGTCGTCGGGCTTGAAGTCCTCGACGCGGGGAAGGATCACCGGCAGCTCGCTCTCGGGAACCGGGACCGCGCCGCAGGTCGAGCAATACACGATGGGGATGGGCGGGCCCCAGTAGCGCTGGCGCGAGATGCACCAGTCGCGCAGTTGGTAGTTGACCTGCTTCTCGCCCAGCCCGCGCTCCTCGAGGGCGGCGGTGATGGCGGCCTTCCCCTCGGCGACGCTCATCCCGTCGAAGCGCCCCGAGTTCACCATGCGCCCGGCGGCGTGGTCGGCGTAGGCTTCCTCGAGGGGGGTGTCGGCGTCGTCCCCGGGCCCCGCCACCACCCGCACAACCGGCAGTCCGAACTCGTGCGCGAACTCGAAGTCGCGCTCGTCGTGGCCGGGGACCGCCATGATCGCCCCGGTGCCGTACCCCGCCAGGACGTAGTCCGCGATCCAGATCGGGATTTCCGCCCCGGTGGCGGGGTTCACGCAGTACCCACCGGTGAAGACGCCGGTCTTCCCGCCGGCGGTTTTCTGGCGGCTGACCATGTCCATCGCGACCACACGGTCGACGTACGCACACACGGCCTCGCGGTGCGACGAGGCGGTGATGCGTTCCACCAGCGGATGTTCGGGCGCGAGCACCATGTACGTCGCCCCGAAGATCGTGTCCGGGCGGGTGGTGAAGACCTCGATCACCTCGTCCGAGCCGGCCACGGGGAAGACCAGCCGGGCGCCCTCGCTGCGGCCGATCCAGCTCGCCTGCGCCTTGCGCGTCGACTCCGACCAGTCGATGTGGTCCAGGTTGTCGAGCAGGCGCTGGGAGTAGTCGCTGATGCGGAAGAACCACTGCGCGATCACGCGCTG
>JAJDVR010000034.1 GCA_022826025.1 Gemmatimonadota bacterium | reverse complement strand
CGCGCTTCATGCCCAGGGCGTGCATTCCGCGGATGCAGGCGCCGATGTCCGTGGCGAAGGGGATGGTGGTCTGACTCGCCACCTCGGCCAGGAGCTCCTCCTCGAAGCCCCACCCGCGCGTGACGATCAGCGGCACCCCCGCCTGGATGATGGAGTCCACCCGGCGGTCCTGCAGTTCAGCGACGGCTACGCCCATGCGGCTCACCGCGTCGTTGTACTGCTGTTGGGTCAGCTCGGTGACGTGGAGCGAGGTCATCACGATGGTGACGCCGTCGGGCGCCATGAGATAGAACTCGTAGCCGTTGTTCTCGTGCCCCGGGCTGGGCGTGACGAACCCGATGCGCGCGCGCCAGCCGTAGGTGGCTCCCATGGAAGCTTTCAGTGCCATGCCGATCTCCCGAAAAGCAGCGGAGGACGTGTCCGTCCCGAGCCTGTGCGCAAGCTCGGGACGGACGCAGGAAGCAGAGCCGTAAGTGGCGCGCCCTACAGCGCGTAGAGCCGCCTGGGGTTCGAGTCGAGGATCGCGTCCTTGGCCGCGTCTGAAATGTCGGTACGCTCGCGCAGCAGGCGCGCGGCGAAACGCTCCCGGTCGCCGTGGGGCATGTCCGTCCCCATGACGATCTGCTCCTGCCCCACCAAGTCCATCACCTGCGGCAGCAGCGAGTCCTCGATCTCGGCGCTGAAGAAGAGGTTCCCCTTCTCGACGTAGTCCATGGCCGGCAGCGCCTGCTTGGGCACGCACTCGGGAATGAACTTGAGCAGCAACTCGCCCTGGTTCTCGTAGCGGTGTTTCAGGCGGTCGAGCATGAACGGCACCCACATGCAACCGGCCTCCAGGAACACCACGCGCATGGCCGGAAAGCGGTCGAGGATGCCGCCGGCGATGAGCGAGGTGCACGCCATCAGCACCGGCATGTGGAACGCGATGACGCCGGAGGGGTAGATGTGCGAGTAGAGGTTGTTCACCGACGGGCACGACCAGCCTACGTGCACGCCCAACGCCAGGTTGTTTCCTTCCACGGCTTCATAGAACGGCACCAACGCGTCGTCGTCCAGCAGGCTGTCGCCCGCGGTGCCCAGCACCATGACCGACACGGCGCCCAACTCCGCGGCCTCGTTCACCGAGCGCACGGCGCCGTCCACGTCGTCGAGATTCACCACCGCGGCCCACTTGATGCGGTCGTTGCCGCTCAGCCGGTCTCCCAGCCAACGGTTGTACGAGTCGCACAGCGCGGTGGCGAGGGGCACGTTGTCGGTAAGCGGATAGGCGAGAAAGAGGGTCGTGTAAACCACCTGCACGGCGATCTCCTCCTCGTCCATGATCGCAAGCCGCTCGCCGATGTTGGTGAGTTCCTGGCTGCCGACGCTGTCCACCTTGCCCACCGAGTGTTTCGCGAGCTCGCCGTTGATGGTCAGGGGCGTTCCGAGGTTGTTGCAGCCCCGGCCCACCCGGCGCGGGAAGAGCTGCTCGTCGATCATCCAGTAGGCCATGCCGTCCACGCCCACCACCCGGGGCCGCTGGCCGCGGAACTTGGGGTCCAGGTACTTGTCGTCGAAAGTCTCCAGGCACTCTTCCACGTGGCCGTCAGCGTCTACACAGTCCATTTCTCACCTCCAGCGATTCACGGTACATTTGTGCACTCAACATTGATGACCTTGATGCACCTTGTCAAGGATTGCGCGGCTCGGCGCCGGGCCGGGCCGTGAGCCGCGAACCTCGAGAGAACGTCCACCGGCACTTGGCGCCGGCAAGCCCCGTGAGGGAGCCTATCCAATGAGCACACCGGATATCGAAGTGACCAAACGCCTGGCGGAGTGGGTCTGCGGATCGGACTTCGACACCGTCCCCGGCGCCGTGCGCGACGAAGCCGCGCGCACGCTGCTCAACTGGATGGGTTGTGCCGTGGGAGGATCGCGGCATGAATCCGTGGACATCACCCTGCGGGCGCTGGGACCCTTCATGGGACAGCCCCAGGCGTCGGTGCTGGGCCGGACGGAACGGGTGGACGTGCTGCACGCCGCGTTGCTCAACGGCGTCGGCTCGCACGTGTTCGACTTCGACGATACCCACCTGCAGACCATCATTCATCCCGCGGGGCCGGTGGCGTCGGCGCTGGTGCCGCTGGCCGAGCACCGCCCCGTGTCCGGGCGCGACTTCCTGCACGCGCTGATCCTCGGGGTCGAGGTGGAGTGCCGCATCGGCAACGCCGTCTACCCGGACCACTATGACGTGGGCTGGCACATCACCGGCACCGCCGGGATTTTCGGCGCCGCGGCGGCTGCCGGCCGCCTGCTGGGACTGGACGTGCAACGCATGTGCTGGGCGCTGGCGGGAGCCGCCACCCAGGCCGCCGGCCTGCGGGAGATGTTCGGCACCATGCTGAAGCCCCTGCACATCGGACGGGCGGCGCAGAACGGCCTCGCCGCCGCGCTCCTGGCCGCCGAGGGGCTCACCGGCTCGGAGCGCGCCATCGAGGCGCCGCGCGGCTTCGCCCGGGTGCTGTCCACGAAACAGGACTACGGCGCCATCTGCGACGGCCTGGGCGACAGCTACGAGACCCTGCTCAACACCTACAAGCCTTATCCATGCGGCGTCGTGATCCACCCGAGCCTCGACGGCTGCATCAGCCTGAAGCGCCGGCACGGGCTCACCGGCGAGGACATCGAGTCGGTGGAACTGCGGGTGCACCCGCTGGTGCTGGAGCTCACCGGGAACAAGACCCCGGAAACCGGCCTGCAGGGCAAGTTCAGCGTGTACCACGCGGTGGGCGCCGCCCTGGTGCTCGGACGGGTGGGCGTAGCCGAGTTCTCCGACGAAGTCGTGCGGGACCCCCGGGTCACGGCGGTGCGCGACCGGGTTTCCGCGGTGGTGGACGACAATATCCGTGAAGCCGGCGCCGTGGTCACCATACGGCTGAAGGACGGCCGCACCGTCGAGGAGGCGGTGGAGCAGGCCTCGGGAAGCCTGGAGTGTCCGCTGTCCGATGAGGACATGGACGCGAAGGTCCACGCGCTTGCCGACCCGCTGCTGGGGGCGGCTTCAACCGGAGAGTTGATTCGCGCCTGCCGGGAGGTAGCGGAGTTGGAGGACGCGGGCGCTCTCGCCCGCGCCGCTACGCCGGCTGCGTCGTAGGGGCGGCCTTTACCGGTATGGCGGTGGTGCCCCTACCCGTTCTCGCGCGGATTGACGACTGAACGCCCGTCGGCGTAAGGAAAGCCCATGTCTGATCACTACGACGTCATTGTCATCGGCGGCGGCTCCGGCGGCTGTGTCGCCGCCGCCCGGCTCAGCGAAGACCCGCGCCGCAAGGTGCTGCTTCTGGACGCCGCGCCGGACCCGCGGCCGATCCCCGACGTCATCCAAGACTCCGGCGCTCGCGACCGCGTCTGGTTCGAGAGCCCCTGGGTCGATGCGTTCACCGTGGAGCGGCCCATCGACGGCAGCCCGTTCTATCCTCTGGCCGGCAAGATCCTGGGTGGGGGTTCGTCGGTCAACGCCATGGGCTGGGTGTGGCCGCTCCGCCACGACATGGAGCGATGGGTGGCGGCGGGCAATTCCGACTGGTCCTGGGAAACCGTCCACGGGGTCCTGAAGCGGATCGAGGCGGACCAGGACTTCCCGGATGACCCGGACCACGGCCACGCCGGACCGGTCTACGTCAAACGCCCTTTCAGCCTGGACTCGGACCTCGCCCCGGTGATTCGGGCCTATATTGACGGCGCCGGCGAGATGGGCATCCCGTGCCTGCCCGACACCAACCTCCCCGATCCCGTAGGCGTGGGTCCGGGGGTCTGCAACATCAAGGACGGCGTCCGTCAGTCAGCCGTGGTGAGCCACCTGGACCCGGCGCGCGAGCGTCCGAACCTCACCGTCAAGGCCGAGGCGCCGGTGCTGGGGCTGACCCTGTCGGGCAGCCGCGTGGACGGGGTGCGTTACGAGAAGGACGGCCGCGCCCACACGGATACCGCGGGCCAGGTGGTGCTGGCCGCGGGGGCGTACCGCAGCCCGCAGATCCTCATGTTGTCGGGTATCGGCCCGGCCGCCGAACTGGAACGGCTGGGAATCACCGTGACCCACGCGCTGGAGGGCGTCGGCGGCAACTTCCAGGACCACGCCACCGTGCACGTGACCTTCGAGGCCGTCAGGGACTTCGAGGTGGACTGGACCCTGCCGCGGCTTCGTCTCATGGCACGAACTCCGGGCACCGATTACGGCGACTTCAGCGTGACGCTGCGGCCCCCCACCAAGATCGAGGGCGTCGGCTCACTCCTGCCCCTGTCGCTTCAACTGCTGGAGCAGGCGGCGCCCGGCCGGATTCGCCTCAACAGCCTGGACTCCCGGGATTTTCCCGCCATCGAAACGGGCATGTTGAAGGAACCCAAGGACGTCGAGAAGACGGTGGCGGCCATGGAGTTCATCCGTGACCTCGCCCGCACCGCGCCGATGCGAGAGTTTTACGGCGCGGTACGCAACCCCGCGCCCGGCGAGGACTGGGCGACCTTCGCCCGCTCCACCTACGACAGCTACCAACACGCCAGCGGCACCTGCAGGATGGGACCGGCGGACGACCCCGCCTCGGTGGTGGACCAGCGCCTGCGCGTCCACGGACTGGACAACCTGTGGGTGGCGGACGCGTCGGTCATGCCCGAGGTGGTGCGCGCCAACACCAACGCCACCGTGTACGTGATCGGCGAACGGCTGGCGGAGTTCGTCGGCAGCGCGGCGTAGGACGCTGTACAGAGACGAGGATGCTGGTTTGCAACAACTGGGAAAGGACGGAGGAGTTTGCCATGCAACCGAAGAAGACCCTTGGGGTTCTGGCGTTGGCCAGGCAAATAACGGCCGTGGTGGGCATCGCCGCGGCCGGAAGCTTGGGCATGGTTCAGCCCGTTTTCGGGGCCGCGACCGGTACCTTCACCATGCTCATGGTTTCGACTCACAGCTACACCACGGTGAAGCAGCCGGAGGTGACCACCTTCGGCGGCGGTTTGAACGGAGTGGCGGTCATTGTCGAGAGTTCCGGCGATCCGTTTACGAAGGGTACCCACGGTGACACGACGTGCGTGGTCTACGGCAGGCAAACCCCGAAGCGCTTCCGTCTGGAGACAACCTGCACGTTCAGCGACGCCCGGGGCGAGAACAAGCTCTACATGTCGGGTCGAAGGACAGGCGGGGGCGTGGAGACGGGCGGCAGCGGCGGAGGAACGCTTGACGGAGGTACCGGCAGGTTCGCCAACGTTCGCGGAAGCTGTGACTACGAGGCGACCTACCGCAGCAACAAGCGGGTTCTCACGACCGTGAACTGCTCCTGGGAGCAGCCGTGAGGTGATGCGCAGGACATGCGCCGCGGGACACCGCTACACCGACGAGTTTGAACCCGCCCGCCCGGCTTCATCGGTGGGATTCGCGTGCTGCTCTATTGTTCCGTGAGATCCAGCAGCACCCCGTCAGGGTCCGCCATGGCGTACTGGCCGATGACGCAGCCTTCCAGGTCCGCGCGGGTCATGGGGCCGAAGCGGCCAGCGTCGAGGTTGGCGGGGGCCGATTCGGGGGCGGCCTCGCTCAGTTCCTCGATTTCCTTCAGGGTCTGCTCCAGGTTCTCGACGCGGAAGCCGAAGTGGTCGAGGCCCTCGCGCATGCCTCGGTAGAGAGAGTTGTCGCACGGGCGCACGAGCAGCGCCACCTGGCCGTCGGTGACGCAGAAACTGCCGTCGGGCCCGGGCGCCTCGCCGACGTCGAGGTCGAACACCTTGTGATAGAACTCGGCGACCCGTTCGGGCTGCTTGGAGCGGATGGAGATGTGATTGATCTGGCGCGGCTGGTCCCAGCCGTCCTCGAGGTAGCCCTCGCGCACCTTGGCCACGCCCTTCTGGGAAATATCGTACTGCGTGCCGCAAGGATCGGTGCCGCGGGAGACGGAGAACGGTACGTGGGGCAGGCTCTTGGCCACCAGGAGA
>JAJDVR010000064.1 GCA_022826025.1 Gemmatimonadota bacterium | reverse complement strand
CGCTCAAGACCGGCGGCAGCTATCCGCGCTATCGCAACTTCCTGACCGAGGGCTACACGCCCGGTGCGTTCTTCGGAGCGAGGATCGCGGACCTGGAGATCCCGCTGAACATTCTTTCTCCGGTCAGCGGCGAGTGCGTGGCCCCCACGCACCAGCAGGCCCTGGATTACTTCAGCGTGCCCCGCAATCCGAACAGCTTCAAGCCGCTGGCGATCGGCAACGAGGACTTCGGCACGCCCAACGGCGGGCTGGCGTCGCACAACTGCGGCACGGGCCTGCTCGACACCTATCTCGGCAAGCCCACCCCGGACTTCGCCGGTTCCTTCGGGTTCAACCTGGCGTTCCTGGGCAATTTCGAACTCAGCTCGCTGCTCGAGTACAAGATCGGTCACCAGGTGCAGGATCTCTCGGGGATGTTCCGCCGCGCCAACAACTTCATCGGCCGCAACACGCCGCGCTCGGCAGAGCTCTACGCGGCCATGCTGAACCCGGGCTCCTCCCCCGAACAGCGGCTCGAGGCCGCGATCGCCTGGGCACACGAAGTCGAAGGCCTCTCGCCGATGAGCGGGATGAACGGGGTCTACGACGCCGACTGGATCCAGTGGCGCGAGCTTTCGCTCACCTACCGGGTGCCGGCGTCGATCGTGGAGGGCTGGGGCCTCTCCACCGCCACGGTGAACCTCGGCGTGCGCAACATGAGGCTCTTCATGCTGGGCGACTACCCGGGCATGGATCCCGAGGGCAACGTGCTCGGGCGCTGCAACTCGGGCCTCAGCTGCAACTTCCTGGACTCGACGGAAGGCTGGGGCATTCCGGTGCCGCGGCGCTTCACGCTGTCCACGCGCTTCACGTTCTGATCCAGGAGAGAGACTCATGAAGAACCGAAACATCAAGGCCTGGGTCGCACCCCTTCTGGTCGCGTTCGCGCTCGGAGGTTGCGACATCCTGGACGTCAACAACCCCAACAGCCTCGTTGAGGAGGACATCCGTTCGGAAGCCGCCGCCTCCGCGGTGGTCAACGGGTCGCTCACCCTCGTCTCGTCGTCTGTTTCCCAATCCTGGCAGCCGTACCTGGTCGCTTCCGACGAGATGCGCTGGATCGGGTCCAGGGACGCCTGGCTCTCGCTCGATCTGGGCTTCGTGGACGACCCGCTGAACGAGTTCATCGACGGCCCGTTCCCCGCCATGGGACAGGGGCGGTGGATGAGCGACGAGGCGATCGAAATCCTTAACGAGCACCATGGCAACAATCCCTCCACCGGGATCAAGACCGACCTGGCCCGCGCGTACCTCTACTCGGGCATCATGTACATGGTGATCGGCGAGATCCAGGAGGACTTCGCGTTCTCGGACAAGACGGAGAGCGGCGCCCCCATCGGGCCCGACAACATGTATCAGGTCCTGGACGGTGCGATCGAGAGGTTTTCGACCGCCATTTCCGGCTTCAACGAAGTCGGGGCCACCGACATGGCGCTCCAGGCCAAGGCCCTGCGGGCGCGCGCCCGTCAGTCCCGGGCGATCTGGGACGTGATCAACCCGTCGCCCTCCGGGGACGGGCTGGTGTCGTCCGCCGAGGCCGGCGCGGACGCCGCTGACGTGCTTGCCAACGTCGCCGCGGACTGGACCTACAACCTGACGTTCTCGAGCGCCAGCCGGTCCAACTCCATGGCCTCCTGGGTCAACGACCGCAAGGAGAACCAGATCGACCTGTCGATCGCGACCGTGGACGACCAGAACGACATCAACGGCATCGCGCTGCAGGATCCCATCGACGGCGTCGACGATCCGGCGGTCATCAAGTGGCTGAACCAGTGGAAGGGCGGCAGCTACCTGGACAAGGGCGGCATCTATCCGCCATTGACGCTGGCCTCGGCCCGGATGATGCATCTGATTCTGGCCGAGAACGCGCTCAAGAGCATGGACTCGAGCGCCTTTGCGACGCATATCAACCACATTCGCGCGCTTGACGGCCTCACGCCGTACGACGGTCAGATCTCCGAAATGGAGATGCTCCAGCACACGCGCCGCGTGAACGTGATGCTGCAAGGCCTGCGGCTGGCGGACATGTACCGCTGGGGGATCAAGGATCCGAAGTGGCAGGGTGCTTCGGCCGCCTCGGGGAGCCCCGGTACCATGCTCCCGATCTCGATCATCGAGATCAGGGCCAACTGCCACCTGAACGGGCTGGGTTGCGGCGGTTGAGACAAGGTGGGGCACCCCGTCTCGCGCGGGGTGCCCCCACCGCTTCCGTTCTTCGCCGGTGTCACCCAAGTCTGCCGTGAGTCGCGCATCCACAGTGAAGAAGCTGCTCGTCGCCGTTGCGCTGGTCGCATTCCCGGGTTGCGATATCTTCGACGACCCGACGCCTCGCAACATCTTCTTCGAGATGAACGGCGAGGCGGGTCAGCAGTTGCGGCTCATCTACTCGACGCAGTTCGTGGCCGGTGTGAACGACATCGGAGTTACGAGGGTGCAGGTAGTCACGTCGGACACGATCGTCCACGAGATCCCGTTCGACAGGGTGATCGATATTTCGATCGATCGTCGCTGGTTCGTGCAGGCGGAGTCGCTGGGCTCCGAGCCGATCGATGTCCACGTGATCGTGGACGTGGACGACCGCAACCTCCTGAACGAATCCGGTGGCATATACCCCGGTGATCCCTGGCACTTCGTGTACGCCTTCAACCAGTTGCTTACGCGTGATATCGATGTGGCGTTCTGACCCGTTCGGCGCGCTGCGCCGCATGCTCCTGGCGTCTCTGGTTTGCGGCATGCCACTCGTTTCCGGCTGCTACACCTACCGTCTGGTGGAGGAGGCGCCGGTCGGCTCCGTGGCCCGGCTGCGCGTGCCGATCCAGTCCGCGATCGTCGATCCCAACTCGCCGCCGGAGACCGTGGCCATCGAGGGGTTGATCATCAGCTTCGGCGATACCATCTCGTTCGAGGCCAGCAACCGCCAGGTGATCGGGGCCTTCCGCGAGGTCGTGCAGTACGACACCCTGCAGGTGGCCCGCGACGGTCTCGCGAGCATCGAGGTGCGGGAGTTCTCGAGGGCGCGGAGCGTTGTGCTCGGCGTCGCAGTGGCCGCCGGAACCGCGGGACTGGCCCTTGCCGCGCTCGGCGTCGAAGGCGGGGAAGCCGGGGACCGACCCGGCGAGGGCGGCACGCAGAGCTTCACCGCGGGCCTCGCCGTCGGCGTCGGCGCGCTCGGGAGATTGTTCGGGCGCTAGCGGTCAAACCTCCATGCTCGCGCCGAAGCGTTCGGACCCCGGCCTTCACGGATGAATCGGGTCGCGTTAGCTTTTAATGCTGCACGGGGGACGCCTCCCCTGGGGCGCAGCCGCGACAAAACCGATAACGCTTCTCGGCCGAACAGCGCCTGAGGAGGTGGACCATGGCCGATCTGCTGCAGGAACTCGACAGGGAGCATGTGCGCACCGACCTTCCGGACTTCGGCGCGGGCGATACGGTACGCGTGCGCTACCGGGTTCGGGAGGGCCGCAAGGAGCGCATCCAGGTCTTCGAGGGCGTGTGTATCGCCCGGCGCGGCGGCGGCATGGGCGAGACCTTCACCGTGCGCAAGATCTCCGGGGGTATCGGAGTGGAGCGCATCTTCCCGTACCTGTCGCCCTGGATCGAGGGGGTCGAAATAGTGCGGCGGGGGCGCGTGCGGCGGGCCAAGCTCTACTATTTGCGCGGCTTGCGAGGAAAAGCGGCGCGCATTCCAGAGAAGCGCACCCGCTGACGCCACGCCGGCGATGACGCCGGAACAGAATGTTGATTCGGGGCTCCGGATCCCGCTCGATTACGAGCGCGGGTTCTGGAGCCGCGGTCTTTTCGGCGTCGCGGGAGTGGACGAAGCGGGTCGTGGGCCGCTGGCGGGTCCGGTGATGGCCGCTGCCGTGGTTTTGCCCCGGGACCTCGGCGTTGAGGGGGCGGACGACTCGAAGCGGGTCTCGCGGGAGGAACGGGAGGAGGTGGCGCGGCGCGTTCGGGAGCAGGCCGTCGCCGTGACCGTGGGAGCCGCCTCCGCGCGCGAAATCGACGGCATCAACATCCTGCGGGCGACGGCGCGTGCCATGGAGCGGGCGATTCGCCGCCTGCCGAGGCGGCCCGACCACGTCGTAGTGGACGGCCTGCCCGTGCGCGACCTTCCCTGGGACCACGAAGCGGTGGTGGGCGGCGATGGTCTGGTGCACTCGATCGCCTGCGCATCGATCGTGGCCAAGGTGTGCCGCGACCGGCTCATGATCCGCCTCGCGCGCCGATACCCCGAGTACGGCTGGGACCGGAACATGGGGTATGGCACGGAGGAACACCGCGCCGCCATCCGGCGTTTCGGCCCCACTCCCCATCACCGCATGACCTTCGGGCTGGAGCAGCTGGAGCTTGGCATGGGGCGCGGGACTGCAGCGCCGGCCACGTCGGTGTAGATGGCTCGGAGGGCGGGCTGCCATGTATTATTGCGGTCGAGCCGGTAGCTCAGCTGGTAGAGCAACGGACTTTTAATCCGTAGGTCGTGGGTTCGAGACCCACCCGGCTCATGGGAGAAGGCGGCGCGCGGAAATGGGGCGCGGCCGGAAGGACAGGCGAAAAGAAAGGGGAGACAGGGGATGGCGATGGCCACACCCAACCGGAGAAAGAGGACCCACCGCGGCGTGTGGGCCGGGCTCGCGGGGCTGCTGCTGACCGGGGTGCTGGGGCTGCTGTTTCTCAGCTTCTGGGAGCCCCCGCTGCCGGAGCTGGCGCCGGTCGAGGTGAGCTGGGAGCCGGCCCCGCCCGTTCAGGGCCATCTCTTCCTCATACGCGTGGCGGCGCCGGTCGTCGACGGGATGGTGTCGGCCACGGGAGAGGCCGGGGGCGAGGAGCTGCACTTCCAGCCGGCAGGTCCTGTGGCGGAGAGCCCGGCGCCGGTACCGGCCGAGAGCGAAGAGACAGTCGCCGATATGGTGCTGGTGAGTCTGGCGCCGGTGCCCATCGAGGCCACGGATTCCATCGACGCCTGGGTTACGGCGAGCTACGCGGACGGCCGCACCCAGACCGACTCGCTGCGCATCGCGATCGTGGAGGGCGAGTATGAGCACGAGCGCCTGACGGTGGCGCCGCGCTTCGGGTCGCCGCTGAACGAGGAGGACCAGGCGCGGCTGCGGGCCGACCAGGCCAAGGCCAACCAGGTGGCGCGCGAAGCGCACGAGACGCCGCGGCTTTGGGGTCCCGAGGTGGTGCTCCCGCGCGACTCCCGCGTGACCAGCGGCTTCGGCACCGGCCGCGAGTACAACGGGCAGATCTCCAGCCGCCACATGGGCCTCGATCTGGCCGGGGCCCCCGGTGACACGGTGCGCGCCCCCGCCGACGGGGTGGTGGCGCTGGTGGACGGCTTCCTGCTGGCCGGCGACATCGTCTACCTGAACCACGGCGGCGGGCTGCTGACCGGCTACTTCCACCTGAGCGGGCAGCTGGTTGAGGCAGGCGACACGGTCACCGCCGGGACCCCCATCGGGCTGGTCGGAACCACCGGCCGGGTCACCGGCCCGCACCTGCACTGGGTGGTGCGCTACGGCACCACCAGCGTCGATCCCCGCAGCCTGCTGGCGCTGCCCGGCATTTGAAGAACCCCGACGTCGTCATCGCCGGCGCCGGCATCATGGGCGCCTCCTGCGCCTGGTATCTGGCCCGCCGCGGGTTGCGCGTGCTGGTGGCCGAGATGGACGTGGCGCCCGCCATGGGCTCGACCGGCAGGAGCGCCGCCGGCGTGCGCGTGCAGTTCACCACCGCCGCCAACATCGGGCTCTCGATGTACTCCCTGCCCGTGTACCGGGAATTCCCGGAGCGCCACGGACACGAGGTCGGCTACCGGGACATCGGCTACCTGCTGCTGGTCCCCCACGACAAGTGGGAGCGACACCTGGAGTCGGTCGCGCTGCAGAAGAGCCTGGGAGCGCCCGTCGAGGTGGTCGACCCGGTCGAGGCGCAACGCTACGTGGACTTCGAGACGGAGGGGCTGGCGGGCACCACCTACGGGCCGTGGGACGGGGTGATCGATCCACACATCGCCACACATGCCTGGGTGGCGATGGGCCGGGAACTGGGCGTGCGCTACCGGTTCTCCTCCCCCGTGACCGGCGTAAGGGCGGAAGGGAAGGGGTGGCGGGTCAAGTGCGGCGGCGAGACCTTCCCGTGCGGGCACTTCGTGAACGCCGCGGGCGCGTGGTCGGGCACGGTCGCGGAGCTTGCCGGGCTGCACCTCCCCGTGGGACCGAAGCGCATCAACATCTTCCTCAGCGCGCCCGTGCGCGACACCCGCACCTATCCCCTGACCATCGACCTCGCCACCGGTGTCTACCTGCGCAGCGAAGGCGACCGCGTCCTCTTCGGCCTGGACGACCTCACCCAGGCGTACGGCTTCACCGAGGGAGTGAACTGGGACTGGCTCGAGCATGTCTTCCTCACAGGCGTCGAGCGCTTTCCCTGGTGGGAGGACCTCGGGGTCGACCGCCGGGGGAGCTGGTGGGGGTACTACGGCGTCACCCCGGACAACAGCCCGATCATCGGCTTCAATCCGGGAGCCCGCGGCTGGATCGACGCGTGCGGCTTTTCCGGGCACGGGATCATGCACGCCCCGGCCACCGGGCTCGCCGTGTCGGAACTGATCGCGGACGGCGAGGCGCACACCGTCGACGTGACCGCCTTCCGCCACGGTCGCTTCGGGGAAGACATCCCCGTCGAGGCCAACATCTTTTGAGAGACGGCCAGCGGCCACCTTTTGGGCGCAGGGACGCGGCCCTACATTGCCGGGCGGCGATTCCGCCGCCGCAATCAACGGGAGAGGCAGTGAATTCACTGGCGAGATGGCTCCGGAACGCGCTCGCGGTCCTTCCGTTGCTGCTGCCCGCAGCGGCCATCGCCCAGGATGCCGAAGCGGCGCCGGGCACGGGCAGCGTTTTCGGCCGCATTCTCGACCAGGACACCTTCCAGCCCGTTGCAGGGGTGGTGGTCCGCATTACCGTCCCGGACGGAATCCTGCAGGAGATATCGAGCCCGAACGGCACCTTCCTCATCGACGATGTCGCGGTGGGCGAGCGGGTGGTGGTGATGGAGCACATCGCCTACGGCGAGTACGCGCAGCATGTGGGCGTAGAGCGGGGCAGGGACCTCAGGATCGAGGTGTTCATGTCGCCGCGCGCCATCCAGTTCGAGCCCCTTGTGGTCGAGGCGCTCAGCGAAGTCGAGCGGCGCCGCCTCACTTCCGGGTTCAGCGTCAACGAGATCCCGGCGGAGGAAATCGAGCAGGCGGCCCGCACCGGCCAGCACCTGGGGGATCTGCTGCGCGGCGGCATGTCCGGCATACGCGTGCGCGGCGGCTCCAGGGGCGGTGACCGGCTGTGCGTGGAGTATCGGCGCAGCGGAGCGGGGGAGTGCGCCGAGATCGCCGTGTACCTCGACGGGGTGGCGGTGGCGGATCCCGGGCAGATCTACTCGAGTCTCTCCCTGGACGACATCGAACGTGTCGAAGTCCTTTCTCCCCTGGAGGCGGTGATCCGGTACGGCGACCGCGGCGCGCGCGGGGCCCTCCTGGTCGAGTCGCGGTTGCCGAGCCTTGCGGAGCGGCGAAACCCGTTTCGCACTTCTTCCAGGCGAGGTTGGGACTGGTCGGTGGAGGAGGAATCGCACCCGTCGGCGCAGGTCTTCGGGAGCACGGTTCTGGCCAACGCGCTGGGCGTTGGGCTGGGGTACCTGGCCCTCAGGCAGTGCGTGGGGACCGTATCCACCGACCATGGTAAGCAGTTCGACACCCAATGCGGAGCTCTGACGACGATGGCGACGGGCGTGTTCGCGCTGAGCCTGCCCGGCGCCGCCGGCAGCATCGCGGCGACGCGCTCGGGGAGCACGCGGCGATCCCGTGGCCGCTTCTTTCACGTCGCGATGGCCGGACTGATCTCGACCACCGCGGGATACGTGATGCTGATGCACGGGGAGGATCCCGAGTATGACAGCAACGCCCTCCGGATCGGCGGCATCCTGACGATGACCGTGGGCACGCCGTTGCTGCTGACCATTTCCGACCGCTTCTTCCGATACAGCCGCTGAGGCCCATGAAACGCTTCTCCATCCGCCGCGCGCTCGTCGTCTGGCTGGCCGCCGTCGTCCTGCCGGCAGGCGCCGGGGCCCAGTCCATTTCGCTTTCCGAAGCCACCATCGCGGACATCAACGCGGCCTTCGACGCGGGCTCGCTCACCTCGGAGCGGCTGGTCGAACTCTACCTGGCGCGCATCGATGCGTACGACGACCGGGGGCCGAAGCTCAACGCCATCCTGACGCTCAACCCGCGGGCGCTCGAGAGGGCGCGTGCCCTGGACGAGGAGCGACGCGCCCAGGGCCCCCGCTCCCTGCTGCACGGTATCCCGGTGCTGCTCAAGGACAACGTCGACACCGACGACATGCCCACCACCGCGGGATCGCTCCTGCTGAAGGGTTCGATTCCGCCCGACGATGCCTTCATCGTGCGCAAGCTTCGGGAGGCGGGAGCCATCATCCTGGCCAAGGTCAACATGAGCGAGTTCGCCTCCGGAGTGCAGCTCAGCTCCGTCGGCGGCCCGATGCGGAACCCGCACGACCTGAACCGCAATCCGTCCGGCTCTTCCGGAGGGAGCGGCGTGGCGGTCGCCGCCTCCTACGGCCAGCTCGGGATCGGGACCGACACCGGAGGCTCCGTACGCGGCCCCACCTCGGCCAACGGAATCGCCGGGCTCAAGCCCACACACGGGCTGCTGAGCCGGGACGGCATCGTGCCGCTCGCGCTCTCCTTCGACACGGCCGGCCCGATGGCCCGCCACGTCTACGACGTCGCGGCGATGATGAACGTGATGGTGGGCGTGGACCCCGCCGACGAAGCGACGCTGGCCAGCGAGGGGCGCTACGAGACCGACTACACCGCCTTCCTGGACGCAGGCGCGCTGGATGGCGCCCGCATCGGCGTCGCGCGCGACTTTCTGGGCTACGACGACGAGGTCGACTGGATCATCGAGGCGGGGCTCGACGCCATGCGCGCCGCCGGCGCGACGGTGGTGGACGTGCGCTATCCGCCGTGGCTGCTCGAAGCCAAGGCTCAGTACTACCAGACCATCCGCTGGCGCGAGTTCAAACCGCAGATCGAAGCGTACCTGGCCAGCCTGGCGCCGGGATATCCACGCACGCTCGAGGAGATGATCGAACGCGCAAGGAAGATTCTCGCTGCCCCGCCGGAGGGGGGCGTCCCGAACCCCACGCGCTGGACTCTCTTCGAGCAGGAGTTGAACACCGGCACTCCGGACGACTATCTGTACAGGGCCATGCGTGACCACGGCCTGCCGCTGGTGCGCGCCAACCTGGAGGGGCTGCTGGACGCCAACGAGCTCGACGCCATCGTCTACCCCACCTCACCGACCCGACCCGGACAGGCGGGGGTCTACCGGGGTTCCTCGTCACCCAACCCCTCGCCGTCGGCAACCAACCTGGCCAACCTGAGCGGGCTTCCCGACCTGATCGTGCCGGCCGGCTATACGAGAAACCGGCTGCCGGTCGGGATCTCGTTCTTCGGCCGGCCCTTCAGCGAGGCCCGGCTGTTTGCCCTGGGCTACGCATTCGAGCAGGCGACCCGCGTACGCCGCGATCCGGTGCACGCGCCGCCACTGCCGGGGGAGACGATCCGGCGCTAGAGGCGTCGCTTCGCTGCCCCGAATCCGTCACCCCACCTCACCCGGCCCCCTTACGGACCAGACCATGCCCACTGCGCCCGACCGCGAGAAGGTCGCCCGCTGGAACGCCATCCTCAAGCCGTACTGGGGCCCTGACACCGGCGCCAGCGTTCGACAGCTGCTCACCTCCGCCATCCCCTTCGCGGTGCTCTGGTATGCCACCCTGCGCAGTCTCGAAGTGGGGTACTGGCTGACCATCCTGCTCGCGATGCCGACCGCCGGCTTCATGATGCGTCTCTTCATGATCCAGCACGACTGCGGACATGGATCGTTCTTTCGCTCGCACGCGGCTCGGCAGTGGGTCGGGCGTTTCATCGGCGTCCTGCTCCTGACCCCCTACGACTACTGGAAGCGCACGCACGCCTACCATCACGCCCACTCGGGAGACCTGGATTTC